>NZ_JBVJJA010000009.1:69480-185521 GCF_055586005.1 Micromonospora sp. NPDC051924
ACGATCAGGGTGTTCCGATGATCGTCGCCGAGCAGCCGCACGAAGTCGGCGAGGACCTGCTCGAACAGGGTGATCGCCTCGCCCACCCGCCCCGCCGATTGGTAGGCGGAGGCGAGGCTGTTGCGGGCGATCAGGGTGTTCCGATGATCGTCGCCGAGCAGCCGCACGAAGTCGGCGAGGACCTGCTCGAACAGGGTGATCGCCTCGCCCACCCGCCCCGCCGACTCGTAGGCGGAGGCGAGGCTGTTGCGGGCGATCAGGGTGTTCAGGTGGTCGTCGCCGAGCAGCCGCATGGAGTCGGCGTGGACCCTCTCGAACAGGGTGATCGCCTCGCCCACCCGCCCCGCCGACTCGTAGGCGGAGGCGAGATTGTGGCGAGAACCCAGGGTGTCCAGGTGATCGTCGCCGAGCAGCCGCATGGAGTCGGCGAGGACCTGCTCGAACAGGGTGATCGCCTCGCCCACCCGCCCCGCCGATTGGTAGGCGGAGGCGAGGTTGTGGCGGGCGATCAG
This sequence comes from Micromonospora sp. NPDC051924, assembly GCF_055586005.1. Classification (NCBI taxonomy): domain Bacteria; kingdom Bacillati; phylum Actinomycetota; class Actinomycetes; order Micromonosporales; family Micromonosporaceae; genus Micromonospora; species Micromonospora sp. NPDC051924. Next base: position 69,993 of record NZ_JBVJJA010000009.1, read on the forward strand.
GGTGTTCGGGTTTTCGTCGCCGAGCAGCCGCACGAAGTCGGCGAGGACCTGCTCGAACAGGGTGATCGCCTCGCCCACCCGCCCCGCCGACTCGTAGGCGGAGGCGAGATTGTGGCGAGAGGTCAGGGTGTCCGGGTGGTCGTCGCCCAGCAGCCGCCGCCGGCCGGCGAGGATCCGCTTGAACAAGTTGACTGCAGGTACAAGCTGGCCTTGGAACTGTCGGTAGGCCGCTACCCGGTCGCCGAGAAACAAGACGTCGGTGTTGTCATGACCGTTGCCGATGCTTGCGATCAGCGCGTCTATGTGTGGCAGCAGACGATTCCACGAGGGCCAGCCCGCCATGTTATTGACCGGATCGTCCGGTATCGCTCGGACGAGCAGCGCGGCGGCAAGACCGACAGCGTCCTCACCAGGCCCCGGCAGCTGAGCAGGGCTACCAGTACGGGTGACCGCCTGTACCAGACGATGCACGCTCACCACGCCGCCCGCCCGCTGGATCATGTTGTACGAGGCCAACACCGCCAATGCCTCACCCAGCGCCACCTTGTCTTCGGTGATCGGCGTGAGCACGTCCTCGGGCAGATTCTCGGGCGCCAGCACCGCCAGCACCGCCATGACACGAGCAGCGAGCGGCGAGCGTCTGCTAATGGCTGCCATGGTGACCTGCCAGATCCTCGCGATGCTGCGCTCCGCAGTGGCACCCTCACCGGCGTGGGCGGCTACACGTGCGAACTGCTGTGCCAGCAGCCGTCGGTAGTCATCGAAGCTCAGCCCATCGTGCTGGCTGATGTAGGCGGCAGCCTGCTCCAGCGCCAGCGGCAGATCACCCAAGTCCGCCGCCAGCCGGCTCGCACCTGCGGTATCCCCGGAGCCGGCCAGGCGGGTCAGCAGCTGCACACTCGCCTCCCGGACCAGCACCTGCAGACGGAGCGGCGCCAGGCCGTACCTCGCCCACCGGGCCGCGCCCAGATCCCGGCGGGTGGTCACCAGAACCTGACCACGCCCAGCAACCTGACCCAGCAGCGGCGCAATATCAGCGATGTCCTCCACGTTGTCCAACACCAACAGCCAGCCCGAATGCGACTGCAGCCAGCCGATCGCCCACTCCTGCGCATCCGCCAACATCGCCACCGGATGCAACCGGCGTGTCAACCCCGCCAACCCCAGCCCGACGTTCTCCGCCGTGTCCGCGGTAATCCACCACACCACGGCATAGCGGTCGCGGTAGGCACGCGCATAGTGCAGCGCCAACTCCGTCTTACCGACGCCGCCCAGCCCATGCACGGCAGCTTGCCCCACCACCACACCCGCATCCGCGCGATGCAACAACGCCGTCAGTCCGGCCAGATCACGGCCAACGAACACCGCCGACGCGACGGGCATGTTGTCCACCCCCGCCGCAGACACCGAGGTTGGAGACGAAATCGTCGAGACATCCACACTTACATTCGTCTGCGTGTTGTGGTCCCCGACCTGCACCCCCGCCGAGCCATTCACCGTGGTCGGGTACGCGCCCGGCTCGGGCTTGCCGCCGGTCACCGGGCCGGGTAGTGGAAGGTGTTGGTCTGCGTGTTGTGATCCCCGACCTGCACACCGGCCGACTGCGACACCGTCACCGTGAACCTGCTGCCTGGCACACCCGCTTCCGTCAGCAGCCTCGCAATATCATCAGCCAGCCGCCCATCCTCGGCCAGGGCCCTCTTCACCTGCGTGAACAACGCCGCAATGAACGCCTCATCCTCCGGGTTCTCCGCCACGTCCGTCACGGCACCACCCACCTGCGCCGACCGCGACGACGCCAACAACCGACCCAGCAGGCGCCGCCCCCAGCCCAGCGTCGCATCAGCTGTGACATCCGCGCTCTGCTCCGTCACCCGCTGTACCACCGCACTGCCGTACGCACCCGCAGCCGCCGACAGGAACGGCACCACCGCACCCGCCAACCCACCAACATCAACCATTAGCCACCCCAGGAATGCCAGCCGACGACCTCCGATCTACCACACCCCCGTGCGCGAGCCGAACCCCCAAAGAGGCTGAACAGTTACCACCAACCAACCCAAACGTTCAACCACAACCGATCCCGGATCACCAATCCGCCGCGCGCCTACAGGAACAACGCGACGATCGAGCCAACGCCCCCAAGTCCACAGCGACACGTCGACAAGGTGAACGCACTACTTTCGGGCTATGACAGCTCGGAATGCAGCCATCAAACATGGCCTGGGACGTGGAGGGCAGCCAGCTAAACATGCCGGCACGCAGCCGGACATCAACTGGAGCCTGACAGCGCCCGGGCGAAACTCTGGTCAGTCTCCTCGTCGGACCACTCCTCGCGGCCCTCCAACTCCGCCGTCGCCGGTGGCGCCTCCAACGCCTGCCGGAACTTTGCCACGTCCTTCTCCGTGCCGCCCTCCACCCACCAGGCGTAGATCACGTCTAAGAGCGACGGCAGCGGCAGGTCCAGCGGCTCCCGGCCGGTCCGCATCAGCAGCGTCCCGTGGAACTCGGGCCAACGCTTGACCGCCAGGGTCAGGAGGCGCTGCCCGACCCAATAGGGCGGCCGGACCACTCCTCGCACACGTGCGTGAAGATCCCCATGGCGTCGGTGAAGTCGAAGCTGTCCTCCGTGGACAGCAGCCGCCGCCGGAACACCGCCAGGCTCTTCGGGTCCAGCGTCTGCTCGAAGAAGTCGAGCACCGCCGCCACCTGGTCGGCCTCACTGCGGCTCGACGACGCCGCCGCCATCAGGTACGCCAGCTGCGCGTCCTTCGGCGCCCGGCACACCATCTCCACCCCGTCCAGCTTGAAGGGCACGTCCGGCAGCTTCTTCTCGCCGCCGGACTCCTTCGCCACCTTCGTGCTGGTCCTGAACTCCCGCATCCTGCTTCCTCCCTACGAGCGGACGAGCCGGAACCCCTCCGACCCCGCTACCTCTTCCATCGCCTCGCGCAGCCACGGCTGCGCCCGCGTCCCCGGGTGACGCACCAGGCTGGTGAACACCACCTGGCCGCCCGTCTCGAACCGCAGCATCCCGCCGGCCCGCCGTGGCCGGATCAGGTGCGCCCCCGTGCCGTCGTGCACGGCGGCCGCGTACTCGACGTCGTTCTCGACGAACCCGTACACCTGGCCCGCCCGCACGCCGACTTCCTCGCGGTGCGCCGACCGCAGCCGGCCGGTGTCCACCGGGCACGTCAGCACCGCCCGGGTCCGCACCTTCCGGGTCACGCTGCGGATGAACGACACCACCTGCCCGGTCGAGCCGGTCAGCAGCTGACGCATCTCGCCGGCGAACAGGTCCAGCCGCGTGTTGACCCGTACCGCCATCAGCGGCGCGTCCTCCGCGTCTTGCCGTCGCCGTCGGCGTCCGTCGTCGGCGCCGGCGTCGGCTGGCTGGCGTCCGGCGGCTCCAGGCCGGCGGTCGCCGCCTGCTCGGCCTCCTCACCCTCCAGCACCTCGTACCGGCCGGCCTCCACGAGCGTGGCCAGCCGCGGCCCCCACTCGACGTGCTGCACCGACCCGTCCGGCACGCCCGGCATCGCCGTCAGCGCCCGCACCGTCACCTTCTGGCCCTTGCGCATCGCCCTCACTCCTCGTCGCACACGCACACGTTGGTCATCACCGCGACCAGGACCTCCTGGCCGACGCAGCCGCCGGACGGGCCGACGCTGGACTGCTCGCCGATCCACACCGACTCGACCTGCCCGAGGTCCTTCAGCTCGCACAGCACCGTCCGCCGGATCCGGCCGGCGTCGTCGGCCAGCTCCGCCGCGCTGCTCTCGAGCTGCGCCGCGGTCGGCGGGTTGCCGGCGTCGTCGGGGCTCGGCGCGCACCGCGCGGTGCCCGCGCCCAGCTCCACCGCCCAGAACGCCCCCGGGTCGGCGCCCTCGTCGAGCGGCGTGCCCCGCCCGCCGGGGAACTCCTCCGGCAGCACCGGGTACGTCCGCACGATCCGCACCCACGCCTGGCCCTCGCAGCAGGAGTCGATCGCCACGTCACGGCCGGGCACCACCGCCACCACGGCGGGCGTGCCGCCGAGCGCGCCGTCCAGCGCGCCGCCGATGAGCTCGCGCAGCTTCACCGCCACCGGCCACGCCACGTCGTCCTGCGGCTCCGCCACCGGCTCGGTCACGACGTCCTCCTTCGTCCATGGTCCAGGTCCGGCGACCACACCACCGTGTCGCGGGGCAGCCGGTGCGGGTTCACCACCCGCAGCCACTGGTCGACGTCCGGCAGCCCGGTCATCCCGTCGCGGACGAGCTGCGCCGGGTCGACGAACGTCTGCTGCACGCCCTGCCGCACCACCGACGCCACCCGCCGGGGCAGCCGGCACGTCGTGTCGGCGACCAGCGCCTTCGCCAGCTCGCAGGCGTACGCGCCGGCCGCCACCTTCCCGCCGGCCGGCAGCGGCACCCCGCGCTGGTAGGTGACCGTCCACGCGCCCGGCTGGTCGTCGGCCGCGGTCAGGTCCTGCCGGGCCGGCCAGCTCTCCCCGTCGATCCGCACCAGCCACCGCCGGTCGTAGACCGCGTACGCCTCGGCCGGCAGCTCCTGGCCGTCGATGACAACCCGGGTTACCGCGTTGATCGGGCCGGGCAGGCTCAGCTCCTGCCCGACCGGCCCGCACGCGCACGCCCCCACCGGGCAGCCGCAGTACGTCACCGCGAAGCTGCCGCCGTACGGCAGGTCCAGCCACGACTCCCACCGCCGCCACGCCTCGCTGTCGCCACGCCGCACCGGCCGCACCGTCGAGTCGCACACGCCGTACCGGCGGCCGGACAGCGCCCACAGGACCTCCGTCGCGAGATCCGTGGCCGCCTTCCGGACCGCCTCGTCGTACTGGTCCCAGCCCTTGCAGTACGCCGTGTTCAGCTCCCACGCGCACGGGCCGGTCCGCGCCGGCTGCGTCACCGTCTACCTCAGGCAGCCGGGGCGACGAACGACTTGAAGCGCTGCGCGCCGCTCGACGTGTGCGTGACCGTCACCAGGTACGTGCCGGGGGCCGCGTACTTGTGGCTGACCGTCGCGTCCGCCGCCGGACCGGCCGACGACGCCCCGTCGCCCCAATCCACCGAGAACGCTTGGTCCGGCGCGGCCGGCACGTACGTCGCGGTGAACTGCGCCGTCATGTTCGTCGCGTCCGCCGGGTCCGCCACCACGGTGCCGTCCGGCGGCCGCACCGTCAGCCCGCACGTCGGCGCCGGCGGCGGCAGGTACGTCCAGTCGAGGTGCAGCAGGTCCTGGTCGCCCATCGGGTCCATCAGCGCCGCGACGCCCGTCGTGCGCAGGTAGACGTCGTACGGCCCGACACCCCAGCCCGGGTTCTCGATCGCCTTGCCGGTCAGCGTGAAGCTCGCCGCCCCGTTCTCGATCGTGAAGTCCCCGATCTGCCCGTCGATGATCTGCGGGAGCAGGAAGTACCCGAACCTCGGCCGCTGGATCGCCCCGGCCACGCACTTCTTCAGCTGCGTGCCCGACCACACCTCCAGCGCCACCGCCGAGTCGAGGTTCACCGCCGACGTGACCCGCATGCCGGTCGCGTTGCCGTCCTCGTCGAGCACCACCGGCATCCCGGTGAACAGCGTGTACAGCTCCGGGTCGACCCGCCCGCAGGTCACCGTCACGTTGTACAGCTTGATCCGCCGCCGGGCCGGCTCGTAGACGAGGCTGTCCCCGTTGGCGTCCTTCTGGTCGATCTCCTCGCCGTCGTCGACCTCGGCCGCGTACTCGACGCTCACGAAGCCCTTCGACGTGACGTGGACCGGCCATCCTCCGGCGCCCAGGATCGGGTCGCCGCACACCCCGAGCTTCGTGGCCCGGAGCATCTTCCCCTTCACCGGGGTGTCGCACACTGCGGTCATCAGGCATCCCTCAACAGCGAAGGTCCATGCCCGGCCCGCAGCCAGCGGCGAATACCCCGTCAGCGTAGCCGAGACGCAGCCCCTCCAAGGCGGAGCGGGGCCGCACCCGATGGGTGCGGCCCCGTCCTCTGCGGCCGTCAGCGCAGCTTCCGGCCGTCGATCACCTCCAGCGTCGCGCCGATCTCCTCGGCCTTCTGCTTCGTCCACTCCTCCATGCGGTCCCAGGCCTCACCGTCGAGCACCCACGCGCCCCGCTTGTCGCCGAGGATCGTTGTCACCATCACGGCCCGGTCGACGTCGAGCACCACGCCCGTCCGCTGGCAGGTGATCGTCCGCTGCACCGCGTACAGCAGCGTCTCCCGGTCGAGGTACTTCTGCCGCTCTTCCTCGCTGTCGGCCATCAGCGCCCGCAGCACGTTGCTCGACATCAGTACCTCCCCGCCGGCACCGGCTGCGTCCACCGCGCGGTGCCCTCGACGATCCGGCCACGGCACCGCCCGCACAGCACGGCGGGCGGCTGCCCATGCGCCAGGTCGACCGGCAGCTTCACCACGGACTTGCAGCCCTGGCAGTTCATCGGCACCAGCCGGGGCAGCCGCAGCCCGAGCAGCAGCATGTCCCGGGGCACCAGCGTCTCCCTCGGCTGCCCGCCGCCGGTCGGCAGGATCACCAGGTTGACGCACGTCGGGAACTCCCGCACCTGCTGCACGTCGGCGATCTCCACGACCTGCCCGAACAGCAGCACCTGGTCCCGGCGCTGCAACTCCTCGGTCCGGACCGTCGGGTCCGCCTGCTTCCTCGTCTCGACGGTCACGCCGCCGCCTCCTCTCGCTCCAGCCAGCAGAACCTGGCCTCCACATCGATCACCAGCTGCGTCGTCAGCCCGGCCCACACGTCGGCCGGCAGCGTCGCCAGGTGGTGCCACCGGCCGCCGTGCGCCCCGTAGACGTGCAGCGCGCCGCAGCCGTGCTCCCACAGGTACGCCCAGCCCTCGTCGTGGAACGGCTGGTCGGAGCCCATCAGCCCGACCGCCGCCGGGCTGCTGATCTCGTCCTTGTAGCCCCGGCCGACGCCGCACACGTACGTCCACTCCGGCCGCCGCTCGGACACCGCCTGCTGCGGCCAGTGCGTGTTCGCCAGCACCGACCAGTGCCGGTGCAGCAGCACCTCGACCATCGCCCGGGTGTCCCGCTGGAAGCTGCGCTCCCACATCACCCGCATCTGCGCGAGGGTCCAGCTGGGCTGGCCCTCCAGCTCGACCAGGCTGGCCCGGTACCACTTGCTGCCCGGGGCGAACTGCCCCACCAGCGCCCTCATCGGCCGGCCTGCATCAGCTGGATGCGGGTCGAGTCGCGGGCCGAATCGCGGACGGCCTCCATGTAGCCGCGGTAGTCGGACGCCCGCCACTGCGCCGCGTAGCCCGCCTTCTGGACCTCCAGCAGGTCCAGCTGCGACAGGTCGCCCAGCTCGTGCAGCGACCAGCACGCCCACGCCTCCCACCGCTTCGGGCCGCGCTCGGGGAACACCCCCAGGTAGACGTGCAGCCGGTGGCCGCCGAACAGGTACGCCCACTCGCGGTCGCCCGCGCGGGCCTCGGCGATCCGGCCGGTCTGCGCCGGGTAGCCCTCGGACGGCACGCCGACCAGGTGGCCGCTCGGTCCGGTGCCGGGCACCGCGAACAGCCGCGACCAGTCGTTCTGCAGCAGCACCGCCGCCGCCCTCTCCGGACGATGGCCGCACAGCTCGTGCAGCAGCACCGACAGGGCGGGGACGACCATCGTCGGGCAGCCGTCGTGCTGCACGCCCCGCGCCACGTACACACCGTCGGCACCCTCGGTGCCGACCAGCGCGCGTAGACCCATGGTTTACCTCCACGTGAACCGGGTCTTGCTTCGGACAGTTACCTTGCGCTGTCCGGCCGCAATCGTCAATAGCGACCGGACAGCAGAACCCCGGCTAGGGGCTCCGCACCGGAGCCGGACACCCGCCCAGCCCCGCCTACGCAGCCACTAGGCGACGTCTGCCGGCCGCGCGTCGCACTCGTCGGCCGGCCCGCCGTCGTAGTGCTTGCAGCCCGGCGCGCACGGCCCGGAGAAGTGCTCCCCGCAGTGCTTGCAGCAGTCGGTCTCGTCCAGGCAGTTGAACTGCCCGCACTCGTCCGCCGCGCTCACGGCGGCGGCCACCAGCTCGGCCAGGTCGCCGCCCTCGCTCGCCGCCTTGTGGATCGCCTGCCGCGTCTGCTCGGGCAGCGCCCGCAGCCGCTCCTCCAGCTCGGACGACTCGACGAGCTGCACCAGGTCGCGCCCCTCCAGCGCCGCCTGGTAGATCGCCAGCTGCGCCCGCTCCGGCAGCGCCGCCAGCTTGTCGGCGTACACGTCGTGCTCGTCGCGCGTCACCCGGTCCACGCTTGCCAGGTACCGCTCCTTGATGCTGCTCAGGTCCATCTCTTCCTCCACGCAAGCTGGGCAGGGCGTACACATTCATTGTATGCGACCGGCTCCCCCGCATACATTTTTTATGTACGCGGGGGGCTGTGTAGCACGTCACACGACCGGCCACTCAGAACAGCTGGCCCTGCCGGAACACCGCCTCGGCGTCGAACGTGGACGAGTCCGGCGCCGGCGGCGGCGGCGGGGGCGGCGGGGGCGGCGGCTTCGGCCGCGCCTTACGCATGTGCCGCTCCAGTGGGCTCTCCGGCGTCGGCAGCTCCAGCACGTTCCGCACCGCGCGGATCTGCATGGCGACCTTCCACGCCCGCCGCATCTCGTCGATCGCGATCTGCCGATCCCGCAGGGCCTCGTGCATCCACACGTCCAGCAGGCCGTCACCGCAGCCGACGACCACTCGCCAGCCCAGCCCCCACAGGTGCAGGTTCACCGCGCACAGCGCCGCCGCGAGCGGGTCCAGGTCGTTCGCCCACCACTCGCACGTCGTCGGGTCGAGGCCGTTCTCCCGCATGGCCCGGGCCGCGCCGAGGAACATCGTGCCCGTGCCGGCGCACGGCTCCAGGATCCGATCGCCCTCCTTCGGCCCGGCCATCCGGCCGAGCAGCTCCGTCACGTCGACCGGCGTCAGGAACTGGCCGATGCCCTTCCGCCCGCCGTGGCTCTTCATCTGCTGGAGCAGCGTCCCCAGCAGGTCGTAGTCGCCCCACCCGTCCGGCCCGAACCGGCCGAGCACCCCGCGCCGCAGCGCCGCCTGGCCGACCGCGTGGATCGCCCTCTGCGTCGTCTCGTCCGGCTCGTCGTCGATCCACGACCACAGGTGCTTCGTCCGCGGGTTCAGGTCCGGCCGCAGCGCCGCGAACTCGCACCACAGCCGCTGGATCAGCAGCGTGAACCCCTCGTGGTCCAGGCGCTCGGCCACCTCGCCCAGCCGGTCCAGCTGCTCCGGGCCCGGCGCCTCCCGGGCCACCAGCGCCAGCGCGGCCACCACGCTCATCGGCACCTCGATCCGCGAGCCGCCGTACCGGCTGTGCCACGCCTCGTCGACCGCCTCGGCGATCGCCCGCGCGTGCTCGCGCGGGTCGGCCGGCACGGCGTTCGCGCGCCGCGCCACCGTCGTTGTCGTCATGCTCTTCCTCCACGTGAACTGCCGGCGGCCTGCCCGCCGGCGGGAACGGCAGCGCCCCCGCAGCCAGCACGGCTGCGGGGGCGCTCGGGCGGCTCAGACCAGCCGCAACAGCTCCATCTCGGGGACGCCCACCACCGTCGGGCAGGCCAGGTCGTAGAAGTCCAGCCGCACCATCTCCCCCAGCTCGTCCTTGCCCGCCACGGCGGCGGCCTCCTCCATCACCCGCGACCAGTCGACGCGCGGCGCGCTCTCGTGCCGCCGCTCGGCCAGCGCGCCCAGGTCGAACGACACGACGTCGCCGTCCTCCACCTGGGACAGCGCGACGACCTCCCACTGCTCGGCGGTCGCCTCGGTCTCCATCAGCTCCATGCTCACGGTCATCTCCCTCTCTCTCGCTCGGTCAGCAGTTGCCGCACACGCCCGACGCCGGCAGCTCGCAGAAGCAGCTGTCGCACAGCCGCTTGCGCACCGCCGCCACCTCGCGCCGGTTGGCCGCCGCCTGCTTCTCGCGGGCGACCCGCTCGCGCTCGGCCAGCACCCGCGCGTTGTGCTCGCGCACCCGCCGGTTGTGGGCCAGGCGGGCACGCTCCTGTTCCTCCGTCTCGCGCGGGAGCAGGCCCTCGCCGGATGCGACGCGCCACCGGGGCTCGGTGAACGCCTCCAGGGCGGCGATCGTCCGCTGCATCTCGTAGCTCATCTCCTTGGCCATCGGGCACTCCTCACGCAGTCGGGGCGGCTTGCTGTACAACTTCATTGTATGCGACCGCCAGGTCCGCATACAAGTTTTATGTACGCGCCCGGCTGTGGAGCGGGCCACACAACGACGACGCCCCCCGCGCCCACGTGGGGCGCGAGGGGCGTCGACCCGCTCGGCTCAGAACGACTGGCGGTACAGCTCGTGCGTGTAGCAGTGCCAGTAGAACTCCTGGTTGTCGAAGCCCTGGCACGCCAGGTGCTCGTCGACCTTCGCCGGCGGCACCCTCGTCAGCTCGGCGGCCGGCAGGTACCACCGCGCCTCGTCCGGGTCGATCACCACCACCTTGTCGCCCATCGGCCGGTCGACCAGGCCGCGGTGCTCCTGGGCGTCCCAGGTCCAGGTCACCACGTCGCCCTCGGCCAGCTCGGGCGCCGGCTTCGGCCGCGCCGCCTTCACGCTCTCGGCGACGAGCGCCAGGGCCTGCCGCCGCTCGGCCACCTTCATCAGCGCCGCGTCCACCGCCGCCGCCTTGTCGCTCACGGCGGCCAGCAGGTCGCCGCGCACCGACGTCCGCAGGTCGCCCGCCTTCGCGGTGACCACCGCGTCCTCGGTCGCGCCGGTCAGCTCACGCGCGCGCCGCTCCAGCTCCCGCTCGGCCTCGATCACGTGCCGCACCAGCTGGGCGACCAGGCCCCACTGGTCGGCGGCCTCAGCCTCGACGCCGAACTCGGTGGCCAGCTCCTTGACTCGCCTCTCCATCTCTCAGCCCTCCTGTAGGGGTAGCGCGTGACGTACACATTCATTGTATGCGAATTTCGGTCTCGCGTACAAATTTTATGTACGCCTCGGGTCGTGGAGCGGGTCACACAAAAAGCGCCGCCCCACCTGGCACGGGGAAGAGACCAGGTGAGGCGGCGCGGCCCGGGACGCGGGGCTCCGGTCAGCTGCTCCGCGAGGAACGCGACGACCGGGACGCCTTCGCCGGCGGCTGGGAGGAACCGTCCGCCGGCTCGGCGTCCGCCCCGGACCCGTCGGCCCCGGCGTCAGCCGACGTGCTCTGCGCGGCGGCCTGAGCCTCCGCGGGAGCCTCCACACGCTGCCGGCCGTCGCCGGAGCTCAGCACCTTGTCCGCCAGGTCGTCCGGCACGTCGAACGCCAGCCCCACCGGGCCGTCCGTCGTCGTCTGCACCTCGAAGCGGCGCTCCTCGCCGGCCGCCTCCAGCAGCTCCTTCGCGAGGACCTGCGCGTCCGCACGGTCCTTCGGGTAGATCACCGTCATGTCACCCTCCTACGCCGGGACGCCCGGCAGCTTGACCTTCACCGCCGCCGTCGTGCAGCTCCACCCCACCGTGTAGAACCGCTCCGCGACGGCGAACACCTCGTTGTCCTTGCGGTCCAGGGCCTCCGGCAGCTTCGGCAGGAACACCGCCGACCGCCGCACCATCACCGGCCCCGTCGCGTACAGCCACGCCTCGTCGTCACCCGGCGCCGCGCCGCCCGGGCCGACGCCGGTCGTCTGCGCGAAGACGATCGGGTCGCCCAGCGGCGCGACCATGCGCGGACCCTCGATCCGCGTCAGGCCCTTGCCCTGGAACCACCCGGACGTCCACCGCGGTGCCCACAGCGCGCCGAGCACGCCGGCCCGGTCGGCGATGTGCGCCTCCAGCCGGCCGACGCCCTCCTCCAGCGGCACCGGCGCCACGTCCGACCCCGCCAGGACCTCCGTGTCGGCCGCCGCCAGGAACTCCTCGCTCCCGGCCTCGCCGGTCCACACGTAGTGCTCCAGCGACTGCTGCTCGACCTGGCCCATCGCCCGCCGCGCCCGGTCGAGCAGGTCCGGCCGGGCCACCGACCGGCCGGTCAGGCCGGCGTACAGCCGGATCACCGCCGACTTCACCGACGGCACCCCGTCCGGCAGCGCCATCGGCGCGCGGGCCGGGTCCGAGGCCGCCGCCGCGCTCGTCGGCGCGGGCGCGTCGACGCACTGCGGCTCCCACTCCACGCCGGCCTGGAACTCGCGCTGGTCGGCGGGGTCGACCACGGCGGCCGCCGCGAACAGCCCGAAGCGGTACGGCGTCGTCGCCGGGGCGTCCACATACAGCAGGGGCTGCGTCACCCGTCATCTCCTCACCGGCTGGGGACCGCGCCCAGCGCGGGCGCGGCCCCGTCAAACGGGTAGCTCAGACCGCTGAGCAGTCGAACGCCACGGTGCTGCCGGTGACGCCCGTCGGGCACAGCGGCACGCTCACCTTGTAGGACACGAAGCACCGCTTCACCAGCAGCGTCGCTTGCTCGGTGAACAGCGCGATGTACTCGTTGTCCTTCAGCTTCGTGCTGTCGTAGACCGCCGACAGGTCGATGATCGGCTTGGAGCCCTTGACCCACGTGCCCGGCGCGTAGATCAGCAGGTCCGCAATGCCCGGCCACTGGCCCGGGGCGGCGCTGCCGCCGAAGCCGTTGCCGCCCGCGTCGGCGTACCCGTCCTGCCAGTCGTAGACGAACTGCGGCCGCAGGTGGCGTCGGGTGAACCACGCCGTGATCTGCTCGTCGGTCACGTCGAGGTAGTTCACGCCGGCCCGGCGGCTCATGTCCGCCCGGATCCAGTCGATCAGCCACAGCGGCGCCACGCACTCCAGCAGTTGCCGGCGGCTCAGCCGGTACCGGTACCGGTAGTCGGTCGCCGCGAGGGAGATCGCGCCGAGCAGGGCAGTGGTGGTCTCGTCGCCGTCGACGTCGCCACCGAGGGTCAGCGCGAACTGCGTCGACTGGCCCGGGGCGGTGGCCATCCGCTGGATCAACCGGGCATTGATCTTGTGCTCGTGGGCGGTCAGCGTGCGCCGCACCACGTCCCGGGTCAGCTCAGGCCACACCGCGTTCTGCACGATGTCCTGCTCGATCTGCACCCCGTCCACCTCGAGGCGCGTCTCGGCCCAGTTCACCGTCGGCACCCGGTACGAGGGCTTGTCAACCCCCGCGGTGCTGTCGGCCTCGGTCTGCACGAAGCCGATCCCCGAGTACAGGTCGCGGAAGTCGAGGTTGGCCGGCACCTTGATACCGCCGCCGCGGGGGATCGTGATACCCGGGAGGTCCAGCAGGCCCTCGGTCGTCTCCAGGCCCTCGCACAGCTCCCACAGCGTCTCCGACGGGGCGCCCCATCCGCCGGCCGCGACGAGGTTGCCGCCCGACAGCCGCGACTCCGACGCGGCGAGCTCCACCAGCTCCATGTCGGTGAGGCCCCTGCCCCCGGCGACGAGCGCCTGGTCGACGGGCAGCTCCACCCGGGCCACGTTCTGCTTGATGCGGGTCGCGACGCCCACCCCGCGCGGGAAGCCGGCGAACTTGTCGTCGAACGCCGATGCGACCTCCGACACCGAGGAGAACACGTGCCCGTGCGGCACGTTCGGCACGTCCGCCGCCGCCTTGATGACCGCCGACTTGCCAGCGCTGGTCACCTTCGGCTTCGGCTGACGGCGGGCCGCCCGGCGCGCCAGCGAAGCGACGACCGGCGTCGGCTGCTGCTGCGCTGGCTCCTCGACCGCCGGCTCCTCGGCCGGCGTTCCCTCGACCGGCGTCTCCTCGGCCGGCTCCTTCTCGGCTTCGCCGCCGTCGCCCTCGTCACCGTCGCCATCGCCGCCCTCCGGAGCGCCGTGCACCGTCGCGGTCAGGTCGTCCAGCTCGGAGGCGACCTGCTCGGCCGCCTGCTCGATCCGCGCCTGCTCGGTACGCACCGACTGGACGAACGTGGCCAGCTCCCGCAGCCGGGCGAGGCCGTCGACGTCCAAGGCCGTGTCGTCGCGGAGAGCATCGAACGCCGCGACGGCCTGGCTCTCCAGCTCGGTCAGCGCATCCAGGTCGAGCCCATCCAGGCTCGGAGGGATTTGAAAGTCCACCGTCGGCTCCTCAGCACGGAAGGGATCTCGTCCCGACCGGCCCGCAGCCAGCATCGGCGGTTCAGCGCCCAGCCTAGCCCACGTTCCGCAACGTACCGATCATCGAGCGACTCAGTGATCATGCGCGCAACCCACCCGCCACGCTCACGGCGAGATGAACGCGGGAACCGCAGCGACTGGGCTTGACCTCATGGGCGCGGCGCTTCATGCGACTGGACGTCGACGGGTTTCACCGAAGCAGCCGGGTCCGTCGATAGCCCCGGCAGGCCATCCGGCCTGCCATCCGCCCCGGGCGACCCGAGCGAACTACCGCGCGACCCGTCAGCGTCGGAACCATTCGTCAAGGTCTCATTAGCATGGCGGGCCGATGGCCCTCTCCCGCCGAGGCGAGTCGACGGCTGATGGGGTGATGCGACGCGCTGGCGGCTTCTGGCAAGCTCGCCTCCATGGCACTGGCGAGGGCGGACGCAACCCGGCTCAATAAGCTCTACTTTGGCGACAATCTCGCCGTCCTGCGCGAGCACGTGGGCACTGAATCGGTTGACCTCGTCTACTTAGACCCGCCCCTCACCTCCCACACGTCACCCAGCGGCTTGCTGGGCAAGAAGGGTGACGTGACGGCAACCTCCACAGGGGGCAGCATCCAAGCCTTTGACGTGCCGTGGTCATGGGGTTACGACGCAGAGGCCTGCTACAGAGAGGTGCTCCATGGAGTTGCCCCTCCGGCGGTCGTCAGCTCGCTACAGGCAATGCGCCAGTTGATGGGCGAGAGCGGAGTACTTGCCTACATAACAATGATGACGCCTCGCCTAATTGAGTGTCAGAGGATCCTCAAACCGAGTGGGTCTCTGTTCATTCATTGCGACCCTGCAGTCTCGCACTACTTGAGAATAATTCTTGACTCAATCTTCGGCCCAGAGACTTTTCGCAATGAGATCGTCTGGCAAAAGACTCTGACGAAGTCACCGGCCACCCACCGCCTTCCCTCCAGTCACGACGTAATACTTGCGTATGGAAAAACCGAGGCGGCGCGTTGGAATCAGGAGGCCCTTTTTCAACCGCACGGTGCTGACGATCTCAAGAGGTATCCGCACCGCGATCCCGATGGGCGCAGATACCAGCTTGCCAGCCTGGCAAGTCCGACTCCCGACCGGCCTAACCTCACCTACGAGTTCCTAGGTGTCACAAGAGTCTGGCGTTGGACCAAGGAGCGGATGGGAGAGGCCCACCGGGCTGGACTAGTCGTCCAAGCAGGACCGGGAAGGGAACCCCGACTCAAACGGTATATGGACGAACAGCGGGGACATCCCCTCGGAGACGTCTGGACAGACATCCCTCCCCTCAACGCGCGCGCTCCCGAACGGGTCGGCTATCCCACACAGAAACCACTGGCGCTCATAGCAAGGATTATTGAGGCGACGACAAGGCCGGGGGATCTGGTGCTTGACCCCTTCGCTGGGAGCGGCACGACGATCGACGCCGCACAAAGCTTGGACCGGAACTGGGTTGGCATCGATATGACTGCATCTGCTATCGACCTGATCGACGCCCGGCTTCGCGACAGGTATTCCGAGTCAGTCCGAGGCTCTTACGAGATCTTGGGCACGCCCAAGACCCTCCATGACGCCCAGGCACTACTTTCTCGCTCGCCACTCGAGTTCGGACGCTGGTGCGTCATGCTCGTTGACGGCCAACCCGAAGAGGGACGAGCCGAAGACAGGGCAATTGACGGAGTGATCCGCATTCCAATTGACGAAGAGGACGGATCTCACCGGGTCCTCGTGTCTGTCAAGAGTGGACGGCCGAACTTGCGACACCTGCAAGACCTGATCAACTCGGTCGACACCCAGCAGGCCGCCATGGGCCTGTTGATCCTGATGAACGAGCCGGCACGCGGAATGATGGATGGGGCGCAACGTGCCGGCGCATATCGCTATCCCCTCAATGGACAAGAGTACCCACGGATCCAGCTAATCACGGTTGAAGAACTGATCAGGGGTGAGCGGCCCAACCTGCCAATTCCGCTGCTGCCATTCCTGCAATCCCGACCAAGAAGCGACGGCGCAGATACTTCGGCAGCCTCTGGCGACTGCTGACGCGACGATGCCTGACTACGTCGAAAGAAGTAATTTCATCGATCTGGCAGGGCCATTTGAACAGTGGCCCGAGTTGCAGTGCCCACGCTGTAGGCGGAGCGCACTAGAACCCGACGTTCAGACCTTTGAGAGCGCAAGCAGCACTGAGGCCCGTCTAGGCGATCCGGTCTGGGATGGGTGGACGGAAGGGCACTTCTACGGCACATTAGCCTGCCCCCGCACGCCGTGCGGAAACAAGTACGCGGTCGCAGGAAACTGGAGCAGTAGATCCGCTGATTTGCCCGAGCAGGACGACGACTTTCTGGACGACCCTCACCTGGCTGGCTTCTCGGTGAGGCATATTTTGCCGGCCTTTCCAGTCATACCGTTTCCCGACAAAACGCCGGAAGGCGTCCGCGCCCTAGTGCAGTCGGCTAGCTCGGCATTGCTGTCCGATACGAGCGCTGCAGCGAACCGCATGAGATCTGCGGTTGAGTGCTTACTAGATGCTAGAAATGTGCGCCGATTTCCTCCAGGCAAGCGAGGCGCGAAGTATCGCTTTACAACAGACCGCCGAATCAAGGAATTCGCCGCCGAGAACGACGAGGTAGGCGACCTTTTGATGGCGATCAAGTGGATAGGCAACGCGGGGAGCCATGAAAGTAGTCCCCTACCCCTCGATGTGGTGCTGGACGGGATCGAACTCTTCGCGCACGCTATTCACTTGTTGTATGACGACACAGCCCAGGCACTGCTGAGGCGGGCTGCTCGCATTAATAGGCGCCGCGGGCCCGACCGCCGATGAAAGCGCAGTGACGGGCAAGGCTCCCGCGCAGTCGCTCGTGCTGATCAACCTCTACTTCTGCACCTGGCGGATCGTGCCACCGCCGCCTTTGCGCACGTCGGCGATCTCCGCGTCCGTCTTCGACCCGAACTCGCCGCCCGCGCGGCCGTCCCCGTAGGACAGCACCCACACCGTCGCGCCCCGGCGCCTCGCGCCGCAGTTGCACCCCACTGTCTCTTCCCCTACTTCCCGTGCACCTCGGCGGTCATCGCCGCCACGAGAGTCATGCGGTCCCGGCCGATCGACGCGGCGATCCGGTCCGCGCTGGCCGCGGTGGCGATCCGCTGCCGCTCGGCGGCGAACCCGGCCGCCACCGCCCGGCGCACGGTCGCGTCGAGGGCGGCCGGCGACATCGCCCGCGTCTCCCGCCGACCGGCCAGATCCGACGGCTTCCAGCCGGCCCAGCCGGAAGCGACCATCGCGTATGCCCGCCCGCCCGACGAGCGGCCCCGCACCACCGGGAACCCGCCGACGTTCACGCACAAGGCCGCGACGAGCTGCCGCGCCCCGCCGATCCAGCGCCAGTCCCCCGACAGCGGCGACCTGCGCAGCAGCTGCACCTGCTCCTCGGTGGCCTCCGGCACCAGCGACCCGGCAACCCAGGTGCCGTGAACGTCCCGGCCCGCCCGCACCACCGCCACCTGCGTGCCGGTGTCGTCGTAGTGCTCTACGGCGGCCGCCGCGCTGGCGGACAGGTCGGCGTGCCCGGTCGCCGCCGTGATGTGCCCGACCGCGACCAACTCCCCCTCGGCGGTCTGGATTTCCGGCCGGTGGAACCAGTCGAAGCCGCCCTCGTCGGGCGGCATCACGCACTGCCCGCCGGTCAGGAACGACAGGTGGCAGTCCCGGTCGGCGAGGTGCCCGAACACCCGTCCGTCGGCCGTCACCGTGATCGGGGTCAGCTCGGTCAGGCTCGGGTCGTCGAACCACGCCCTCGGCGGGTAAAGCGGCGCGACCTGCTTGCTCTTCGCCGCCGCGCCGGCCGCGGTGACCGGCTCCTCCTCCTTATCGGAGGGCTCAGCCTCATCGGAGGGCTCGCCGTCGGCCGGCTCGTCGTCGACCAGCGCCAGCTTCGCCTCCATGAACGCCTGCGTTCCGACGAGCGTCACCGCCATCACCCGGCCCTTGGTCACCGTGATGTACGGCTCCTCGCCGGCCTCCATGAAGGCGTCCCACTCGTCGTCGGTCATCTCCTCGATCGGCTTGCCGTCCGCGTCGGTGAACACGAACTCGAAGTCGTCGAGGTCGACCGACGGGAACAGCACCCCCTGGCGCAGCAGCTCCAGCGCCTCGCCCAGCTCTGGCACCGCGTCGATGAAGTCACCCGCGCCGACCAGCTTCGTCTTTTGCACCTCACCGACGGTGATCCGGCCGATGGTCACCGCGCCCTCGTGCCCGGGGGCGTCCTCCCGGGCCCACCGCAGCGCCAGGGGCAGCTCGCGGAACGACCACTCGCCGTCCGCCGCGAAGATCCGCCGGTCTCCCGACCTGGCACCCAGCGGCGCCAGCGTCCCCTCCCACGTCGCCATCTGCTTGCCACCCTTCGCGGCTGCCGCCGCCGTCACCGTGATGTCCAACCCGGTGGCCCGGTCGCGCCGGGCCCATGGGTGCTTCGGGACCGCAGGCAGGGGCTCGCCGGCCTCCACCTCGATCATCGTGCAGCGGCAGTTCACCGTCTGCCCAGGCGGCGCCGCCGGGTCGCCCGGGTACCGCATCGGCGCCCCGCCGACCATGAACACGCCGTCCAGGGCGACCCGCTGCCCGTCGGCGTCCCGGTGGTCGTCCCGGGTCCGCTCGTCGTGCGTGGCCACCCACACCTTGTCCAGCTTCTCGTCGAGCGCCTGCTCGGCGGTCAGCCACGCGGTCAGGGTCCCCGCGTTGTACGCGCCGATCGTCTCCGTCCGGGCGATCGTCACCGCCCGCTCCTCCCACGACCGCTCGCCCAGGATCGCCTCGATCGCGTCGCGGATCCTCGGCACGCTCGCGCCCTCGCCGGTCAGCTCGGCGACCGCCGCGACGACCTGCTGCCACGCGCTGTCGGGCACGCCGGTCAGCCGGTTTGGCAGCGCCGCCAGGTACTCGTCCTTCATCTGTGCGACGCGCAGCAGGTCGACGTCGCCGCCCGCGTCGGCGACCCCCTCGAGGAACGTCTTGTCGACGGCGGGCACCAGGTGCACCGTCATCGCCTCGAACCACGCCTGCCCGGCGCCGGCGAGCGCCGACGGGTCGGGCGGCAGCGCCGCCGCGGTGACCGGCAGCGCCTTCGCCCGCGCGTCGGCCAGCCACGTCCGCAGGGCCTTCCGGGCGGCCCGCAGCACCCGCCGCTCGGCGGCCAGCACCCGCGCCGCGTGGTCGAGGCGCAGCGGCAGCCACGGGTCCTGCTCGGCCACGGCTCAGCCTCCCGCCGGCGGGTCGGCGACCACGGCGACCTGCACGCCCTGGACCTGCACACCGCCGTCGGGGCGGGACACCGGCAGCCCGGCCGGGCTGCGGATGAGCCGCTCAAGGATCAACACGTCGTCGTGCAGCTCCAGCTTCACGAAATCGCCGCCGAGGTCGATACCCACCGACGCGAAACACTCGCGCAGCTGGGTCAGGGTCACGCTCTCCGGATCAGCCATCGGTCTTCCTCCTCGCGTGGTTGTGCCGCGCCACCACCTCCGGGTCGCACACGTGGCCGGCGTCGGTCAGCGGCGGCTGGTCGCCCTCCCACAGGTCACCCCACCAGCCGCAGGTGCGGCAGATCGTCCACCGCAGCCGCTCGCAGCCCTTGCCGCTCCCGGACCGCTGGCAGGCGTACCCGTGGGCGGCCACCAGATCCGGCACCAGGACGACCGCGCTCATGCCGGCACCAGTTCCCCGCGCACCGTGCCGGCCAGGTGCTCACGCAGCTCGGCGACGTCGTGCCGCGCGCCGGTCACCAGCAACCCGCCGACATACGCGGTCAGCGCGGCCGTCAGCTTCTCCACGTCGACGCCGAGCTTCGTCGCCACCGCCGGCACCGCCGCCCATGCGCCGTCCAGCAGCCGGGGCACTGACGTCGGCGTGGACTGCCGCACCGTGTGGTACTCCCACGCCTTCAACCCGGCGTGCCGGTACCTTTCCCGGCCCAGCACCCGCTTGCCGGCGATCTCCAGCGCCCGCAGCGCCAGCACCTCACACGCCGCAACGAAAGGCTCGCTCGGCCCGGCCGCCGCGGCGGCGATCGCCGACTTCTCGGGCGGGCCACGGTCCTCGGTGTCGCCCGGGGTCGGCACCTCCGTCGTCGGCTGCTCGTCGGCCGGCGGCTCGACGGGCGGCAGCTCGGCCGGGGCCGAAGCCGGCTTCAACGCCTCCGGGTCGACGTCGACGGCCACCCCGGCGACCTCCAGCAGCCGCTGCACCAGCAGCGGCCCGGACGCCGGCACCGTGCGGATGATCTCCAGCAGCCGGCGCAGCTCCCGCTCATCGTCGGTCGGCTTATCGCCGTCGGCGAAGCCGGTCTCCCGGCGCAGCGCGTCACCCGACAGCTCGCCGAGCCCGTACAGGTCCTTCGCGTCCGCGCCCTTGTCCGGGGTCTGCGTCAGCTCGCTGGTGTCGTACCAGACGATCCAGCGCTTCGCGTCGGCGACGCCGGGCGCGCCCTCCAACGCGGGCCACAGCATCTGCTGGGTGAGCGCCGCGCAGAACAGCTCCAGCTTCGACTCGACGTGGTACTTGATGGTCGCCTCGTCGGTCATCCAGGCGCCCCAGTGGTTCGCCTGCGTCATGCCGAGCAGCATCTCCGGCGGGGCGTCCAGGCCCAGGGCGAGCCGCCGGATCGCGCCGTCCAGCATCGACGGCACCGTGGCCGACAGCTCCGTGGCGAAGCTGAGCAACCGGGCCTTTTCCAGGTGCTCGGCGGGGCCCTGCACCACGATCGGCACGAGGGCGGCCACCGAGTCGCGGTCCTTCACCGCGGTGGTCATCGCCTCGGTCAGCGTCGCCAGGAACGACGTCACCCCGTCCTCGGCGTTCTCCTCCTGCTCGGCGGCGGCGAACGACAGCTCGTTCGGCAGCAGCAGGATGCCCGCGCCGGCCAGCCGGGAGTCGATCTGCGACTGGACGTACTGCGTCAGCCGCTCGATGAGCCGCAGCACCCGCCGGTTGGCCTGCACCTGCGACTTCGGCAGGGCGTGCTTGCGCGGCGACGGTGCCCAGATGCGGACGATGACCGTCTCGTCGGCTTCCAGCTCGCGCGGGCCGTCGCCCTGGTCGAGCACGTACTTCCCGGCGCGCTCTTGCAGCTCCTCGTTGGAGGCGATGAACCACCGCTCCCGGTCGGTCGCGTTGCCGGCGTTGTCCTTCTCCGGCTCGCCGATCAGGTAGCACTCGCCGGGCACGCCGAGCTGGATCCCGGCGTCGTGCAGCAGCTCGCCCTGCTGGCCGGGGCCGCCGAGGAACGTCTCGTTGACGCCGGCCGGCGCCTGGTCGGGTGTCTCGACCGGCCTGCCCTGCTCGTCGATCTGCGTGATGTATAGCCGTGCGCGGCCCATCGCCTTTGCGATGAGGTCGACCAGGTACGCCAGCTCGCCGCACTGCTCGTAGTGCCGCCACGCCTCGTCCTGCCACTCCTGCTTGGTGACCTTCCGCAGGCTGCCGCTGGACTCGTAACGCATCTTCGCCGCCGACGCGACGACCGCGGTCGCCTTGCCGACCGCGCTGTCAACGTTGGGCTTCGTGCCCCACCAGGCCATGCGCTACTCCTCTGACTCGGCGCGCACCAGCAGGCACGTCGCGTGGGACAGAGCCAGCGCGACGGTGGGCACGTCGACCCACCAGTAGCCCGACCAGCGGGGGACGTCGGACAGGTGCCACCAGGCGGCGGCAGCCGGCGCGGCGATCCACACGGACAGGCACCAGCGGCAGAACAGCAGGTACGCGAACGCGCTGCCCTCGGGCAGCCGCCTCACGATCGCTTCTCGGGGTCGCCGGGTGATCTCGTCAGCGGTGACCAGCCTGGTCACGCGGGCGACGACGAAGAGCACCACCACGATCTCGATCAGCCCCGTCACGGATATGAGCATAGGCGGAGGTATTGCGACCGTACAGCCGATGCGAGGCGTAGCTGCTTTGCGGTGTCGCAATTGGTGTTCGACGTTCCGCCCGGGGTTGCCATGCAAGTGGGGCGTTAACCCGGTCGATTAGCAGCGGCCCTCGGGGCCATGATGGGCGGCATGATTGCTGGTGACTCGGGCGGAGACGACCGGGCTGGTGAGGTAGCCGCAGCGGCACGGATGAGCCGTGGTGGGGATGTTCAGTGGACTGGCATCGATCGGGCGCTGGCTGGGTTCACCGCCGAGTCGCTACTGGCGGTCGTGGGCGCAGCGATGGATTCACCGGGGTGCCGCCCATGGGAGTACCACCTGTCGCTGCTGTGGGTGCGAACGCTTCGCCGCCGTCCGGCTGGCGAAGCGGTCGCGCGGGCCGCGGACCTTGCTGGCCTGGTGTCCGTCGCGATGCGGGCCGCGCCTGCAAGGCCGATCGCGATGTCGCGGTGGCCGAATGATCCACGGCAGGTGGTGGGGTTCTCTGTCGGAGGGCGGCGCCGGCGCGTGCACCCAGGGGACTATGAGCATCCGGTAATGCTGCTGCGCCAGATCGCGGCCACCGCGCAGGCTGTGGACCCGGCGGTCATGGCCGCCATGGGTTTCACGCTCACCGACGTGCTGGAGGTGGTCCTGGCGCACGGGCACCGGACAGTGGAAGCGCTCGGGCCGGCTTGGGCCGACACCGGTCTCGACTCTGACTCCGTCGACGAGGTTGTGGAGCCGGTGGTGGCCGAGGCGGAGGTCACCGTGGTCGCCGACCTACTCAACAGCGACGATGCGGACTCGTTGCCCGGGGAGTGCACTCACCCGAAACGTGCAGCAGCGGCGTTGGCGTGGCTGACCCGCGACGCCCGCCGGTTAACCGTCCGGCATGCGCCGCACGCCCCGGCTCTGGGTGCCGTACTCCGGGTGAACGGCGACCTCGGTTCGGTTGGAGTGCCCGCCTGCCTGACCTTGAGCACGCTGGCGGCGGCGACGGAGGCGTTGACCGGCAGGATCGCGAGTGACCAGGCCGCGGCGGCCCGGCTGCAGGCATTGACACTGGCCCACGCCGCGGCGCTTTTCTCCAAGCAGATCGTCGACCGCGCCGATTTGGCAATGCCGTCGAGTACGCGGCCGCCGGTCATCGTCGGGCATGGTCACGCGGTAACCGTGGTCAGCGCCTTGGGGCATCGCGCCCTGAGACGGGCGATCAACTCAGCGACTGCATACTTGCACGGTCAGGGCTGGCACGATCTCGCCGGACAGCTGACCGACCAGGAGGCCGCAAAGCTGGTGAAGGTCGTCGTCTACGGCGGGCCCTTGCTGGTCGGGTTTCACGCCGTGGACAAAACGGTCTTGGTCCACGTTGAAGAGCTGGCTGAGATCCTCGACGACGTGGCCGGCGACTGGACGACCGTCGGGTGCTTCCTGGAGGAGCTGGGCCGCCACGACGGCTTCAAGGAGGTCATGTTCCTGGACATCCTCGATGTCTGGTGGACATGGCGCGATCACGGTGTACTCGGTCCGCTCACGCCGGCCGAACACCCGACCGCTCTGCAGATCAACCCGTATCCGCGTGACATGACCTGGCGCCGCGCCGCGCAGTGGGAGCGGACCGACGCGATCCTGGCGGCTGCCGGCGAGCCAGAGCATGTGGACTGGCCGCACGCCCGCCTCGGAGACGATGGATCGGCTGACCTGTTCACCACGGCGCGCGGCGAGGCCGCGGTGGTCAACGCTGATCCGCCGCTGTTGGTCTGCGTGAACTTCGCCGACGCCGAACGGCTCGGGTTGAGCCCGGACACATTGTTCGGCTTCATCGACGGCCTGCGGATGTGCATTGCCCGGGACGACGATGTCGCGGAACACTTCCGCCTGGCCGACGGCGTGCCCATTCTGTTGATCATGCGGCTGATCGAGGAACGCACCCCAGACGACGCGGACGGATACCAGGTGCGCCTCGCCACCGACGCGGCCCGCGCCGGGCTGTCGACTGCCATCGGACCGGATGTGCTCGAGCAGTTCGCCGGGGACGGAATGGCCGGGCACGACCTGCTGGGCCTGGCCTTGCACGAGGCGGTGAAGACGCTGCGGATCCGGCGGGGGGAGGCCGCAGGCGTACCGTTCGAGGTGTTCCGCGCGGCTTGGGCCGGCGTGGGCCCCGTAGTCACGTTGACGGCACTGCGCGAGAGCATCCCGCACGTCACGCCCGTGGACACCCTGCCGCGGACACCGGCGGTGCGGGCCCGCGCCAGTCGCGCCGTGTTCGATGAGGTGCGCCGCCGGGACGCGCCATCGGGGCGTTTCCGCGATGAGGCTGCGCATCGAGTGGCACAGACCTACCTGGTGCCCGCCATCGAGCAGGAGCTGCGCGGCCGACTCGCGGGCTTCGCCCCGGCGCTGCTGTGGGAGGTCGCCGGCCGGCTCAACGCTGCGCACGCCACCCGCTACGCACGGAACAGACAGCTGGACCAGGCTTTGGCGGGGCAGTGGGCGCAGAACTGGCACGACTACGCCATGGACGACGACCTGAACGCCATGGCCAGCCGGGCGTTGGAGCTGCTGTTCGAGCTCGCCCTGGCCTACCCGCCGGCGGGCGAACGCAAGGTCGATGAGCTCGCCGTCGCCGAGCTCGCCGCGTTGGCCGAGTTGCTGCTGGTCATCGCGGGCCTGGACCACGGATTCGCCCGTGACCTGCACGGCCTCGACGTGTCGATCGACGACGATGGGGCGTTCGCCGTGAACGCGTCCGCCCGGCGAACCGCAGATGAGCCGGAAGCCGATGACGACTCGCTGGATATCGACATGGCGGCGTACGAGCAGGCACTGCGCAGGAACCGGATCGCGCTGTCGCGACCATCAACCGGCACCGATCCCGGCGGGACTGCGTCGCAGCCCGACGGGGAACAGGCTGTTCCGCAGGTGGGCGTCCACACGCGGGTCGCGACGGACTTCAGATCAATACGGGAGGCGCTCCCACCCGCACTGGCCGTAGTCGACGATCAGCTCAAGGCACTGTGGGGTACAGGATTCGACGCCGTCGCCGCCGTGCTCGGCACGGCGGCGGACTGGCCCACCGGCGCCGACGGCTTGGCCGTGGTCGACCGAGAGAAGCTAGTCGGCGAGGTAATCGCCTGGTCACGCCTGCCGGAGCAGGAGGTGAAAGCTGCCCTGGAAACACTGCTGCTGACGGGCGACGCGCTGCGGGTCGCCGGGGATCGCAGCTACCTGGAGATCGAGCAGCGGGCTCACCGTGTCGCGCTTCGGCCCCTGCCGCTGGTAGACGGTCGGGTGTGGATCCTGCCCTGGCAGGTCACGGCAGCGCAGCAACTCTATGGCGACTACCTCGCCCATGCACGACTGCCCTACCCAGCCACATCGCTCCTGGGGCCGACCGTCGACGCGATGACCGAACATCGGAAGGAGCACAACACCCAACTCGAGGAGCTGGCCCGCGACGTCATCGTCCGACTCGGGCTTCCGCACCGGTTCCGGTTCGAGCAACACCAAATGGCCTCAGCCGGTATCAGAAACCCGCTCGGCGAGATCGACCTGCTGATCGCTGACGCATCGACCCGCCGGCTGTGGGTATGCGAAATAAAAGACCCGGTGGCCGCATACAGCCCTGGCACGCTCCGCCGACACGTCCGGAAGTTCACACGGCGGGGCGGGTACATCAGCAAGCTGCTCGCGAAAGCCGAGCAGATCTCGCAGCACGTCGACCTGGCAGCAGCGGCCTGTGGCGTGCCCGAACACGGGCCGTGGCGGGTGATCCCACTGATGATCACTCGACGCGTTGAGCCCGCCGCCTATACCCACCAGCCACGGGTCGCCTTCGCCATGTCGCACACCTTGGCTACCGTGCTCACCACCGACGATGACCCTGTGCCAGGACCGACGCCGTTCTGAGCCGGGCCACGGGCGCTGCTGAACATGTCTGCTCCCTCCCGCATAGGCACACGTGAGCTTCGGCTGCAACGCTCGCACGGACCACGACTGGGGCAGGTTGCTACGCCAGACTGCCGACCATGCTTCTCATCGCGTGGTGCGTCGGTCAGAGCGCGCTTGACTGGCGAAGGTCCTCGTCGTGTTCTCCGTCGGACGGTGTCGGGAGAGTCACGGCCGCGGCCATAGGCGCCCGACCGGGCCCGTGGAGAGCATTCAGGTCTGCGTCGAGCGTGGCCGGGTCGTAGCAGATGTGGTGGATCCAGGTGCCGAGGCCGTTCCAGGTGTTGACGGCCTCAATCCAGCGCCGTGCGGCCGTCGCTTTGGCGTCATCCTTCTCGTCAGGATTTCCCTTGCCCTCAAGGAGCACCGTGAGGCCGTTCTTCATTCGGACCACGAAGTCCGGGCGGTAGCGGTGAGTGATGCCGAAGTAGAGGTACGGGATTTCCAGGAACAGCTTGTGATTCTTTACCCAGGCCTGCACCTCGTCGTGTGCGTCCAGCACGGCGCAGATCTTGCGTTCCAGGCCGGAGTCGACGACGGCGTGTGACAGCTGACTCTTGGCGGCGGGGACGCACCGATCAGTGGGTGAGTTGAAGTTCAAGCCGTCGGTGGTGCCGATGGGCTGGTACTCGTCGAGGGCCGGCAGAAATCGCTCCGGTCCCTCGCCCGGCCGCAGTGCGGCGGAGAGCCGCTCGCGGATGACCGTCAGGTAGCGGAGGTTGCAGATCTCGCGTGGGTCAACGCCGTCCGCGTAGTCAATCTTGCCGCCCTCCGTGACCGGCCGGATGACCTGCCGGGCGATGCGGAGCGCCTGCGGAAACAGCCATGGCTTCTTGTACGGCTGAATCAGCCCAGCAGCAACGCGGAACAGGAGCCGCTGGATGCGGAAGTTCCCGTAGGCGCGCTCCCGGTCCTGTGTCTCGCCGCCCATGCCGGCGTGCGGAGTGCCGAGGTCGAACTCGACCCATGTCTGGGTCGGATCGAATCGGGGCGTGACCCGGATCGGCTCGATCGCGTCCAGGTCGATATCTAGCATGTCCTGGATGTCGGGCACCACCTGGACCAGCCGTGGGAACTCAATCCGCAGGTCCGGTCGGTCACGCACTGTGTGCACGTTCGTGTAGTCCGGCGGTGGACTCGGCTTCCCGCCGGTGGCCTTCGCCATCGGCAGCAGCTGGAACGGGACACCGTAGATGTCGACGAACTCCGGCTGGGACAGGTCACTCATGCTTGAGCGACGCAGGCCGCGACCCACGACCTGCTCGCACAGGAGCTGGGACGCGAACGCTCGAAGGCCAAGGATCTGCGTCACGTTGCGTGCATCCCAGCCCTCGCTGAGCATGGCGACGGAGATGAGGCAGCGGACCTGCTCGCCCGGCTTGCCGACGCGGCCCACCGTGGCGACGATCTCGCGAGTCTGCTCAGCGACGCCGTTGCCCTGGCCAGCCTCGGCCTTAGCGAGAGCGTCCGAGTCGATGCGGATGGTGACGCGGTCGCCAGTCTTCGAGTTGACCAGCATTGGCGAGGCCTCGCCCAGCTCGGCGATGTGCTTCTCCAGCAGCCGCGCAACCGTGGTGTCGTGGGCGATGACGACCATCGCCGGCGGTACGGCGCGGCCAGCCTGCTCCCATGTGGTGGACGTGGCCTCCCACGCGGCGGCGAGCTGCTTGAGCGGCCCATCGGCCTCGGCGAGATAGTCCATCATCGGGTGCGACTCGGCCTCGGCCTGGTTGCGCTTGGGCAGCGTCTTACGGATGTGCTCCCACAGGTTCCGGTACTTAGGCACGGCCTCGCCGGCATCGTCGGCCGTCGGCGTGCGCGGGATCTTCACGAGGCCGGACTCGATCGCGTCGACCAGAGCAAAATCGCTGATGATCCACTCGAACGGCGTCCATGCCCGGTCCTTGAACATGCCGGGATACATGGGGGTCGCGGACAGATCGATTGCGCGTAGGACGCCACGGTGGCGGTGGACCCGCTCCAGCCCGTCAATCCACACGGTCGCCTCGCGCAGCTCGTCGGCGTCCGCACCACGGGCGACCGCGTCGGGCGGAAACCGGTAGGCGTGATGGGCTTCGTCGTTGAGGACAAGGACCCGACCGGTCGGCGACAGGTCTGTGAGGACGCGCCGACAGAACGCGGCATCGGACTCCCGGCCACGCTTGAGCACGGATCGCTTGGGGTCCTCCTTGGGCGCGAGCCCATGCCAGTTCATCACCTGGACGCGGATCTGGCCGAGCAGCGTCGTGTACTGCGGCGGGATCAGATCGAACTCGATGTAGAGCGACTCGGGGTGTGTCGGGTCGATGCCGCCCGCACCAGCGAGCCGGTCCCGGACGGTGATGTTGGGCGCGATGACGAGGATCTGATCGGCGAACCGCGTGTCCTGCCGGTTGGCGGCCTTGTTCAGTCCCGACCAGGTGGTGACCAGGGCCATCACCATCGTCTTGCCGGTGCCAGTGGCCATCTTCACCGCCCAGCGCGCATACGCCTCACCGGAGCCCGGCACGTCGACGCCGACCTTGAGATGGTCGGGCGCCTCGACGAGAAACACGATGGTCTCGACGGCCTCCTGTTGGCAGAAGAACGGCCGGGTGGCGGACGCGACCCGGTCGTCGTCGAACCAATGCCGGAACAGGTCGCGGGTGATCGTCGTGGCCCCGATGTACCCATCCGCGCGCCACTGCCGGACGCGGTCCCGAAGGTCATTGGCCAGCGCGAGTGGGATGACATCGTCGGTGATTTTGAGTTGGCCGTCAGGTGACGGCGCCAGGTAGCCCGCAGTCCGCCGGCCGTCGCGGATCTCTGGGGTGACGCCGCTGAAGTGCCAGTAGCGCGTCGGTTCCGCGAAGGCGTTGTTGATGATGGGGTTGCCCTCGATGACGGTGCTGACGCCACCGCTCTCAGCCGTGTCGCTCGCCATCAGGAGCCGCTCCCGGGCAGCGGAAGCACGACCTCGGCGGCGTTGCCGTCCTGGGCGATGACGCGGACCGCGACGCGGTTGTGTTCCCCGGCGTCGAACGGCAGCGATGTCCACCCGTGAAGCTCGGCGAGCAGGTCGGCGTCCACGGTTCCGCGCAGCGCCGCCTGGAGCTTGTTCCACGCTTCGGTGACGGGGAAGAACGCCTGCGCCACCCGGAACACCGTGCCGTCGTAGTCGTCGTCGAGGAACCAGGCCTGGACGCCGGTCCGGCCGTGGGAGACGACCTCGCCGGTCGCGGCGTCAAAGGTGTCGACGCCTTCGACCATGACCTGGTACCCGTCCTTGCCCTGCTCGATCTTCACGTCGGGCGCGGAGTAGAGCCGGAAGGTCTGGGACGCCTTGGTGTTCTTGAGCAGGTCGCCGACGAGCAGATCTGGGTTGGCCAGCAGCAGCGACACCCGTGTTCCGCCGACCTTGCCGGTGGCGAGGCGTTCCTGGGCGTCGGCGGACACCGCGAACCCGGCAAACACCACCATGTCAAAGCCGATAGCCTCGCGCAGCGCATCCGATACCTGTGCCATCGTGATCGCGCCGAACTTCGGGCCCAGCGCGACGCCGAACCGGCGACGCTTTCCGCCGAGGTCCGCGACACCCTCCGCTTGCAGCGCACCCGCGGCGGCAAGGGGCGTCAGAGACTCTATCTTCGCCGGCTGGCTGCCCGGGCGCGGGATGCCCTGCGCCTGGAGTGCGGCGAGCAGTGTCCCGACATGGTCCGTCGCGTCAGCCTCAACATGCGCCGACTCGCTCGGCGCCTCGTCTGCCGGATTGACCGCGTAGCGCGATAGTGCCTCCACTGTGAACGGCCCAGCCACCCGGACCTTCCCCTTCACCGCGAGGGGCTCGTCGTACAGGGCGACCTGCTCCGATTGCTCACCCCGGGCGATGGACCGTAGCGTCACTCGCTGGAGGGTCTTGTACTGCAGGCCTCCGTCGACTCCCCGGCTCGGGTCGACAAGGCTGTAGTAATCGTACTGGGCAGTGAGCAGGCGCTCCCGGGCGATGGCAAGCGCGACCCGACTGGTGTCCACGGTGATCCACCGCCTTCCATACTGCTCGGCGACGAATGCTGTGGTGCCGGAGCCACACGTCGGATCAAGAACCAGATCGCCGGGATCGGTGGACATGAGGACGCATCGGGCGATGGCCTTGGGAAGGCTCTGTACGACGTACCGCTTCTCGGAAGAGAAGCCGCTAGTGA
Organism: Micromonospora sp. NPDC051924; assembly: GCF_055586005.1. Taxonomy (NCBI): domain Bacteria; kingdom Bacillati; phylum Actinomycetota; class Actinomycetes; order Micromonosporales; family Micromonosporaceae; genus Micromonospora; species Micromonospora sp. NPDC051924. Next base: position 100,113 of record NZ_JBVJJA010000009.1, read on the forward strand.
CCGTGTCGTCCCAGACCGTCGACAACGGCACGCTCGGAAAGTCGTCGAGGTAACGCACATACGAGGGCGTGTTCCCTACGACTGCGACGCGACGCGCAGCGAGCAGTCGGGTCATCCCCTCCTCGTTGGTTTTCCATCGCGCACTCATCGACGGCGTGTAGGACCTGCCATCCAGCGTGATGGGGAACCACGACGCGGCGCCCTCTCCCTTGGCGCGTCCGATTGACTGCGAGGTCAGGTTGTCCATCCGGAACCGTCGAGCACCTGCGGGCAGGGGCTGAGCGCCGGTTTTCTCCGCAGCAGTCATCCGGCGCCGGGTCCCGTCAGTGAGCTCAACCCAGGCGTAATTGTCATCGGTCGACTTCGCTGAAGCCTTGCTGGTGTAGAGCGGCCGATACTTCAGCTGGTCCTTGTCCTTGGCGAACCAGACGATGTAGTCCATCGTTCCGCCGAGGAAGGGGCTTGTGCTGCTTGACGTCTTGACATAGTTGATCATGGTCACGAAGTTCACGGCGCCGAAGACCTCGTCGAGCAGCGTGCGGACTCGGTGAACGTTCTCCTCACCGATCTGCACGAAGATCGAACCGGAGTCCGCCAGCAGCTCGTGCGCGACTGCGAACCGATCCCGTAGGTAAGTCAAGTAAGAGTGGACACCCAGTTCCCACGTGTCGCGGTACGCCTGGATCATCTCCGGCTCGCGCGTCAGTGATGCGTCGTCGCCGTCCTTCACGGCCCGGTTGCTAATCGTCGGTTGGAAGTTGCTCTGGTACCTAATGCCGTACGGCGGGTCCATGAACACGCACTGGACCTGGCCAGCCAAGCGCTCACGGTCGAGCAGACTCGTCAGCACCATCAGGCTGTCGCCAAGGATCATCCGGTTCGACCAGTTCAGATCGTGCTGGTAGAACTCGACGGCCTCAGCGGGGTCGAGCACGTCGAGATCGAACAGCGGCTGCTGGAGCCGCTGCCGCCGCACGGACCCGACGATCTTCTGCGCGGACAGTTCCTCGTGCACGTGGATGGAAGGTGCGGGGACCTCAACCAGGTTCCGCTCGGCCTTGCCGGCCCACACGAGTTGGGGGTCGAGGTGCGGGTCATACGCGAGCCGGCGTACCGGTGTTTCATCGCGGTCGAGGTGCGCCAGGCCGGCGGGCGGATTATTGGTCCGCTTAGCGGCAACGTGTTCGTAGTCGTCGACAAAGACCGTCTTGTCGACGTTCACCCCGCTTCGACGCGCCACCTACATCCACTCCCCGTCGCTCAACTCACGTGCCTTTCCGCCTTAACCGGATGACCGTACCTGTGAGCGGCCATACATACGAGACCGCTCGGGCGGCGCCAGCGGTCCTTGGGGTTCGCCTCCGTAGATGCAGCCCCTTCCCACACGAAGCGCGGACCACCATCGAGCGCGCCCGGCGCCGACCCGCACGTAGGTCGGATGGCTTGACGCCGGCCGGCCACCTGGTGCCTCACAAGGCGTCGATCAGTGAGTCCGGTGCCTGCTCGGCCAGCGGACCGCGCTCACGGCGGATCAGGTCCTTCTCAGTCGGTTCGGTGAGCACCTGCCACGCTGTGCTCAGGGCGTTGGCCTGTAGCGCCGCGTCGTTGATCTTGTAGCGCACCACCGGTTTGCGGGCGTTCTTGCCGTGCTGGCCCGGGTCGCCGATCTTCCCCGTACGGAAGTTGCGGCCCGTGCTGGGCAGCCGGTCGACCAGACGCAGCCGGTACAGCATGTCCGCCGAACGCCAGGTCGCGCGGTGCAGGCCGAACATGTCCTCCCGGTCTGCGGAGGTGACGAACACGCCGCCCTGCTCATGCCTGCGCCGGCGCCGGGCGCGCATCGTCAGCAGCATTAGATACGTGGCGATTTCCGCGTCGGACAGCACCCACACCCACAGGCTGGTGAAGAACTCCTGGGGGATGGCGATGCCCCGGGCCGGCACGGTGTAGTCCGGCGCCTCGCTGCTGCCGACCTCCGACAGCAGCTGGACGTCGCGGTAGCGGCGGTTGCCGCCCGGCTGGCGCGGAATGCGCACCAGGTGCAGGTCCTCGAGGCCGGCCAGCGCCTCGGTGATCTGCCGCTGCCGCAGCATCGCCGTCGACCGCGGCGGGCGGCCGTCGCGACCCGTGCTCCCCTCCGGCCGTACGTCGGTGAGCACCAGTTCCCGCCAGCCGGGGTACCTGTCGTCGGCGCGGCGCACGATGTTGCGCGGGTTGCGCACGATAGTGGAGGCCCCGTAGCGGCATTGCGCGTCGAACAGCAGCAGCAACTCCAGGCGCAGTTGCAGCCCCTGGGTGCGCAGCAGCCGCGGCACGATTGGCTCGTGGTTGTCGCCGCGGCGGGCATAGATGAACGCCGGCCGAACACGCACATGCGTCGGCCGTCGGCCCATCGCGGTGGCGCCGTCGCGGCCGCCGGTGCCCCACAGGTGCGCCAGGCGCTCGCTAACCGCGTCGGCCAGCAGCCGTTTTCGATCCTCGCCGTCGAGCGCCTTCCGCAGCCGGGCCAGCCGACCGATACGAGAACTGATGCCCTCCTCGCCGGTGCTCGGCGCGCCGCCGTTCGGATGCGGCGCGCTCACCCGCGGCTCCGCAGCACCCGCGCGAACCGGGTCAGGGCCTGCAGCACCTGCAGGCAGTGCCGTCGGGTCGACGCCGAGCGGGCCGCCAGGGCCAGCACCGCGATCACCACGACCGCGGCGGTGACCAGCGAGATCGGGACCGCCAGTATCAGCAGGACTAGCGGCAGAGGGTGGTCAGGACCGCCCCACATGTGTCACGCTCCGAGAGGTAGTAACTGGTGCGGGCCTGCCTGCCGGAGCTTTCCAGGGTCACCGGCGGCGCGGGCCTTCGCCGTCTTCGGCGATGGGCCAAGCGTGCCGCATCGGAGGGCCCGCCGCACGGATTTGATCTTGAGCGGGAATCCCCTCTTGCCGACCACATAGCTGTACTAGGAGTAGCAACACTGTGTGGTCGGCGGGAGGGTGTTTTCCAGAGGGCGTTTTTCGATGTACAGCGCTGCTCGCGAGAGGCGGGGTGGCGCTGCACCGAGCGCGACGCTGGTCGACGGCTGCGGGACGCCAATGCCCGCGCCGTGCTTGGAAACAGCCCCCGTGCCGTACGCCACCTCAAGCGGGCCTGCGCCGACCCGCATATCGTCGCGTTCCCGTATCGGCCTGGGAGCTGGTCGGCGACAAGCCGCAGCCATGCACGCCTAGGCGCCGTTGCTGCGCACCGGTCTTGGCCGGCGCGATCCCTATCGGGGCCGGATGCGGCACGATGGCCGGATGGCGGCAGTAGAGGCATGGTTTTGCGGCGGGCCGGTCGACGGGAAACTGATGCCCGTGGAGGTGGGCGCCGACGGCAGCCCGCCGGCGGTGGTCAAACTGCCTCAGACAGGTTTCTACGTCGGGCCGAGCGATGTCCCGGCGCCCGCGGTTGAGCACGTCTACGTCCTGACCGACGGGTTTGATGACTTCGAGGTCTACCAGTACCGGCAGCCCGTTTCCGATCCGGCGGACTGACCAGCCACCGCCAGCGGAACGCTGTTCTGCCGTTGTTCGCTTGTAGACCATTGCTCTGCCGGCCGGCACCTGTGTATATCGAAGTACCGCTATCTTCGATGACCGGGAGAGCCGATCGTGACCCGTACCCCGCGCTGGGCCGCCACCTTGCTGGCCGCCGTCACCGCCACCACCGCCCTGACCGCCGCCCCCGCCTACGCCGAAACCTACTCGGCTTACCTGCGCACCGCGGTGTCGAACCTGCCGGTGGCGAGCGAGGTTCGCACCGGCTACGACCGGAGCCTGTTCCCGCTCTGGATCGACGCTGACGGGGATGGATGCAACACCCGCTACGAGGTCCTCATCGCCGAAGCCACCACCAAACCGTCCGTCGGCTCCGGCTGCTCGCTGTCCGGCGGTCGCTGGTACTCCTACTACGACAACGCCTACTGGACCCTCACCAGCGACCTGGACATCGACCACATGGTGCCCCTGGCCGAGGCGTGGGACTCCGGCGCCCGGAACTGGACTACCAGCCGCCGCCAGTCCTACGCCAACGACCTCGGCGACTCCCGGCCCCTCGTGGCGGTCACCGACAACGTCAACCAGGCCAAGGGCGACCAGGACCCCGCCACCTGGATGCCGCCCTACAGCTCGGCGCGTTGCCGCTACATCAACGAGTGGGTGGCTACGAAGATCCGCTGGCGGCTCACCGTCGACACCGCCGAGAAGAACGCCCTGACCAGCTGGGCGAACTCCTGTCCGAACGTCACCATCACCGTCGTCCGGGCCTTCTGACAGCATCCGAAGGGCGCCGCGCTGGCCGGTTCTCGCTGCTTGCCCCGGTTGGTTGCGGCGCCCTTTCGTGCAAGTCGTGCTCAGCGGGCCCTTTTCAACGTCCCCGGCCCGGTTGACCAGGCGCGGGCCGGCGGCGAAAGGCCGCCCGCTGGCGCCCAGACATAGATCCACGGCGGGCCAGCGCCGGCGAGGGGCTCAAGCTCGTAGACGCCGGCCATGTCGGCGTCGAGTAACTCGCCACCGAACTCCACCCACAGCCAGTTCTGGTCGATCACGTCGGGCGGAACGCCGTCCTCGTCGACGGGCACCAGCAAGGATCGGCCATCGACCGGACCTCCGACGCACGGCACGTCGACCTTCTCCCACATGCACCGATCATCGGACGGCTGTCCTGATGACCAGGCAATTTCGCGCGTTCCCGCTTGGCGCTCACCCTGGGCTGGAAGGTCGCGTTCGTGGCCATGCTCCCGCCGGCTACTACCTGGTCGTCAGCGGTGCCGTCCGACGGCGTGACCGCCGGTGCGGTGCGCAGCACGGGGGCAGCCGATCCGCCGCGCACATGGCACGGTGGACACTCCCGACGCAGCACGGTGAGGAGACCCATGATCCCGCAGGGTTACGAGCTCTGGCTCGCTGAGGACCTCGACGACGGCGAGGATCCGTTGATCGGCCGCGTCATCGGCTGGCATGTGCCGAGGGAGATCGCGGACACCGAGGACGCCAGCCACATCGCCCCGGTCGTGGCGTACGACGGCCTTCGTGGCCGTCCCGGCGGGATCGGGTTGGCGACGGCAGACGTCTATTTCGGCGCCACGAGGGAGGAGGTGACGAAGCTCGTCGCTGAGCACATCGAGCGCAAGCAGCGGCCCGAGCTGGAGGCGCAGATGAAGGAGATGGAGGCGCAGGCGCGCCGCCGCGCCTGGGACATGGCGCGCGACGACGCCGAGAAGGGCGACCTCAGCTCGGTCCGGGAGTGCGTCGCCAACCAGCTGCAGCGGTTCGCCCCGCGCCTGCGCCCCGTCGCCGAGTCGGCCGAGTGGACCATGACCGGGCCGCGGGAGATCGAGGTGAAGGTGCCCCGCAAGGAGAACGTCGACTTCCTGCCGATCTACGAGCGCCACATCTCCCGCACCGTGGGCGTTGTGTTGGGCGAGGGATGGACGGTCACGGTCGCCAGGGTCGGCTTCCTGCGCGGCCTGCGCTGACGCGATCCGGACAAATGGGAGGACATGGGCCTCGGCGGGCCGTTTCGCCGAGCGGTAGTGACCTGCGTTTACGCGTGTAAACTGGAGGCGTGGTGGAGGAGCAGTTCCGCTGGGACGAGGAGAGCTACCGGGCGATCGCCGCGAACGGCGTCGCCTGGCAGGACGCCTCGTACGTCCTACGTCACGGACGCCCGCGGGTGCGCCGCCACATCGGGGCGCTGCTGCACATCGCCGCGCACGCGCCCAACGGCTCCATCATCGGGGTCACCCTGATCGAGGAGAGCGACGACCAGTACCTCGTCGTCAGCGCCCGCCGCTTGGAGGGCGACGAGCGCGACGCCGTGGCGAAGATGCTGTCAGGAGGCAGGGGATGAACCGCGAAGACGCTCTCAACGCCGCCAACGCACCAGTCGACTGGACCGCCGGCGAGGTCGAGCACCAGCCGCGGCCGGTCAAGTCCGTGTACTCGATCCGACCGGGCGAGGATCTGGCGCGCTGGCTCGAGGACGAGGCCGACCGACTGGGCACCGACCCAGGCCGGTACCTAAAGCAACTACTCGTCGACGCCCGGGCCCGCGCCGCCGCGGCCGAGGACCCGACCGTCACCGTGCGGCTATCCGAGCTACACCGGGCCATCGACCAGGCCGCCGGCCTAGCGGCGGCCTGACGCCCGTGGCTGAGCCCACCAGGCTCGTCGAGCCGGCAGCCAACTTCGCCTCCACCGACTTCTGGCGCCGGCTCACCCGGGGCGTCCGTGGACACGACGACCACCCGCTCATGCTCGTCGGGTTGGCCGAGAACACCGCCCGCTACGACCTGCGCTGCAACCGGTGCGACAGCGTCCTCGTCGAGGTCCTCGTCGACCGGCCGGCCGCCTGACCGGTGAGCATCGCGTACGCCACCCGCACCTCGGCCAGGCGCACGCCGCCGTTGTAGCGCAGCTGCGCGCCGACCCGCCGCGCGGTGGCGACCTCGAACACCACCGTCGCCGGCGGCTCGGCGTCAGGAAGCCCGGTCACGCCATCCAGCCTGCCGGCTCGCGGTGGTGCTCGCGGGCCGCCGCCGTGTTCAGGTAGAAGAGCGCTGGCGCCATTCGCCCTGCCCGATCTGCGCCCGCGGCGCCATGCCGGTCCGGCACGATCGCGGCAGGGGGGCCGGATGAGCGCGGTGCGCTGCGTAGGTGGCTCGGCCCGGCCGGGGTGAGCCTCGGCCGGGCCGAGCCGGTGCTGCGTCGGCCGGTCGCCCCGATGCTCTCAGCGCCGGTGGACGCGGTGCCGCAGGGACCGCGCCTGGCGTACGAACCCAAGTGGGACGGGTTCCGCGCCCTCGCCTTCGTCGACGCGGCCGGCGTCTACCTGCAGTCGCGCGCCGGCAAGAACCTGACCCCGTACTTCCCGGACGTCACCCGGGCGCTCCGCCACACCTTCCCGCCCGGGCTGATCGTCGACGGGGAGCTGATCGTGTGGGAGCGGGGGCGGACCAGCTTCGCCCGGCTGCAGCGCCGGATCACCGCCGGACGGGGCCTGCTGATGATGATGCGGGAACACCCGGCGCACTACGTCATGTGGGATCTGCTCGCCGACGCCGGCGGCCATGTCGTGATCAACGCGCCGCTGTTCGAGCGACGGGCCCGGCTGGCGGAGCTGCTCGAGGCCGCGCCGGCGCAGCTGACCCTCACGCCGCAGACCACCGACATGGACGAGGTCGGGGAGTGGCTGACCACGTACACGGCGGCCGGAATCGAGGGTGTAGTCGTCAAGCGGCTGGACGGCCGGTACGAGCCCGGCCGGCGCGGCTGGCAGAAGTTCCGGGTGCGAGCGGCAACCGAGGCGATCATCGGCGGGGTGACCGGCAGCCTCGCCAATCCGAGCACGCTGCTCCTCGGTCGGTTCGATCGACGGGGACACGTGCGCTACACGGGGAGGACGCACCCGTTGGCGATGGTCCAACGCCGGGAGCTCGCGCCGCTGCTGTCCCCGCTCCGGCCGCAGCAGCGCCGGGGCATCGTGGCCCCGCACCCCTGGCCGCAGCCGCTGCCGGCGAGCTGGAGCGGACAGCTGGACCGACCCGAGCCGCTGCGCTACGTGCAGGTGGAGCCGACGGTGGTGGCCGAGATCGAGGTGGATACCGCTTTCGAGCACCGGCGATGGCGCCACCGCGTGTGGTTCCTGCGTCCGCGGCTGGACCTGTCGGTGTACGACGTGCCGCTGCTGCTCGGCGACGAGGCCGACCCGTTCTGGGACGCCGCCGCCGGTGCGTGAACGGTCGTGCGGCAGTGAACAATCTCGCCCCGCTCCGGCCTCTCGGGCGGGCGTACTCACGCATCTATCAAGGACGCGTCGAACACATCGACCACATCCTCGTCTTCCGCGACCTGCCCATACGAGTCGCCAGCGTCGACAGCCTCGTCGAAGGCATGGGGCTCCATCACCGCATCCACCGAAAGCCGAGTCCCCGCCACCGTTCCCGACCACGCCCCCGTCATCGCCCGCTTCCACGCCTGAGCAACGTTGACAACCGGCTGACAGCCGCTTCCGGCCCATGGCTCTCAGCGTCCATAGAGGTCCCGCGACCTGACTGCTGCCGCTGGCGAACCCGCATCGGTCTACCGGCTAGCTGTCAAGGTGACGATCATCGTCGTCACAGCTGCGACCAGGCCCGCCAGAGCGGTGAGTAGCCCACTGATATCTCGGATCCACTCACGCGCAGCGCCAGTCCTGCCCTCTCCATCGAGATGGCTGCCGTGCCGGTTGTCCATGCCTAGTCTCCCCTGCCGGCTTGTAGGTGCTACGGCAGCATGGAGCAGGCCTCGAGGAGCCGCACACCCCTGTGGACGACACGCGGGTTGTCCACAGCCACGGACCGTGTTTATCCTGCTCAAACGGTATGACCTCGCTGCCCCACCCAAGATCCATCTCTCTTGTTGCTCTGGGCGATCCCGGAGCGCTGCGAGTGATCCTGGAACAGCCTCCGCCCCGCGTCGCGGCTTTGGCTGCTCGCTGCGCCGCTCCGCGGCCCCACCTCTCAGGCGAATGAAGGAGCAAACTGGCTCCCTACTTTCGCGCATGGGCCAGAGGAGGATGCAGTGGGCCGAAGGAGGTCGGTATCGGTGCCGAGGGCGCACCAGGATTGGCTTGACGAGCAGCCACGGAACATCCGAATCGGGCCTGTCGGCGAAGTGGCCTATACCCAGCGGCTTGCTCAAGCTCTCGCTACCGCCAACGCCGGCGGCCTCGCTGCTTTCAACGCTCTCGCCGGTGGGCTCCGGCGTTCCGTGCGTGCGCTACTGGACGGCCTTCCCATCGTCTACGTCGCTACGCCGACGAAGGGGCCGGATCTGATCGTTGCGGCCGGGCAGCCCGAAAAGATCGACAGCTGGATGGGCATTGCTATCGAGCACAAGCGGCTTGGCAACGCCCACGCCCGGCCACGCGCGTACTACCAGCGGTGGTGGCCCAACGGCGACTTTCGCACTGACTCCGCGCGCTACGACTTCAGCAAGCGCCGCGAGGCCTACACCTTGCGCGGCCAGGAGGGAATGTGGCAGCTCGACGCGGTCCGGTGCTACCCGTCCGACTGGCTTCCCGATGAGGTACATGACATGACGATCTGCGGCTGGCTGTTCTTTGATGCCGAGTCCCGCGCGGTGTCCGACGCGTACAACTACGGTGACGACCCTGATCCTGACCTAGCCGCCGGCCCACCCCAGACCGCCGACGATTGGGATGCTCTCGGCTACGACGCTTTCAGCGCCGCTCTCATCGCTGCCCATCGCTCCCTGATCGCGAAGCGGGACATCTCTGGCGCGGCCACGCTCGCACCGCTGCTTACCGCTCTCTACCACTTCTGATCGCCGGCGTCGGCGTCTTCAACTCGGTGTGTACGCCGCCTCTTCGCTCCCCGCCGCAATCTCGACCGGGCTGCGCTCCCACCTGGCGCTTGGAACTTGGACGTGCCCCACAGGCAGGGGACGGGCTGCCGCTACCCCAACCCCGTACGCCCAGACTGTCTCGGTCAGCGCTGCTACCAGCTGTCGGCACCTCGACCTCAGGGACTTTTTTCGACTGGTCATGGCTTCCTCCTTCTGCTCCCCTGGAGCCACCTTGTTCTGGTCATGAACGAGGCGAACCAGGGTGAGGGCAAGGATCAGCCCGGCCACCGCCTGTACGTCGTGTGGGATTTGAACCCACGCCTCCCCCACCTGCGGGGCACGTCCCGAATCAAGTCTAGGCGCCCCACGCAACCCGCCTGTGCCGCCCGAACCGGGCGGCCCGTCTCCAGAATCCGCCGTACAGGTCCACTCGTCCGTCGCCCCGGTTTGGCTGCTCAGTCACGTCGCTCGGCCCGGCCGGCATTTCCCGGCCTCGAGCATATTAGTACGTGTGTTCGACTACCCTGCGTGCATGGAGTGGCGAACGCGCTGGCGCATCACGGTCCGCTGGGACCGGGCCGACAACTCGCCCGCCGGCGTGACCGTCGTCGAGCACGTCGTGGACTCCCCCGCGGAGCTGCGGCAGCTGGTCGCGCAGGCCCGCGCCGACCGACACGTGGTCGCCTTCCCCTACTGCCGCGTGCGAGAGCTGGTCGGCGACGAGCCGCAGCGCTGCAGAAGCGGGCACAGCTACGTCGGCGGGTCGGCGACCCGGCCGGTGCGGGACTGGTGGCCGTGCCGCTGCGGCGGGCACCTCGTGCTGCGTTGCCGCCGCTGCCCGGACGTCCTGGCGGATCCGCCGGTTGGCGCGGACTGCGACACACGGAAGGGGCGGGCCACGTCTCCGTGACCCACCCCGGGTTGGTCCGCTGAGCGGACTAGCCCGCTCCGGAAACTACATAATCCGAGGCCGGGTTACATAGTTTGTGTGGTTCCGTTGGGTACTTTCCCGCGCCCGCTGGTCCGCTCAGCGGACTAGCTCGTGCGGACGGCAGCGCTACTCGCTCTTGGGCCAGATGGGGCCCTGGTCGGTCCAGGTGACACCCTTGTTGTGGCAGAGGCAGAACGGGTGGCCGACGGGGTCGGTGTAGACGCGCCAGCCGTAGCCGTCGGGGCCGATGGAGTCCTGCTGCAGGGTCGCGCCGAGGGCCAGGACGCGGCTCTGTTCGGCCTCGATGTCGTCGACTTCGAAGTCGAGATGGAACTGCTTGGGGTGCTCGCTGTCGGGCCACTGCGGGGCGCGGTAGTCCTCCACCCGGATGAAGGCCAGCTCGATTTCGCCGAACCGGATACCGGCCCAGTTGCTGTGGCTGCCCTCCTTGACCGGGCGACCCGTCACCTCTGAATAGAAGGCTGCCAGCTCCATCGGGTCCGGGCAGTCGATGATGAAATCGGTGAGTCGCAGCATCCGGCGATCTTGCCACAAGATCAAATACGCCGGAGTTTGAGACAGAACACCTAGCCGCGGTCGGCCGTCGCCGCCGCCGAGGTGCCCGACGATCCCGCCGCCGCGCTTGTGCTGCTCGACGATGGCGCACCCCATGCACAGCACCAGCGTCGCCTGCGGCGCGCGGCCCGCTGCCGCCCGCTGGTTCGGCCCGATCCACACGTCCGTCAAGCAGTCGACGCACCGCGTCAAGCTGTGCTCGACGGTCGGCACGAACGCCGGCACCCCCATGCCCTCCAGCAGCTCGTTGATGTTCGTCGGCGGGCACGCCAGCGTGACCCGCTTCTCTCGCTCCACCGCGGAACGCTCCTCATATCTCCTCGACGCTCGTCGACGCCGTGACGATCTTGCCGCCCTCGTCGACGCGCACGCCGGGGCCGGCCACCGTGCCGCCCGCCCGCCGCACCGCGTCGACCCGCTCGAACACCTGCTTGCCGAATCCCAGCCGGTCCACCGACGGCACCACCACCACGTCGGCCTTGCCCTCGTCGACGTCGGCGACGGCCTCCCGCCAGCCGCGAGCGCCGACGTGCTCGCCGACCACCTCGTAGCCCTGCTCCGCGCAGTACCGCCGCGCCAGCTTCGTCAGCTCCTCCAGCGTGGCCCGGCCGCCGCGCACCGCCCGGGAGAACAGCACCGCCCGGCGCCGCACCCACCGCCGCGCCTCCCGGTCCCACCGCGCGTGCTCGTACAGCCGCGACAGGTCCGGCCCAGAGCCGGGCACGTCGGGGGCGCAGCGCACGAACCGCCGCGCCTCCACGTCCCACTGCACGTGCCAGCCGAACTCGCGGGCCTCCGCGTGCGCCGGCCACCCGCCGGTCCAGTCCGCGCGGCCGCAGTCGTGGCCCGCGGTGTCGGGCTGCGCCCGGCACCACATGCGCTTCCGGCCGGTGGCCAGGCATTCGGCCACGTCGCAGTCGTCGCGGTGCGCCTCGCCGATCGCCGCCTGGCAGGCCGGGCAGGTGCCGCGCGGCAGCTCCTCCATGCTGTCGGTCGGGCCGGCGCCGGAGGCGCGCACCAGGTCGGTACGCGCCTCCGGCTGACCCGCTGGGGTCACGCTCACTCGCTGTCCTTCGCGTCAGGCTCGGCCGCGTCCAGGTCGGCCTCCGGGCACGGGTCCGGCTCGGCGTCGGCCTCGGCGGCCTCGTGCTCCTCGGCCTCGGCCAACGGCTCCTCGGGCTCGACGTCGCCCTCGGGCAGGTGCACGTCCTCGATCGGCCGCACGCCCTCGGTGTCCTCCACGTAGCCCTCGGCCTCGTCGTACTCCAGCGCGGCCTCGGCGTCCTCCTGCTCCTGGGCCAGCCGCCGCTCTTCCTCCTCCTCGACCAGCTCGCCGTGCCAGGTCTTCTCGGCGTCCGACAGCTCGTAGCCCTCGGCCACCAGGCGGTTCAGCCACGGCAGCACCAGGTGCTCCCGGTTGGAGTACCGCCCGGCCGCCACGGTCGCCGTGTTGCCCTCGTGCGCGGCGACGAACCGGGCGACCAGCAGCCGGTTCAGCCGGTCGATGCCGGCCGTCTGCCCGTCGCGCGGGTCACCGCCGGCCAGGGCGACGACCAGCTCGTCCTCGCACCGGTCGAAGAAGCCGGGCATCACCACGGCGGCGCGCATCGCGTCGACCAGCAGCGTCTTCGCCGCCTTCGCGCTGCCCCACTTCTCGACGAGGAAACGCCGCCGCACTTCGCCGGCGTCGAGCAGCTTCTGCCGCCGCTCCTCGGCCTCCCGCTTCTTCAGCTCCTCGGCGACCTTCTGCGCGGGGCTCTTGTACTGCGTCCACTTCGTGCGCTTGTACCCGTGCGCCTCGGGGTCCTCGCACACGATGACGGCCCGCATGTTCCCGTACGAGCCCTCGATGATCGCGCCGAAGCCCTCGACCGTCTTCAACGACTCGACGTCGAGCGGCTGGTCGTCGGTGTCGGCCAGGTCCTCGACCTTCGCCATCTGGCAGTTCCACGGCCAGTCCTTCGGCTTCTTCAACACCCGGACGCCGGCCGCCGTCAGCTCCTCGGTCAGCTGCTCGGTGGCGCTCTTGTCGTCGCGCTTGCGCTTCTCCTCCTGGACCCGGTGGCGCACACCCCAGCCGGACTCGACGCCCTTGAGGATCCGCTCCATCGCCTTCGGGTCGTCCTCGAACTGCTCCAGCGCGGCGACGTCCTCCAGCGTCAGTTTTCCCGCGTCGGCCGCCTCGGCGGCGACGTCGCCGAGCGTCTTGAGCTTCAACGCCGACTTGACGTGCTTCTGGCTGCGGCCGGTGCGCCGCGCGATCTCGGCGACGTCCAGGCCGAACAGCTCCAGCTGCGCGTACCCGTTGGCCCGCTCGCTCTCGGTCAGGTCGGCGCGCTGGTCGTTCTCGATCAGCATGGCCACGACCTGGGCGGGGGCCAGGCCCTCCATGTCGGGCCGCACCAGGCACGGCACGGTGGTCGGCGTGCCGTCCGGCCACTCGCCGGCCTCGATCGCCTCGGCGGCGGCCGCCGCGCGACGGTGCCCGGCGACGATCCGCATTCCGCCGTCCTCGGGGACGACGGTCAGCGCCTGCAGAACGCCGCTCGCGGCGATCGAGGCGCGTAGCTCGGTCAGGTCGCCGAGCTGGGTGCGCAGGTTGGTCGGGTGCGCGACCAGCTCCCGCGGGTCGAGCTGCGCGAGGTACGGCGCGTTGTTCGCGGTCTTGGCCGCCGCCTTCGCCGCCGCCCTCGGGCGGCGGGTCTTCGTGGGTGCTGTCACCTCTCGGTCCTTCCTACTCCACGTGAACTCGCGTACGGTCTTGGCCGTACATATTCATTGTATAGGACAAGATCCACTACCGTCCAATCAGGAACCTCGCTGACCTGCCGATTTGCTCGGAACGGCGGGGCGGTCCACGATCGAACGCATGCCACCTCTGCGAAACCGAAGGCTCGAACAGCTCCTCGGCGGGCCGATCGACGAAACCCTGACCTACGCCCAGGTCAAGGGGCTCATCCCGAACACCACGGAAGGCCCCGACCTGGACTTCAAGCGCGACACGTACGGCCGAAACGACCCGGAGCGGAAGAAGCTGTGCGGCGACGTCGGCGCGCTCGCCAACGCCAACGGCGGCCTCCTCATCCTCGGCATGGAAGAGGACAACCAGGGCCGCGCCAAGAAGGACTTCGGCGTCGACATCAGCGACGGCGAGCGCATCCGGCTCCGGCAGACCGTCATCACCAACGTGCAGCCGCCGCCGACCTTCGAGATCATCCCGGTCGAGGACCCCGACCGGGATGGCACCGGCTTCCTCGTCATCTCGGTCGCCCGGACGGCGACAGCCCCGCACGCCTACATCCAGAACAAGGCGCTGCTCTACCCGAAGCGGATCGGCACCGAGACCGCCTGGCTGTCCGAGGCAGAGGTGGCCGAGGCATACCGGGCGCGGTTCGCCGGATTCAAGGACCGCATCGATGAGGCCGCCCGCATCGAAGTCGACCTCCTCCAACGTCTCGCGACCGACGAGATGTTCCTGGTCGTCACCCTGGTCCCAGACCTGCCAGGTCGCTTCACCGTCGACAGCGCCGCTCTGAACGCCTTTCAGCTGAGCAATGCCGGACAGCCGCCAGCCGCATTCGGGATGCGGGTACGTAGCTTCGTGCGGTCCACAGTGCGGCATCGCCGCCTGGTCGGTGCCGCCACCTCTGAAGCAAACAAGCCGTACTCGCGTGGGGCGTGCGAGCTGCACGAGAACGGGAGTGGCGTCTTCGCTACGGCAGTCGGTCCGCGGTCCGGACACCCGACTGGGCGTCCGAACCTCGTGGACGGCCCGTCGCTCACCGTCGGCATCTGCGCGGCACTGCGGTTTCTTGCCCGCCACGCACGCGACCGCGCGGCCGCCGGTGGCCTCGCGACCATCCGAGCCACCCTTTGGCCGGTCATGTCCGCCTTCCCGGGCGGCCCGGTCGTCCCGGTCAAGTTGGTCTCCAGCGTTGGGGACCCAAACGAGGAACTCGGCACCGACGCCGTAACCGAGTCGCCGGTCGCTGACATGGTCGCCGACGTCGACGATCTCTGCGACGACGGTCCGGCGCTGGTCGCGGCGACGTACCGGCTCGCCAGCGAGCTGTTCCAGGCGTTCGGTGCCCCCGAGGTGCCTGCGATCACGCCGGACGGAGCCGTCCGCCTCACCTTCTGGTATCGGGACCAGCAGGCCTATATCGCCGAGTGGGCCAAGGAGGCCGGCGTCGAGCTGCGCAGGTAGTAGCTCAGCTGATCTCCACCTCATCTCGGCCCCGCACTCGGTCGGAGTCGTTGGCTGAGAGGCGACGCCACCACCGCCCGCCGGGACTCCTTCGACCGCAGGTACGTCACGCCGTGCACCAGGGCGTCCAGCCGGTCCGGGGAGTCGCCCGACTCGGGCGTCCACGTCGTCAGCTGGTCCTCCAGCGCCGGGAACGTCCCCACGTGGTGCACGCGCGGCGGGTCGACCTCGTACCGGGCGGCCACCGGCTCGGCGCGCACCCGCTTCGACTGGCGGGCCTGCACCACGTCGATCGGCGGGTCACCGCCGCCGACCAGGCCCTCCTTCTGCATGGCCACCCAGGCGTCGACCAGGATGTCCCGCAGCCACGCCGACGAGCCCTCGTACACCACCACGTCCGCGTCGACGTCCAGGTAGCACTGCCAGATCCGGCGGGCCGCCGCCATGCCCGCGATCTTCATGCTCCGGTCCGCCAGCACGTAGTGCTCGCCGTCCTCGCCCCGGCCGACCGCGACGATGCCCGTCTCGTCGCTCGTCTCCGACACCGTGTCCGCCGGGTCGACGCTCACGACCGTGCGCACCAGCGGCGGCACGTCTTCCTTGTCGACCCGGCCGGCCTCGATCCACGCCGACTTCCACAGCGCGCCGTCGACGTCGGACAGCAGCTCGGCGTCCAGCTCCTGCCGGCCCAGCCGGGTGCCGCCGTACTGCTCCAGCAGCTCCTCCAGCGCCTCCGCGCTGAGGTTCGCCGCGTTGTCCAGCGTCCGCCCACGGGTGATGACCACCCGGGGCCGGCGGGACCGGGCCCGCTGCTTCTTCGCCCGCGCCAGCAGCTTCTTCACGTGCGGCAGCGGCTTCGGGGTCGTGCTGATGACCATGCGCGGGTCGGGCGCCTCACGCATGCAGAACCACAGCATGTCGAACACGCCCTGCGCCGTCTGCAACGGCCAGGCCGCGTATTCGTCGAGCCAGCAGCCGTCGAAGTCGTAGCCGCGCAGCGTGTCCGGGTCCTGCGCGCCGAACCCGCGGATGATCGCCCCGTTGGTCAGCTCCAGGTACGGCTCGCTCTTGTTGAACGTCCGCACCTCCTTCGCCGGGATCACCGCCAGCAGGCCGGCACGCCGCGCCGTGAAGCAGACGTTGTACACCTCGCGGTGCGTCTTCGCGATCACCGCGTAGTGCCCGCCCGGCCGGGTGCCCGCCCAGCCGCGCACCGTCTCCGCCCCGGTGCGGGTCTTGCCGAAGCCACGGCCGGCCAGCAGCATCCAGATCCGGTAGTACGCCGGCTCCATTTGCTCGGGCCGGGCGTGCCGCCGCCAGTCGTACCGGACGAGGCCCTGGACCTCCGACACCTCGCGCAGGTACGCCGCCAGCTCGACGTCGGTCATCAGCGCCGGGTCCGGGTACGCCAGCAGCATCGTCAGCCCTCGCCGCGCAGCTCGCGCTCGTGCTCGCGCACGTCCGCCGAGCCGGCGTAGGCCAGGCCCGCCAGCACGGCCGTCATCAGCACCGGGCAGCCGAGCGAGCGGGGGCCGATCCACCGCAGCCCGGCCCACGCGGCGGCCGCCATCAGCAGCAGCCACGCGCCGAGCAGCACCCGCCAGCCCCACGCCCGCCGGGCGAGAGCTCGCTTCTGCTCGCGGCTCAGCGTGGCCGGCGGCGGCACGCTCAGCCGCGGTGCCGGCCGCAGCGCCTCCCACGTCTGCGGGCCGACCACCGGGCCGCCCTGCCGGTACGCGGGGGCGGCGGCCGGCGTCCGGTGCCCGTGCAGCAGCCGCGCCGACCGCAGGCCGCGGGTCACCATCGCAGCGCCACCAGCGCCACCCCGGACATGCCGGCCAGCAGCGCGCCGACCGACACGCACCACACCGCCCAGCGGGGCGCGCGGATCTCCACCGCGATCCACGCCTCCCCGTCAGCCTTGCTCCGCCGGACCATCGGGCGCCTCCTCGTCCTCTTCGTCGTCCTCGCCGCCCCGGTCGCCGGGCTCGGCGGTCGGGTTGCCCTGGCCGGCGCGGGCCGCCGCCTCGGCCATCAGCGCCCGGAAGAAGTCGGCGCGCTGCTGCTCGCTCATCGACTCGACCTCGGCGCGGATCGGCCCGCCGTCCGGCCCGGTGTGCGCCGTCGTGGAGTCCGGCAGGCCCAGCGCCAGGCGCTCGACCCGCGTCGACACCTCCAGCCAGCGGGCGATGTCGCCGGGGGTCAGCTTCGACGCGTCGAGGTTCTGCAACCGGGTGACGAGCTTCCCCTGCAGCGCCGAGGCGATCCGGGCGTGCCGCCGGGCCATGTCGCGCCGCTGCTCGGCCAGGCCCTCGGCGTACAGCCGGTCCTCTTCCCGGTCCCACGCCGACGCCCGCTGCACCCACTTCCAGCGGGTCGCCAGCTTGTGGAGGTAATCCCGGCTTTTGTTGACCTGCTCGGCGACCTTCGCGACGGTGCGGGTGCGGCCGAGGTCGCGGTACAGGGCGAAGTACCCGTACGCCTTCTCGGGCTCGTTGCGCTGCCGGTCCCACGCCAGGGTCTCCGGCTCGCTCATGGTCACCTCCTCGTGCTGCTGGGCGGGCGGCCCGGCGGGTGCAGCGCCGGGCCGCCCACGTCTCAGTGCCCCGGCCTGCGTCCTCCGCTCATAGGCGGCCGGGCGATCGCCGCGTTGCCGTACATCAGGGCGTCGTCCAGGCTGGTCAGCACCATCGACGTCTCCCGGCCGGACGGCAGGCTGCGCATCGCCTCGGCCATCAGCGCCTTGACCGCGGTGCGCCACCGCTGGTGCTGCTCGGCCTGCTCCAGGTTCACCGGCGGGTGGTGGTCGCAGCGCCGGTCCAGCTCGTGCCGCTGGCGCTCGTCGAGCCCGGCGTACAGGTCCTCGCCGCTCTGGGCGGGTCCGGTCATCTCTTCCTCCAGGGGGTCGGGCCGCGGTCGGGTACTGCGGCCGCATCTCCGGTCGGCGGGCTGCCGGCCGGGGGGCTCAGGGGGGCCGGGTCAGCCGGGCCAGTGCGCGATGCAGCCGGCCAGCAGGCCGCCGACGACCACCACCACGGCGGCGATCGTCAGGCCGTACGGCACGCGCACGCCGGTCACCCGGCCAGGTAGTCGGCGGCCAGCAGCTCCAGCGCCCGCCACCGCTGGTCGGCGGGCACCTCGCCCGAGCGGACCAGCTTGTCCACGGCGCGGTGCAGCACCGCCGCCGCGTCGGCCGGCATCGAGCGCGTCTCCAGCACCGTCTCGATCGGCACCAGGCGGTGCGCGTGGCCGATCGGCTCGCCGCTCTCCTCGTCGAGCCACACGCCGTCGCGCAGCTCGCCGAGGTGCCGCTCGAACACCGCCAGGATGAGGCCGAGCGCGGTGGCCACGTTGCCGACGTTGTGGGCGCCGTGGGCCGTCGCGAGCGCGTCCAGGGTGGATTCGTAGTCGCCGTACCCGGCGAGCCAGCGGGCGTCCGCCTGGGTGAGCTTGCGGGCCTCGTCGAAGCTGGCGCGGGCCGCCTCGAGTTCGTGCGGCAGGAACACCAGCTGCACCGTGGCGAAGTCCAGGTTCGCCTCGGACAGGCCCTCCAGGTCGACCTGGGCGAGCAGGTCGAGCTGCTTGTCGTCCAGGCCCGAGTAGGCCCGCCAGTCCACGTCGTCCAGCTCCTCGTACAGGTGCTTCAACGTGGCCGGGTCGTCCTCGCCCTCGATCGCGTTGTGGGACAGCTGCAAGGCGACCTGCCGGGCGCGGGTCAGCGGCTGGTCGACCACGATGACGTCGACCTGCTCCAGGCCGACGTCCAGCGCGGCCATGATCCGGTGGTTGCCGGACAGCACCACCATCCGCTCGCCGGCGGTGTCGTTCCACACCAGCGGCGTGCTGGTGAGCGCGCCGTCTCGGCGCACGTTCGCCACCAGGCGGTCGTACACCTCCTTGCGCATGTACCGCGCGTTGACCTCCAGCAGGGTCAGGGTGCGGGGGTCGACCCGTTCGGGGCGCAGGTTCAGCGGGCCGCTGTCGGCGGGCCCGGCCAGCTCGTCGACGTCGCTCACCGCTCGCCTCCCGCCCGGTACTGGATGGCGAACCCAGGGATGCCGAGGCCGAAGTCCGGGTCGGCGCTCGCCGGCCGGATCGGCGCGTGCAGCACGAACTCGTCGGGCGAGCAGGCGGGCCGGTTCGGCATCATCCCGGCGGGCACGCCCTTCCAGCGGAACCGCTCCTGGCAGCCGAGGCAGCGGATCGAGAGCTCCACGATGTACGCCACCACCGTGGTGTCGTCGTCGGGGGCGGTCAGGCGCTGCACGTCGGCGTCCAGGTGCATGTCGACGTGCTGGCACGGCTTGTCCGGGTCCGCCGACGGCGGCGGCATCCGGAACCGGCCGTGGGTCGGGCACACGCCCGTGTCGGCGCCCTCGTCGCACTGGTAGGGCGTCATCCCGTCCCACAGCGTCTTCGGGCAGCCGGGCAGCTCGGCGGGCGGCTCGCCGCCGCGGTGCTCGTCGCTCATCGCTCGTCCTTCCCGTGGCGGCGCTTCCACTCCGCCAGCGCCTCTTGCAGGGTCCAGTCACCCAGGGGGCCGCCGTACTGGAGCTGGTAGCGGTGGATGCCGTCGGCGGCCGGCTCGCTGCGCTTCTGCAGCTTCACGCCGGGGATGCCCCGGCCGTACTTCGCGCTGTTCGGCCGGTCGGTGAACGCCGTGGTCGACCAGCCGGTCAGCCGCTTCGACAGGGACCGCTGCAACAGCAGCTGCGCCTCGCGGCTGGCGGCCGCCATCACGATCAGCTTCGCCAGCCGCCGGTACCGGGTCCAGGACACCGGGAAGTCGCTCATCAGGTACGCGGTGCTCGGGTCGAACTTCGGCGGCAGGTACGCGAACGCGCCGATCAGCTTCCCGTCGACGCTGACGCCGCAGGCGAGCAGCGGCGACCCGGGCAGGATCGTCTTGCTCATGAACTGCGACCGCACCGCCGAGAACTGGCCGCCGGTCAGCACGTGCAGCGCCATCCGGTCGCCGAGGTCCTCGTCCGGCCCGATCTTCGGCAGCAGGATCGGCGCGACCTGCTGGGCGGGCGCGACGACCCGCCGCGCGCCCGAGCTGGCGTACACGTAGATCGGCATGCCGCGATTGGAGGTCTGGACGACGCCGCGCAGCCAGGGGCGCAGCTCGTCGCGGGCGATGTGCAGGCCGAGGATCCAGTGGGGCCGGTCGAGCACCGCCCCGATGATCTCCTCCTTCCCGTCCTCGTCCAGCAGGTCGTAGCTCGGCGCCGGCCAGTCGAAGAACTCGTCGATCCCGGCGAACTGCGCCTCGTAGTCGCCGGCGTAGAACGGCGGGAACATCGCCACCGGCGCGTCGGCCGGCACGACGTCTCGCAGGTAGTCCCGCACGTCCCCGCAGTAGTAGTCGGCCAGGCGCAGCGTCAGCGCGGACAGCTTCGCCACCGTCTTCGCGTGCATCGTCGGGAACTGCCCGACGGTCGCGCGGACCATCCGCTCGTAGTAGACGCCCTGCTGGCCGACGTACTGGAGGAACCGGGTGCCGAGCATCAGCGTCGCCAGGGTGTCCGTCGACGTGCCGAGGTACGGCTCCAGCCAGGCCAGCTCCTCGGCGTGCTCGTCCTTCAGCCGGTAGTCCAGCTCCCGGCCGGCGAGCCACCAGCCGAGGGCGCTCGAGTACGCCTGGACGTCGTTGCCGTGGATCGCCCGGCGCTCGCCGGGCCGGCTGTGCAGCGTCCGCTCGATCGTGAAGTTCCCCGAGCATCCGACGTACAGGTCGGTGTCCGGCCAGGACTCCGCGTGCTCGTAGATGATCGAGCGCAGGTCAGCCGGGATGCTGCCGTGGAACACGCCGCTCACCACCTTCCCCTGTGGCCGGGCGTCGAGCGCCGGCCAGGACTCGAACCTGGGCCTCCACCGTGGAACGGCGGCGTGCCAGCCAACAGCACTTCCAGCGCACCGCGTGCCATGCACGCGCAGTGCCACATCGTAGCCGTACACCCGGCGGCCGGCGAGAGGTGCTGGCGGCTTCCGATCTTGCCGTGGCCGGGCGTAGCCCACAGTAGATCTATCGGGCCGCAATGGTCTACAGTGACCCCGCACCCAACGTCGGAGGGCAGGAGGAGGACGAGGTGGCCAGGGACTACACCTACGCCGAGGCCGCGGCGAAGCTTCGCGTCGCGGAAACCACCCTCCGGCGCTGGGTGTCCAAGGGCCGCATCCCCTGCCATCGCCTCGGTCGCAAGGTCCGCTTCACCGACGAGGACCTGGCCGCCGCCTACAAGCCGGCACCCGCCACGGCCCGGCGCTGATCGTGGGGGCCACCGGCACGCGATCGCTACATCGCACTCATCGGTTCTCCGCCGGTCAGATGCCGGCACCCGGTGGCCCCCCGCACCACCCCTAGACCGTCCTAGGAGGCCGGCGACTCGACGCCCACGGGAATCGTCCTGCTGATCTAGGGTGACTTGGTGCCTTCGAAACCCGTGACAACCGTCCTGTTCGATTTCGCTTGGACCCTGTTCGCCCGCGACCCTAACCGCTGGGTTGGCAGCGCGGCGGCCTTGATCGGCCGGGAGGTGGCCGCCAGTGAGGCGCAGCGCATCGCCGCGGATTTCGCTGAGTTGTTGCGGACAACGGCTACGGACCCTGCTCACATCGCCAGGGACTTGGACCCACAGGTGTGGGACCGGGCGATTCTGGCGGTGCTGCAGCAAATCCGTGGGGTGGACCTGCCGTTTGCGCGAGCGCTGAACGAAACCCACGCCGAAGCACTCGAGCCGTACGCGGACACGTCATCCACCCTCGCCGCGCTGCGTGCCCGCAACATTCGCCTTGGCGTGGTCAGCAACATCGGCTGGGATATTCGCAAATGCTTTGCCCGGCACGGGCTTGACCGTTACATCGATGCATTCGTTCTTTCCTACGAGGTCGGCTTCGTCAAACCCGATGTACGGATCTGGCGCACCGCACTCGACGTCCTGGTGGCACAGCCAGGTCGGACGCTGATGGTGGGCGACCATCCCAGCGGCGACGGCGGTTCCGTGGCCGCCGGGGTACCGGCCCTGGTACTACCGATGGTGAGTTCGCCTGCCCAGAATCGCGGATTCGATCACGTGCTGACGTTGGCCGGAATTTGAAGCTGGTTCGGTTCTTGTTCGTCAAGGTTGCCCTATGTACTTCGGGAAAGATATCCGATTCGTCCTGTATATCCCCGAAGGCAAGATCGCCAAGAACCGGGTACATCTTGACATCCATGTCGATGCCGACCGCAAGACGGCCGAGGTCGAACGCCTGGTAGGACTCGGCGCACAGCTGATCGAGACGCATAGTGATCGCGGGCCCATCACCAACGTCATGCGCGACCCGGAAGGCAACGAGTTCTGCCTACACTGATGTCCGACCAGCAAGACTGACTTATGAAACACGGCAGAACACCTAGCTCGCCGCCCGCTCTGCGTTCTCTGAGCTGTGCGCCACACATCGGCCACTGACAGAGCGACGAGCTATCGCGTCATGCCTTCCCGCCCCTGAACTACCTCAGCGGGACCGCCTTTTGGGAGTAGACCCGGCGACCGTCACCCACGTCGACCCACGGGCGCATCTTGCGGAACGGTATGCCGTGGTCCTGGTGAGCCCTCCTGAGGTCTGCGACCGGAACCAGAAGCTGCGCTGGCTCCCCACCGGGCGCGACAGCTGCGGGCAGTCTGGTGGCCCAGGCGGGCCGGTTCGTGACGAAGAGGTTCTTCTTGGAGCCCTTGCCGCCCATGGCCACCCCGTAGTTCGTCACCGTGACCGGCGCTCCTCCGCGATTGCTGACGATGATCGCCACTTGGTCGTCGTCGTGAAACTCGGGGGCGTGAGGTGGCCCATAGACCGGCATGATGTACGCCGACGTCACGGAGACGAGGCGGCCTGAACGGCGGTGGACGAGGATCTGCCAGGCCAGTGAGAGCACGCCGGTCAGAGCCCCGACCACGCCAGTCAGGGCCCCAATGATGGCGAGGGTTTCCGTACTCATTGGCTCTCCCGCCGGTCCAACTCCTCGGCCAGCCGCCTCAGCTCCCGCGTTTCGGCTTCGTAGCCCGGCTTGCCCAGGTTCTCGAAAGGGCTGCTCCCGGGTTCGGGCAAGTGGAGTCGGTAGCCGTCGTTGTTCAACTTTCGGCCTTCGCGTCCCTCCCGCATGGAGTTGTAGAACTCCTCGTCTAAGGCCGGGCCCGGAAGGCCTGAGAACATCTCACGCATTTCCTCGATCTCGGCCTCGGTCTTGGGCGGAGTGCCTCGCGCTTCTTCAGCCTGTTGTTTGGCCTCGATGTGCTCACCCAGTCGGAGTTGCCAGCCGATCTGGTGGACATGACTGATGACATCGACCAGCGGCTCTCGATCGGAGACGCCCGTGGGTGCGAGTACACCCCCCGCTCGGTCGATGTCTACGTAGAAGCCCCGCTGCTTCAGCTTGTCGTGCCGCCGAGTCCACCGCTTGATGGTTCCCAGGTAGGCGAGGTTCCTCTCTGGGTCTGCGGGCTCAGCGCCGAACCAGTACCGCTCCTCGGCAAGAAAGCTGTGGACCAGTTCCAGCTTCTCTTGGTGGCTTGCCCACAGGTTCTCCAGTCGGGCGTTCACGAACGGCTCGCCGTCCGGCGCGTAGGCCATCTCCACGCGCCGTTCGTGGATGGCGATAGCCTTCCCAGATTCCTCCATGGCGAGGATGGCCAGCGACCGCGCGAGCCCGACGTTGCCAAGGTCGAGTACGGCGAGTGCGGAGGTCAGGAGCCGATCGGCGTTGGCCAAGAGAGCGTCCTGTAGTTCGACCACCCGGGTCGGTGAGAGGTTCGGTAGCTTCCGTACAGGCATGACCAGCTAATCGCCCTTGCGCTCGGGGTCGGCGATGAACGCTAGGAACTCGATACCGAGCGGAGTCGTCGCCGGCACCCACAGTCCGGTCCCCGTCATCGCCCCGGTGAGCGACTGGTTGATCAGGCCAGCGGTGGTAAGTGCCCCGGCGTACCGGTCGATCAGATCGCGACGGCCGGCAAGCTCAGGCATACCGGCTTCAATGATGGCGGTCTTGGGGCCCATAGAGATGTTCGGCCGAGGGATCCCGTGGCGCTCGAACCAGCCCGGCGGATCGGAGAGCAGCTTAAGCATTCGCACGTGAGTCGGGGTGAACCTGTCGATCATGTCGAAGAAGAGCTGCTGCGTGTCGATGTCCGGCGCGTCGGGCATCACGGAGTTGACGACCGAGTTGCGCAGCACCTCGAGCTTCTCGGCGCGTGAGGTGCGGTCGGCGATCTGCGCGGCGGTGGTCAGCGCATCCATGAACGCGTCCTCGCTGGTGAGCTTCGCGAAGTCACCGACCTGATCTTCGAGCTCGTGCACCTTCGCAGCGAGGTCGTTCAGCCAGCGGGTGCGCCGGTCGGCAAGGCGCCGGCCAGCGAGCTCGTTGAAGGCGACCTGGAGGACACTGCCCGCCACGGGCACGAACGAAATGGCCATCTCGGCGGACTTCGCGAGCCCTTGCCTTCGGTCGCTGTCCTCGGGGTACGGTTCCACGCTGGGCATGATGCCCCACTGCCGCAACCCTGGTCGGTAGGTAGGCGCTCGGTTGCCTGCCCGACCACCGGGATGTACCAGGATGGGATTGTGCTCGCCGAACCGACGATCCTCCTCGTCCACAGTCCGCTACTCACCTCGGCGACGTGGGACGCCCTGCGGCCGTACCTCGAAGCTGCGGGGTTGCGCGTGGCGGTACCGGACCTTCGCCCTTTGGTCGAGGCGCCGTCCTTCCATGCGGCGGTCTGCGCGGCAACGGCTGCCAGCGTCGCCCCTGGTACGCCCACCGTCATCGTCGGCCACAGCCGCGCGGGCGCTTACTTGCCCGGCATCGCCGACGCGGTCGGCAGCGGCCGGCTAGACGTCGTCTTCCTGGACGCCCGCCTGCCGCACCCGGGCACCAGCTGGATTGGGTCACTGCCGCCCGAGCGGGCCGCGTGGCTGCGGGAGATGGCGGTGTCGGGCCGGCTGCCGACGTGGGACACCTGGTTCCCCGCCGGCTCCCTCGACGATGTCCTGCCTGACCCCGATCAGCGGCGCCAGGTGTTGGACGGCCTACCCGAGCTGTCGTGGAAGGTCGTCTCCGAGGTGCTGCCCACGCCGGGCGGGGCGTGGGACTCCGCCAGGCACATCTACCTCCAGCTAAGCGCTGCGTACCGACCAACGGCAGGGCAGGCGGAACAATGTGGATACCGAGTCCGGCGCGTGCGCAGTGATCACCTGGCGATGGTCACGCAGCCCGCGATGGTCACAGATCTACTTCTGTCGGCTTTGCGGGCATAGCCAGCGATAGCTGAATCCAACACCGAGCCGACACGGCGGCGAGCCCCCCGCTGGCTCGCCGCCCGCTGCTGTGCGGGACCCCTACCGAGCGGCCGTCAGCTCATCAACGCCCAGGAAGCCCCCGACGATCTGCCGCACCGGCTCGTGGTGCCGCCGGGTCGCGTGCACGTACACGTTCATGGTCGTGGTCACGCTCGCGTGCCCGGCCATCGTCCTCAGCGCGGCCAAATCGACGCCCTCGGTGGCGAGCAGCGTCAGCAGCGAGTGCCGCAGCCCGTGCATGGTCATCCGGCGCGGCAGGCCCTTCTCCCGGGCCAGGTCGCGGATCTTCACCCACCGGTCCGTGTAGAAGTCCTCGTACCGCCAGTGGTTGCCGCGCGGCGCGACGAACACGAACTCGCGCGGCTTCGCAGCCCGGTCGGCGACCATCCGCATCACCGACGCCGGCAGCGGCACCTCCCGGTAACCCTGCTTCGTCTTCGGCTTGGGCTCGACCACCCACCGCCGGTTCACCTTCCTCAGGACCTGCACGATGGACACCGTGCCCCGGGCGACGCTCACCGCCCGGGGCGGCAGCGCCGACACCTCACCCCAGCGCAGCCCGGTCGACAGCTTGCACAGCAGCAGGTCCGCCGCCTCCGGGTCGACCGCGTACGCCGCCTCGAGGAACAGCCGAGCCTCGTCCGGGCTCTCCAGGATGTCCCGCTCGGCGCGCGGGCCCTCGGGCAGCGCCAGGCCGTCCATCGGGTTCGACGTCCGCACGGCGGGCTCGCCGTCCTCGCCGGGCCGGCACGCCGCCTTGAAAATCGGCACCACGCTCTCGCCCCGAATGTTGGCGATCGTCTTCGCCGACAGCCCGGCGTCGCGCAGGTCCTGCTGCCACTCGCGCATCTCCCGCCGGGTGATCTCGGCGATCGGTCGGTCGCCCACCCGCGGAAAGACGTGCTTCTCCAGGCGCTCCCGGTACTTGCGCACCGTCTCCGGGTGCGGCTTCACCAGCTGGCCCAGCCACTCCTCCGCGTACGCGCGGAAGGTCAGCGGCTGCTCGCCGGGCTCCGGCGCCGGGGCGGCCACGCCGGCGGGAAGGAGCTCGGCGAAGCCGGCCTCGGCCAGCTGCTCCGGCGTCGGCATCCGCTCCCCGGCGGACTCGACCAGCGTCCTGAACCGCTTGGCGTCGGCCAGGTACTCGAACGTGCGGCTGCTCCACGGGTTCTCGCGGCGGCCGCCCTCGCGCCACTTCACCCGCCACCGGCTGCTCTTGCCGTCCTTCGTGGTCCTCTTCTCGACTGATGCCACCGTTCCTCCACGTGAACGCGGCGGCCTCGCCCCGGGTCCTGCGGGCTCTGCCGCCGACGCACCTGTATGCGCAACAGTGGGACCGTAACCGTCTCGCCCGACCGGCACAAGATCGCCCCGGCTGCGGGGCTCGTCCAGGCCCGTGTTCCCACGGTGTTCCCACGGCGGCATCAGCCCAGGAAACGACGAAGGCCGCCAACCTGAGTAATGCCAGGTCAGCGGCCCAAAGCCTGCGTGTTCGATCTTGTGTCCGAGGGGGGACTTGAACCCCCACGCCCTATACGGGCACTAGCACCTCAAGCTAGCGCGTCTGCCATTCCGCCACCCGGACTTGCTCGTCCAGCCTACCCTGTCGGCCGAGGTGATCTTCTCACCGGTTCGGCCGGCTCGGCGGGCCGCACGGGGCATTACTGTACACGGCCCGGATGGATCATGCACATCGCCGCCCGCACCCCACGTTTCCCCAGTTCAGAGCGGTGGGAGGCAGACACTTCGTGACGGGCCGAACCGGATCCGCCGGCCCGGGTAGCGTGCGAGCACCCATTCCGGGCAGCATTGCTCACGTGTCACACCCCTCCCCCCTGACCGCCGCACAACACCAGGCCCTCGCCCTGCGCTCCGCGGGCGATCTGGCCACCGCCCGCCGCCTGCTCACCGACGCGATCGCGGCGGCCCGACCGGCGTACGGGGAGGACCATCCGGACGTGCTGGCCACCGGCCACATGCTGGCCCGGCTGCACCGGGAAGCCGACGACCCGGCCGCCGCCCGGCGGGTGCTGGAGGAGACGTACGCGGCCGGCGAGCGCCGCCGCGGCGAGGCCGACCCGCTGATGCTCGCGCTCAGCTTCGACCTGGCGGGAGTCGCGGAGGAGTTGGGCAACCGGCACGAGGCCCGCCGCAACTACTACCGCGTGGCCACCGCCGGGCCCGCGGTGCTCGGTCCGGATCACCCCGCGGTACGCACGGCCCACCAGTACCTCGGCGGCTCCGCCGCCGCTCCCGCTCCGCAGTCCGGCGCCACCGCCCTCTCCGGCCCGACGGTCTCCATGCCCGTCATGCCCCAGCCGCCGACGGCTCCCCCCGCGCCGGCCGCTCCGACCCCGCCCCGCCCGGCGCCACCGGCTCCGCACGGATCGAACGCCCCACACGCCGGGCCGCCGATGGCCGGCGCGCAGTGGGGCCCCCAGGCTGGACCGGCTCCGGTGCCAGGCCACGGGTCCCCCTGGGCGCCCCCGACCGGCGCGCCGGCGAACCCGCTGCCGCCGGCCGCCGTTCCCGGGCCGCCCGGGCCCGGGGCGACCTTCGCCGCACCTCCCCTTCCCCCGCCCCCGGTCATCCCGGCCCCGCACGCCGTTCCGCCGGCCTCCGGTCCGATGCCGCCCGCTCCCCCGCCCTCGCGGGTCGCGCCGCCGGCCGTTCCGGCGCCGCATCCCGCTGCCGGGCCGTCGCATCCCGTCGCCGGGCCGCCGGCCTCCGCACCGCGCGCCGCCGCGCCGCACGCCGCTGGGCGCCAGCCGATGTCCATGCCGTACCGGAGCGCCCCCGCTGACCCGGCGCAAGCCGCGAGGCCGGCCCCGCCCGTCGCGCCGCCGTTCTCCAATCCGTCCGCGGGCGCCCGCACGCCACACCCGGCGCCACCCGTTCCCGGTCCTCACCCCACGGTCCCGGGCCCGGCTGGACTGGCCCCCGCCCAGCCCGTCTCCGGGCCTGGCGCGCCGGCTCCGCCGCCGGCGGTGGCTCCGCACCCGGGCGCCACGTTCCCGCCGCTGGGGGCCGGAGCACCCGCACCGGCTTCGGCGCCCGCGCCGCCGCCGGCCGCGCCCCGTCCGACCGCTCCGCTGCCGCCGGCACCCGTGATTCCGGTTCCGGCGGCACCGAGCACCAGCGCGCCGGCCGACGCGGCCACGTCGTCTTCCCCGGCGCCGATCTCCGCCCCGCCGGCCGCCCGTACGCTCCCTCCGCCGCCGGTCATCCCGGCACCGCCGGCCCCGAACCCGGCACCGACCCCCGGGCCGCCCTCGGCCGCGCCCGTCTCGGCCGCGCCCGTCTCAGCGCCGCCCGTCTCTGCACCGCCGGCCTCGGTGTCCCCGGCCGCGCCCGGACCGGGACCGATCGCGCCGTCTCCGGCCACGGGCGGCGAGCCCGCCCCAGTGGACGGGCCGGAACTTTCGCCGTCCGGGTCGGGCCGGCAGGCCGATCCGGGCCGATCCGGCTCGTCCGACGAAGTGGTGTCCGCGCCGGCTGCCCCGGCGCCCGGCTGGGACAAGCCGACCATCCAGGTCCAGCAGATCGGCCCGCTGCTTCAGGAGGAGATGGAACGGGTCGCCGCGTCGCCGACCTCGGCCACCCCGGCGGACCTGACTGCGCCGGTCAGTGGTCCACCCGTGAGCGGTCCGCCGGCCGGTGCGGCGCCGGTCAGTGGCCCACCCGCCGGTGCTCCCCCCGCTCGCGGGCCGGAGCACGATGGCCACGCGGGCGAGGCGCCGCGGGTCGGCGGTGCCCCTGGGAACGCCGCGCCGGTGAGCAGGGCACCGGCGGGTGCGGATCCCGTCAGCGCGCCGGTGGCTGCACAACCGGTCAGCGGACCGCCGGTGACTTCCCCTGCGGCGGGCGGCGGGCCGTTCAGCGCGCCCCCGGTGAGCGGGCCGCCACAGAGCGGACCGCCCTACCAGGCGCCGTTCAGCGCGCCCCCGATGAACGCTCCGCCACCGAGCGGACCGCCCTACCAGGCGCCGTTCAGCGCGCCGCCCGTGGCGGGTCCGCCGACGCCGCCGGTCAGCGCGCCGCCGGCGCCCGGGTATCCGGTGAGCGGGCCGCCGTCGGCCGCGCCGGTGAGCGCGTCGCCGGTGCCGCCGTGGGGGTTGACCGCCCCGCCGTGGAGCAGCGTCGGGCCGTCGCAGCCGGTCGCCGACCGGCCGGTCGATCCGCGGCCGGAACCGCCGTCGGACGAGGGCGCCGAGCCGGACCGGGGCCCGGTCGACCCGACCATGCCGAAGGCCGACGAGCCGGCGGACGAGCGTCCCCGGTCGCTGCCGGTCTATGACGAGCTGCTGGAGTTCCCCGAGTCGGCGCAGCCCACGCCGCAGGTGTACCCGGAGCAGGGGGCGTGGCCGGCGGTGCCGGCACCGTTCCACCAGCCGCCCGCGTACCCGGTGGCCGAGGCGGAGCCGGAGCCGCGCGGCCGCAACCGGGCGGTGGTGGCCGTGGCGGTCGGCGCGGCGGTGGTCGCGGTGGCGGCGGCGGTGGGGGTGGGCGCGGTGGTGCTGAACCGCGACGCGGCGCCGCAGCCCGGGCCACCGCCCGCGACGGGCGGGGTGAAGCCGAAGGTGAGCGGCCCGCCGCCGGGTGACCTGAAGCTGCGGGACGACAGCACCACGATCACGGTGACCTGGACGGACCCGAGCAACGGCGGGGTGCCGTTCGTGGTGGCCGGTGGCCGGGCGGGGCAGAAGCTGGGCGTCATGGCCACAGTGGACGCCGGGACGACCACGTACACGGTGAACGGGTTGAGTCCGAAGTTGGACTACTGCTTCACGGTGCTGGCGGTCTACTCGACGGACACCTACGCCACCTCGGGTCAGGTCTGCACCGACCGGGAGCGGGGCACGACCACGAACTGACCAGTCGTCCACCGGCGACACGCTGGGTGTCCACAGCGGTGACGGTACGGGTTACCCGATCCTCGGCCGGCCCCTATGATGGCTCCCGGCTCTGGGGAGGGTCGACCACGCGAGGACGCCTCCCCCACCGACCTGGGGAGGCAGCCCGCTGTGGCAACCATCGAGGACGTCACGAGCACCGGGGCAGACGCGCCCCGTACCCGTTCCCAGCGAATGCGGGGCGGGCTGGTCACCATCGGCACCGTGGCGGCGCTGCTGGCCGCGATGGGGCTGACCGTGCTCGGGCTGGGCGCCGCAGACAACGCGGTGGCCAACTACGACGCCAGTTCCTGGCTGTGGAGCACCACCCGCAGCGAGATGGCCCGGGTCAACGGGGTCACCGCGCGGGTGGACACCCGGATGGAGGTGCCGGGGGCGCGCCGGCACCAGATGCAGGTCGCCCAGACCGACCGGCTGCTGATCCTGCGGGACCTGAACACCGGGCAGGTCAGCTCGCTGGACCTGGCCACGCTGCAGATCACCGCGACCACGCCGACCGCCCCCGGGTTCGGGGTGAGTGTGGCGTTGCACGAGGACTCGGCGTTCGTGGTCGACGCGGTGCAGGGCATCGTGCGGCAGCTCGACCCGCGCGCGTTGACCCCGGTCGGCGAGCCGGTCCACTACCCGCCGGGCATCACCGGCGGCGCGTTCGACGGGGCGGGCCGGTTGTGGATCGCGGTGCCGAGCGAGGGCACGGTGTCGGCGGTGACCGCCGCGGAGCTGCCGAAGACGCCGGGTGAGGCGCCGGCGGCCGGGCTGAGCCCGAAGCAGGTCGAGACGTACGAGGTGGCCGAGCCGAGCCACGAGCTGGTGGTGTCCACCCTGGACGACGGGGTCGCGGTGCTGGACCGCACCTCCGCCTCGCTGGTGACCGTGCAGGGCGGCCAGACGAAGCGGGCCAACCTCACCATGTCGGCCCCGGGCGCTCTCCCGGTGCGCACCAGCGGGCCGCAGGTGCCGGTGACGGTGCCCGACGAGCGGAAGGTGCACGTGGTGCGCGACGGCGCCGACGTGCGGCAGTTCACGGTGCCCGGCGCGGGTGACCGGCTCACCCCGGCGGTGGCATGGGCGGGCCGGTTCTACGTCGCCGACGAGGACACCGGCACCGTCTACTCGTTCGACGGCAACGGGCAGCTGGTGGACACCATCAAGGGGTCCGGCCGGCCGGGTCCGATGGAGCTGGAGGTCCGCGAGAACCACCTGTTCATCAACCCGCCGAACTCGTCCACCGCCCAGGTCGTCGACGACCAGAACCGGGTCCGCGAGGTCAACAAGTACGCCAACGACGTGCTCGGTGGTGACCCGCCGCCGGCGCCGCTGCCGCCGCCCCCGCCGAAGAAGCCGAAGGTGGCCAAGCCGGGGGCGCCGCGCAAGGTGACCGCGGCCGCCGGCAACGCGTCGGCGCGGGTGAGCTGGCAGCCGGCCGCGTCGAACGGCGCGGCGATCATCAGATACGTGGTGGAGGGCGGCGGTCAGCGGCGCGAGGTGGGCGCGAACCAGCGCGCGGTGGAGATCACCGGCCTGACCAACGGCGAGACGTACACGTTCGAGGTGCACGCGGTCAACGCCAAGGGCGACGGGCCGGCCCGCAGGAGCAACCCGGTCGTGCCCACCGCGGAGGTGCCGGACCCGCCGGCCAGCGTGACCGCGGAGGCGCGGCCGGACGGCACGGTGCTGGTGAAGTGGCCGGCCGCCAACGGCCAGGGCAACACCATCGCCAAGTACGCGGTCACCGCCACCTCGGCCGGCGCCACCGCCCCGGCCGGCGAGTCGGCGAAGACCGAGCTGGTGGTCCCGGCCGGCCAGCTGGAGTACGGCACCCAGTACGCCTTCACGGTCATCTCGGTGAGCGACAAGGGCGCCGGTTCGAAGGCGTCGCCGGTGAGCAACACGGTGGTGCCGTTCACCGCACCCGACGCGCCGACGGAGCTGAAGGCGTCCACGGTGGCTGACCAGCCAGGCACCGTGGCGGTGCAGTGGGCGCCGGCGGTGGAGAACGGCCGGCCGGTCACCAAGTACCTGGTGGACGTCGGCGGGAAGACCAGCGAGGTGACCGACACCCGCACCACGGTCGGCGGCCTCGGCAACGGGCAGAACGTCACGGTGAAGGTGAAGGCGGTCAACGAGGCCGGTCCCGGCCCGGAGGCCAGCACCACCGCGCGTACGGTCGCCGCACCGCGGGTCACGGTGACCGGTTCGTCGGCGGACACCACCTCGGTGACCGTGTCGTTCACCGTGGACGCGGGCGGCGGCAACGCCACCTGCTCGGCGGCCACCGGCGGCAAGACGGTCAGCGGCAGCTGCTCCAGCCTGCGGGTGACCGGCCTGACGCCGGGCACGGCGTACACGGTGACGATCACCGCGACCAACGCCGCCGGCAAGGGCACCGCCAGCCGCGCCCAGTCGACCGACCCGCTGTACGGCATCGCCACCTGCAACAACGGCTCCTCCGGGGCGGAGGCGACGTACTGCGACGCCGACGTGTCCGGCCGCAACGGCAACGAGATCTTCTCTATCCCGCAGCAGGTCAACTCGAAGCAGGTCGGCTGGGCGAAGCCCGGCACCCGGCTGCGGGCGTACTGCAAGAAGCAGGGCGAAGAGGTCTACGCCTACATCTACAACAACGACAAGCGCAGCACCTGGTGGGTGCAGGTCGAGTACTCCGGGAGGAACTACATCCCGTGGGCCTGGCTGAACCTGGAGGGCGGCGACAACATCAACCTCCTGCCCACCTGCTGACCCCGCCTGCCAGAGGAGCACCCGCGCACGTGAACACCCCGGAACCGCTCACCCAGCCGGAGGTGCAGGGCTTCGCCGCCCTCGCCGCCCGGCTGGCCGAGAACGTCAACGCGGTCGTGCTGGGCAAACCGCAGGTGGTCCGGCTGGCGCTGACCGCGCTGTTCGCCCAGGGGCACGTCCTGCTCGAAGACGTGCCCGGGGTGGGCAAGACGACCCTCGCTCGGGCCATCGCGGCGACCGTAAAGGGCCAGTGGCGGCGCATCCAGTTCACCCCGGACCTGCTGCCGTCGGACGTCTCCGGGGTGACCATCTTCAACCAGGCCACCCGGGGCTTCGAGTTCCACCCGGGCCCGGTCTTCGCCAACATCGTCATCGCCGACGAGATCAACCGGGCGTCGCCGAAGACCCAGTCGGCGCTGCTGGAGGTGATGGAGGAGCGGACCGTCACCGTGGACGGCGTACGGCACCCGGTGCCGCAGCCGTTCCTGGTGGTCGCCACGCAGA
The DNA here is from genome assembly GCF_055586005.1 of Micromonospora sp. NPDC051924. Lineage (NCBI taxonomy): Bacteria > Bacillati > Actinomycetota > Actinomycetes > Micromonosporales > Micromonosporaceae > Micromonospora > Micromonospora sp. NPDC051924. The sequence continues at coordinate 133,698 of NZ_JBVJJA010000009.1, forward strand.
ACCCGGTGGAGATGGACGGCACCTACCGGCTGCCGGAGGCCCAGCTCGACCGGTTCCTGGTGAAGCTCTCCGTCGGCTACCCGGATGAGGCGGTCGAGGTGGAGGTGCTGCGCGGCGCCACGGTCCGCTCCCCCGACTCGCTGAGCGCGGTCACCGACACCGCCACCATCGGGGAGATGGTGCGGATGGCCCGCCGGGTGCACATCGCCGAGCCGCTGTACGCGTACGCGGTGCGGCTGGCCGCGGCCACCCGCACCCATCCGCAGGTGCGGGTCGGGGTGAGCCCCCGTGGGGTCATCGCGCTGACCCGGGCGGCCTGCGCGTACGCGCTGATCGACGGGCGGGGCTGGATCATGCCGGAGGACCTGAAAACCCTCACCGAGCCGGTCTTCACGCACCGGCTGCTGCTCACCCCGGACGCGCAGGTGCGCGGGGTGACCGCCGCCGAGGTGCTGCGCCAGGCGGTGGCCACGGTGCCGGTGCCGCTGCCGTCGGGCCAGCCGGCCCCGGTGCACGGCTGACGGCAGCGGCGTGGGGATCACCGCCCGGGGCATCGGGCTGCTCGCCGCCGCCGTCGTGCTGCTCGGCGTCGGCTTCCGGTACGCGTACCCGGAGCTGACCGTGCTCGGCGCCGCGGCCGCCGTGGCGCTCGGCTATGCCCTGGTCACCGCCGCGTGGCGGCCCGGGCTGGCGGTCGAGCGGATGGCCGACCCGGACCGGGTGGCCCGCGGCGAGCCGGCCGCCATGACGCTGACCGTGCGCAACACCGGACGGCTACGGGCGGCGAACCTGGTCGCCGAGGACCGCTGCGGCGCCCGCCTGGTCCCGGTCCCGCTGCTGCGGCTGCGGCCCGGTCGGGACACCGCGGTCCGCTACGACGTGCCGACCCACCGCCGCGGGGTGGTGCCGGTCGGGCCGCTGCGGGTCACCCGCCGCGACCCGCTGGGGCTGGTCGCGCTGGCCCGCTCGTACGGCGAGCGGGTGCCGGTCTGGGTGCATCCCCGCATCCACCCGCTGCGGGCGGTGCCGACCGGGGCGGGCCGCAGCCTGGACGGGCGGACCGACAGCGTGCCGCACGGCTCGATCACCTTCGACTCGTTGCGCGAGTACGTGGTCGGTGACGAGCTGCGCCGGGTGCACTGGCGCACCAGTGCCCGGGTGGGCGAGCTGATGGTGCGGGAGAACGTGGACACCAGCCTGCCCCGGCTCGTGGTGGTGCTGGACAACCGGGCGGCCGCCCACCCGGAGCGGGTGGACGGGGTGGCCGAGTCGTTCGAGTCGGCGTGCGAGGCGGCCGCCTCGGTGGTGGCGGCCGCGGCCCGGGAGGACCTGCCGGCGAGCCTGCTGCTGGTGGCCCCGCCCGAGGAGGACGCCGCCGGCGACGGCGGCGCGGCGCGGCCCGGCGGCGTCCGGCCGGAGACGTCGAACGCGCCGCTGGACCGGCTGGCCGCGGTGGAGCTGACCGAGGGCGGGGAGGACGTGCTGCGTACCGCGATGAGCCGGCTGCGGCAGGACCGGCTCGGCGACACCCTGGTCTTCCTCACCGGGCCGGGCGCCCGGGGCGACCTGGGGCACGTGACCGCGCTGCGCGGCCCGTACCCCTCGGTGGTGGTGGGGGTGTTCGGCGCCGCCGAGCCGACGCCGGTCGGTGCGGCGGGCCTGACGGTGGTGGACGCCGCCGACGGCGCCGAGTTCGCCGCCGAGTGGGACGGGATCCGCCGGTGGTGACGCTGTCACCGGCACCGACCGGCACGGACGCGCCGGCCGGGCCGCCGCCACGGGAGCGCACGGTGACGCGCGCGCTGCGAGTCCTGGCGGTGCCGCTCGCGCTGGTCGTCATGACCTCGCTGGCCGGCGTGGCGCTGGGCCGGGTGTACGCCGGCCCGCTGCTGACCCGCCTGATGGTCGGCGCGGCGGTCGGCTCGGTGCTGGTCAGCGTCGCCGCCCGGCGACTGCCGTCCTGGCTGGTCGCGCCCCTGTCGGTGGCCGGTCTGGCCGGCTGGACGGTGCTGTCGCTGAAGCTGGCCGCCGACCACGCCACGCTGCCCGGCGGCCTCGGCGCGGTGGCCGCGGACGCCGCCCGCAACGCCATCCCCCGGCTGCTCACCGCGATGATCCCGGTCGAGCCGGCACCGGACACCGTGCTGGTGCCGCTGGTCGCCGCCTGGTTGACCGGGCTGACCGCCGCCGAGGTGGCGCTGCGCACGCGCCGGATGCTGCTGAGCTACCTGCCGCCGGCGCTGCTGTACGCGGGCGCGCTCTACGTGGTCGGTCCCAACGCGGACCCGGCGATCTGGCCGACGGTGCTGTTCGCCGCGGTCGCCGCCGCCGGGCTCGCGGTGCCGTCCGGGCGGCCGGACCGGCCGGCGTCGGCCGACCCGGCGGCCGGACTGGCCCCGGCGGTCCGCACGGCGGTGCGGCTGCGCCTGCTCGCCGCCCGCGCGGCCGGGGTGGCGGTGGTGGTGGCCCTCGCCGCCCTGCTCGCCCCCGTCGTCGCCGGTCAGGTGGACGACCGCCCGGTCGACCCCCGCCGGTACGTCGAGCCGCCGCAGGTCGAGTCGCTGGACGAGAACCCGCTGATCCGGATCTCCGGCTGGGCGCTCAACCCCGACCAGCAGCTCCTGGAGGTGCGGACCGAGGCGGGCGGGACGCCGCCGGACGCCCCCCGGATCCGGCTGGCCGTGCTCAGCGACTACGACGGGGTGACCTGGCGGGTCGGCGCCACCTACCGCAACGCCGGGCGGATCCTGCCCGCCACCGAACCCGCGCCGGGGGTCAGCACCGACACGGTCCGCCAGCAGATCACCGTGGCCGACCTGACCGGGCGGCTGCTGCCCGCCGTGCCGACCCCGCGCGAGGTGTCCGGAGCCCGGGTGGCGTACGACCCGGCGACCGGGACGCTGATCCGGCCCGAAGGGCTGGCCCCGGGACTGCGGTACACGGTCACCTCCGTGCGGGAGCAGCCCGACACGAATCTGCTCGCCACGGCGAACGTGCCGGCCGGTGACGCGGTCGCCCGGGTGCTGCGGGTGGCCGACGGGGTGCCCGAGCAGCTGCGCCGGCTGGCCGCCCAGCTCGCCGAGGAGAACGGCGCGCCGTACGCCCGGGCCACCGCGATCCAGGAGTTCCTCGCCGAGCACTACCGGGTGACCGCGGACGCGCCGAGCGGGCACGCGTACCCGAACCTGGCGTTCTTCCTCTTCGGACCGCGCAACGGCGGCGGGCAGCGGGGCACGTCGGAGCAGTTCGCGGCGGCGTTCGCGGTGCTGGGCCGGCTGGCCGGGCTGCCCACGCGGGTGGTGGTGGGCTTCGAGCCCAAGGGTGACGGCCCGGTCCGGGCCGCGGACGCGTTCGCCTGGCCGGAGGTGCTCTTCGACGGCCTCGGCTGGGTCCCGTTCGACCCGATGCCCCGGCCGAACGAGGAGCCCCGCCCGGTGGAGGAGGACTTCCGCCCGCAGCCGGACAACCCGCCCCCGTCGGAGGTGCCGGAGCCGACCATGGAGCCCAGCGCGACGCCCCCCGCGGCGGCCGCACCCGCACCGCACGTGCGACGCGGGCTCGGTACGCCGGTGCTGGTCGGCGGCGGCGTCGGCGGCCTGGTGCTGCTGGTCGGTCTGGCGCTGCTGACGTTGATGCTGCTGCGCCGCAACCTGACCCGGGCGCGGCTGGAACGGGGTGACCCCGGCGGGCGGATCGCCGGCGCCTGGCGGGAGCTGACCGACGCGCTGCGGCTGTCCGGCCACCCGGCCGGCGACGACCTGGCCGCGGCCGAGGTGGCCGCCCAGGCGCGCCGTACCCTGGCCGACGCCCGTGCCGCGCTGGCCCCGGGGAGCGGAGCGGAAACCGAGGCCGGGGTCCCGGGCGGCGAGGTCGGCGAGCTGGCCGCGCTGCTCAACCAGGTCGGGTTCGCCCCGGGCACCGCGACGCCGGCGCAGGCGGACCGGGCGGCGGCGCTGGCCACCGGGTACGCCGCCGCGCTGCGCGCCGCGCGCCCGCGGTGGCGGCGGCTGCTGTGGACGGTGCACCCGGGGCCGCTGCGCTGGCGCCGCTGACGGCTTGCGGGCCGCGCCTATCGTCGGGGCATGCCCGCACCCGTCTGGGCGGTCGTCGCCACCCTCACCGTCGCGCTCCTGGTCACCGCCGGCTGGCGGTGGCACACGCATACCCGCTCGGGTCGCGAGCTGACCCGGGAGGAGAAGCTTGCCGCGGCCCGGCAGGCGACACGTGGGCTCCGCAAGGACGCCCGCCGTGCCGGCCCCGGCCTGTCCGGTACCGACAGCGCCCACCCGGGCGAGAACTGGTCCACCTTTGCCGGCGGGCCACCGGGCGACGCCAACTGAACTGGGACCCGGGTAGCAGGGGCGTCAGGGACCAACGCTGCCGGATGGTTTGTCCGCCAGGCGTCCTGGTCGCCTTGCTGGGGATCGTCGCCGCGATCCCCCGCCGGCGCAGTTGGGCCCGGTTCCTTCGACGTGCACGCCCTGTCGGCCAGGACCCGGTCCGGACGGGTTCCCGGCCGACCGGTGGTCACCCGAGGGACGCGGATGGCGGCCAGGACCGGGAGCGCTGGTCGAGTCCACGGACACGTCCCAGGTGATCCGTCCGTGCATGTCGGCGAGGGCCTGCAGCACGGTGAGCACCTGCTGCCGGGTCCCGCTGCGCTGCCACCTGCGGAACGGGCCATACACCGCTGACCAGGACCTGTACTGCGGTGGCACGTCCCGCCACGGAGCGTGCTCGCCGGCCTGCTCGCTGCCGGAGCCGCCGCCCTGCTGATGCAGGAGCGTGAGGCGCGCGCAGAGCTGGCCGCTGCGCGCGATGCCGGGGAGGAGAGCAAGTGCCGCCATCGGCCATGACCGGCCGCCCGTCCAGCTTCTGGTCGGTACCGCTGCTGCGGTAGACGATGGTGTCGTTGCGGTTGCCCGGCTGCGGGTCGCCGACGGCGATGACCAATCGGGTGCTGGCGTCGATGGCTACCTGCAGGTTGGTGGAGTAGCGGTAGTTCTTGCTCAGGGCGGCCGCCGGAAACTGGGCCGGCTGCAGACCGGTGAACGGGAAGATCAGCTCCGGGCGGGCTGCGGACATCACCTACACCCAGGCATCCTCGATGATCGTCCTCATGGGACAACCACCGGGTTACGAGACGTCCCAAGGCAGCTTATGGGCCCCGGTCGGCTGATGTGGGGCTACAACTGTGGGTGCGTCGCCGTACTTTTGTGCCCTACGGCGACCAGGCCGACGGGGGCCCGAGTCGTCCTCACGTGGCGACTGGGCCAGCTAGTTAGGACGCGCACGTGCTTGACGTCTGGTTCGGGGGTTGACTAGACCAGCCCCGTTCCGAGGAGGAAAGGCACGTGCGCGTCCCTACGGCGGATGCAACCGCTTCTGAACCTGCCGGGTGCGGCTGAGGATCTTGGTCGCATTTGGGCCGGTTCCTTTGCGTCCGGCCCGACCTGCTGGTTCTAGTAGGCGGCCAGGCCGACGCGCCCGTTCGTCGGGGTGGTTCCGAGCGGCGTCAGAGAACCGTCGGACTCGACTCTGAAGCCCGCGATGAAGTTGCCGCCAGCGGCTGCCACGAGGGTGTACAGGAAGCGGCTGTTGTGGCTCAGTGCCGTGTCGGCGGGGGCGCCACCGGTGGTGGCCGCCACGCCGTTGAGCAGGGTAAGTGTTCCGTCTTGGCCAATCGCGAAGCTGGAGATGGTGCCGCTGCCGGTGTTCGTCACGAACCCGAAGCGGCCGTTCTTGGTCACCACCGCCCAGCACCCGGCGTTCTGGCCGGTCGGAACGTTCGGGCTGACCGTTGTGAGCGAGCTGTTCGGGTTGATGTGGTAGGACGCGGCACCGCTGGGGATCCCTGCGTCGGAGACGAACAGGGTGTCCCGCTTGGCGGGCGCGAACCCGAACGGGGTGGGCCCGGCGGAGGGATTCAGCACGCGCCCGGTCAGGGTACCGTCGCTCCTGACGATCCAGGTGTCGATCAGGTTGGTGCCCTTCTCGGTGACGACCAGTGTGTTTCCGTCGCGGCTGAAGCCGACCTGCGCCGGGTTGGTGGAGGGCCCGCTGAGCGGTCGTGTCGAGTTGGGGATCTGGGTCAGGTTCCCGTCGTTGCCGACGGTGAAGCCGGTGACGTTGTTCGGCACGCCGGCATTGAGCACGTAGAGCAGGCCGTGTCGATATGCCACGCTGATCGGCATCGTGCCGCCCGAGGGAGCGGTGTCGGCGAGCTGGAGGCCGCTCTTGCGGATCCGGAACGAGGAGACCGAGTTGCTTCCCGCGTTGACCGCGAACAGCCACTGGTGATTGTTGCTGACGATGACCGCGTTCTGCGATCCAAGCTCTCCACCGGTGCCGGCGCCGCCGGTCGGGAACGATCCAGCCGGTGAGAGCGAGCCGTCCGCGAAGCGCGTGTAGGCGAGTACGGCATTGCCCGCGGTGGCGTTCGTGAGCGTGTAGACCGCGCCCACGCCGCTGGGCGACGCGCTAGCGCTGGCGGGCGTGAAGATGGCTGCGGCGGCAGCCAGTACCCCTAGCGCGGCGACGATGCCGCGAGGCTTCCATCTGATCAAGATCGGCTTCCTTCCTATCTCGGTGGCACGTCTGTGGGGGTCCGTCTCGCCCACCGGGCCATGGCCTCACGGCGAGCCGGCTGATCGTCGAGAACGTCCAGTGCGAGACGCTTTCACCGTTCGGACCCACCGAACATGACGAACCGGGCATAAGTAGAAGAAGGGTACAGCGATCCTGCTAGTGGGGCGATGCGGACGCAGAACCTGGTAGGGGTGCCGGTGGCCTTTCAATGGCGGCGGTTCCTGTCGCCTGCAGGTGCCGCGTTCGACGCCTCCCCGCTGCTTCCTGAGTGGTCAAGCGAGTAGACGTACCGACCCGGCCCCGAACGTGTGGATCTCAGGCGAGGCGGGTGCCGACGGTCCGGTACGCAGGTCGCGAGCGTCGGCCGGCAGGTCGGGTGCCCCCGCTGGTGGGAGCCGGGTCGGTCGCACCAACGGCTCCGGCTGGGTGGCGGGGACTGTCAACACGCGCAGGGTTGCGGCCATCTGGTGGTACCTGGCCACGGTCTTTGCTCTGGGTTTCGCTGCCTTCTTACTGCCTGGGCCGCCCTTCCGTCGGGCTCGGCGAGCCGCCCAGCCGGCACGTCAGATTGCGACCGGGTGGCGCGGTTCGTAGAGACCGAGTTCGCCGCCACTGGGCAGTCGCAGCGCGGTTCGCAGCCCCCACCGCTCCTCGGTGACCGGGATCGTGAACTCGACGCCCTTCGCGACCAGATCGGCCATCGTCTCCGCGACGTCGTCGCACATGAGGAAGAGTTCGTGGGCCGGCTCGCCCTCGGTCGGGTGCATGGCAAGTTCGGCCGGCGGGAGCTTGAAAATGAGCCAGCCATGGCCGGCATCGACGTGGTGGTAGCCGAGCGTGTCCCGGAAGAAGGCGCGGTCCGCCTCTGGGTCGCGGCTGTAGATGATCACATGAGCACCATTGATCACTCACCGACCATAATGCTGAGATCCGACCTGGCAATGCCAATCTCGCTAGAAGCCGCCGCCGCCGCTCGCGCCGCCCCATCTAGCCGCTGCTGAAGGCCCGCCGCCGCAAGGAGGCCCGTTTCGCCGCCGATGCGAACCATCGCATTGCCAAGCAGATCGTGACCGAGGCCGAACGCGCCGGCCGCGGTGTCGCCCTCAAAACCTGGGCGGCATCCGCGACCGGGTACGGCTCCGACGGCCCCAGCGGGTCACACCGCATTCGTGGGCGTTTCGCCAGCTCGGCCAGTTCATCGCCGACAGGCGACACGGTCCGGGGTGGGGCTCGTCCATGTCGATCCGGCGTACACCTCGCAGGGCTGCTCCGCCTGCGGGCAGATCGCCAAGGCCAACCGTCCCAACCAATACACCTTCCGATGCAGCCAGCAGCACCGAGCACGACCTGCAAGCTCGGTCCCGTCAAGGCCGAGAAGCTGACCTGACACCGGACGGTGGACAGGTGGCCAGGTCCGGGGCAGTTCCGGCCCCTCGTATGAACTACTTGTGCTGGGCGATCTGGATCAGGTTGCCGCAGGTGTCGTCGAACACCGCGGTGACGACCGGGCCCATGTCGGCAGGCTCCTGGGTGAACAGCACGCCGAGCTGCCGCAGCCGGCTGTGCTCGGCGGCGACGTCGTCCACGGCGAACGACGTGAACGGGATGCCGTCGCCCATCAGGGCCTCCTTGAACGCCTTCGCGGCCGGGTGCGCGTCGGGCTCCAGCAGGAGTTCGACCCCGTCCGGCTGCTCGGGTGAGACGACGGTCAGCCACCGGTGTTCACCCATCGGCACGTCGTTCTTCGTCACGAAGCCCAGGACCTCGGTGTAGAAGCGCAGCGCCTTGGCCTGGTCATCGACCAGGACGCTGGTCAGGTTGATCTTCACGTCGGGTCTCCTGTCGGTGGTTGGGGCCGGAGCCATCGCTCGGCGATGGACTGCAACGGCCGGGTGTCCAGGTGGTGGAACTTGTAGCGGCCCTGCCGGCGCGTGGCGACCAGGCCGGCGGCCTCCAGCACGTCGAGGTGCTGGGAGATCGCCTGACGCGACGACGTGAGCTGGTGCTTGGTGGCCAGCCGGGCACAGATCTCGAACAGGGTCTGGCCGTCCCGGTCGGTCAGCTCGTCGAGGATCTTCCGGCGCGTGGGGTCCGCCAGAGCCTGGTAGACGTCCATGCGGACGACTATAGGCAAGTAACGGCTTGCCTGTCGAGGCGGACACCGGCCCGTATCCCGGCCGGCCGACGGTAACCGCCTCGGCCCGTTGCCGGCCGCATTCAGGCCGTCCGGTTCGGACGTGGGCTCAGGCGGGTGACCCGTCCGCCATGATGCGGGCCAGGGTGCGTCGACCCATCCGGCTCATGGCCGGGTTGCTCTCGACGTAGTACCAGACGGCGCCCATCGCCTGCTGGAAGGCCCACGCCTTGCCGCGTTCCCATTCGAGGTCGTCACAGCCGAGGTCCGCGCGGAGCGCCCGTCGCGGCCCCGCCTCGAGCAGATGCCAGGCACCGACGAGATCCAGGGCAGGGTCGGCCGGCCCGAGCCCCCCGGCGTCGAGAATCCCGGCCAGGCGCCCGCCGGACACCAGCACGTTGCCGGGGATGAGGTCGCCGTGGTTCATCACGTCCTCGGCGTCGCGCGGCAGGTTCCGCATGACCGCCCACGTCCGACGCAGGCGCGGTACGTCCAGGAGCCCTTCGCTGTTCCCGAAACAGGTCTCCATCCACCCGTCGTGGGTGCGGAGGTCGCCGCCGCGCCCCTGACCGCTGAACGTCCGACCGCGCGTGTCGATGGCGCGTACCTCGGTGATGAACTCGGCCAGGTCGTGCGCGAACGTGACCGACTCGGCCGGGTCGTCGTCGGTCGCCACCACGCCCGGCAGCCAGGTTTGCACCGACCACGGCAGGGGGTAGCCGGCCCCGGGTTCCCCGAGGGCGACCGGCTCGGGCGTCGGGAAGCGGATACCGCCGGCCAGCTCACGGGCTGCTTCCGCCTCCCCCTCCAGCCAGCGCCGCGCCGACTCGACCTCGCGGGGCTGCAGGGGAAACCGAGCCGCGAACCGGTCGCCGATGCGGAAGACGGCGTTGACCGTCCCGTCCGACGCAACGCGTCTGACGGGCAGGCCCCGCCACTCGGGGAACTGGTCGTCCACCAACGCCCGCACCGTCTCGACCGGCACGGCCAGCTGGTCAGCATGCATCTGCACGCCGGCAGCATCCCGCACCATGATCTTCGGCGGCAACCGAGATCAGTCGGCCCCGGCAGCCCGCGGCGGACGCCTCAGCCGGCGGCGCGCAGCTTGCGGACCAGCTTGCGCAGGCCGGCCTGCCAGCCGTCCGGATCCTCGGCCCGGCGGCGGGCGTACGTGGCGACCTCCGGGTGCGGCAGGATGAGGAACCGCTCCTCGGCCAGCCCGGCGATGGTGGCGTCGGCGACCTGGTCGGGGGTGAGCACGGCACCGGAGGCCGCGATCACCCGGGCGCCCAGGTGCCCGGCGGCGAGCCCGTCGGCCAGCATCGGGGTGTCCACACCCTGCGGGCAGAGCGCGCTGACCCGGATGCCCGCGTCCCGGTAGGTGATGGCGAGCCACTCGGCGAAGCCGACCGCCGCGTGCTTGGTGGCGGTGTACGGGGCGTCGCCGACCGCGGTCAGCACGCCGGCCGCCGAGCAGGTGAACAGCAGGTAGCCCTGGCCGCGCCGCAGCATCGCGGGCAGCGCCGCCCGGGCGGTGTGCACGTGGGCCAGCACGTTGACCTGCCAGGCCCGCTCCCAGTCGGCGTCGGGGGCGTCCACTCCCCCGCCGGTGGCCACGCCGGCGTTGGCGCAGAACAGGTCGATCCGCCCGTACCGCCGCTCGGTCTCGTCGACCAGCGCGCGGACCTGCGCCGCGTCGGTGACGTCCAGCCCGACGGCGTGCGCGACCGGCCCGATCTGCTCGGCCACCGCCCGGGCGGCGTCGGCGTCCAGGTCGGCCAGGACGACCACGGCGGCGCCCTCGGCGGCGAACCGGCGGGCGAGCGCCGACCCGATGCCGCCCGCCCCGCCGGTGATCACGGCCACCCGGTCGGTCAAATTCATCTCAGTTCCCCTTCCCGCTGCCAGGCCCGAGCCGGGGGATCAGCGCGGCCAGCGCGGCGGCGCCACCGCCGGCCAGCTCCGGGGTGGGCAGCAGCGCCAGCACGGGTACGTCCACCCCGGCGTCGGCGTACCGGCGGACCTGGGCGGCGCACCGCTCGGGTGAGCCGTGCAGCACCAGCGCGTCGACGACCTCGTCCGGTACGGCCGCCGAGGCGCCCCGCCGGTCGCCGGCCGCCCACGCCTCCCACATCGGGCCGAGCAGCTTGTCCCGGCCCAGCCAGCGGTGGAAGGCCGCGTACGCGGGCACGGTGAGGTAGCCGGTGATCAGCCGGCGGCCCAGCGCCCGGGCGTACGCGGCGTCCTCGGTGGGGCAGACGAAGATCCGGGCGGCGACCTCGAAGCCGGGGCGGCGCTCACCCAGCTCGGCAAGGGCGGTGGGCACGTCGTCGGCGGAGAGCCAGTTGAGGATCACGCCGTCGGCCTCGGCGGCGGCGAGCCGCAGCATCCCCGGGCGCAGCGCGGCCAGCAGCACCGGCGGGGGCACGGCCGGCGGGCGTTCCAGGGTGAACCGGCGGACGGTGAAGGTGTCGTACACCTCGTCGACGGTCTCCCCGCGCAGCGCGGCGCGCAGGAAGCGCAGCACGTCCCGGGTGCGCTTGAACGGCTCGTCGAAGCGGACCGCGTTCCAGTCCCGCACCAGCACCGGCGAGGAGGCGCCGATGCCGAGCGCGAAGCGGCCCGGGGCGGCCTCGGCGAGCGCGGCGGCGCTCATCGCGAGCAGTCCGGGCCCCCGGGTGAAGACCGGGGTGATCGCGGTGCCGAGGCGCAGCCGGGGCTGCCAGGCCGCGGCGAGCGCCAGCGGGGTGAACGCGTCGGTGCCGGCCACCTCCGAGGACCAGACGTCGGTGAAGCCGGCCCGATCGAGGGCCGCGTAGACGGCGGCGTGGTCGGCGAGCGGGATGCCGCTGAGCGGCACCGTCATGCCCCATCGATTCGTCACCGGTCGATCGTGCCCGCTCGCCGTCGCCCGGAGCAAGATCCGGGATCGCACCCGACCGAGTCGATACGAGCGATAAACACCGCTCCATCCGGAAATAGTGCTACCACTGCCAGATGAGCCGGAGCGACGGGGGGAGGCCAGCGTGACCGCCGCCGAGCCGCCAGGGCTGCTCCCGGTGGAGGAAGCCGCGAAGCGGGCGACGTTCCTGGAGCTCTTCTTCGACCTGGTGTTCGTCTTCGCGCTCACCCGGATCGGTGCCCGCGCCTTCGAGGACCTGGCGGTGGAGGCGGGACACGGCGGGGTGTGGAAGGCGGTCACCGGCGGCGGCAAGACCCTGCTGCTGGGGCTCGCGCTCTGGGCGATCTGGCAGGCCATCGCGTGGACGACCAGCCGGTACGACCCGTACCACCTCTGGATCCAGGCGATCGTGATCACCGCGCTGGTGTGCAGCATGGTGATGGGGGTGGCGATCCCGCGGGCGTTCAGCACGAGCGGGCTCGCGTTCGCCGTCGCCTACGTGGTGGCGCAGCTGAGCCGGCCGGCGATCCTGCTGATGGCGTTGGGCCCGCACCCGTACCGCCGGCTGAAGGTGCGCATGCTGATCACGCTGGGGTTCGCCAGCGTGCTCTGGCTGATCGGGGCGTTCCTGCCCACCAACCCGCGGGTGGTGCTCTGGACCATCGCCCTCGCCGTGGAGTACCTGGCGACGCGGACCGGCTGGCCGGTGCCCGGGCTGGGCCGTTCCACCATCTCCCGTTGGGACATCGCCGGGGAACACCTGGCCGAGCGGTACCAGCAGTTCTTCCTCGTCGCGCTCGGCGAGACGATCCTCGTCGCGGGCCTGGCCTACAGCGGGCATCGGATCGACCTGCCCCGGACCGCCGCCTTCGCCCTGGCGATCTTCACGTCGGTGCTGCTGTGGCGGATCTACGTGCAGCGGGCCGGGCAGATCCTGGCCGAGGCGGTGACCCGGGCCGCCCACCCCGCCAGCATCGGCCGCTCGGCCGCCGACAGTCACCTGGTGATGGTGATCGGGGTGGTCTCCACCGCGATCGGCTACGAGCTGGTCGCCGACCATCCGACCGGACACAGCCACGTCGCGTGGGCCGCGATGACCCTCGGCGGCCCGGCGATCTTCCTGGCCGGTCGGGCCCGCTTCGAATACGAGGTCTTCGGCCGGGTGTCGCCGTCGCGCTGGATCGCCATGCTGGTCCTGCTGGCGTCGATGCCGCTGCTGGTGCACGTGGCGTCGCTGGCCTCGGCAGCGACGGCCGTCGTGGTGCTGCTGGCAGTGGCGGTCGCCGACACCCGGCGGGCCCGCGGCCGCCCGCCCGAGGAGGCCGCCCCGCCGTTCTGACGGACCCCGCCACCCGGGTCCCGGCGCTAGGATCCGCCGGTGACCTTCTCGATCGTCGCCCGGTCCGCCGACGGCCGCCTGCACGGCGTCGCCGTCGCCAGCAAGTTCCTCGCCGCCGGCGCGCTGGTCCCGGCCGCCGAGGCCGAGGTCGGCGCGGTGGCCACCCAGGCGCACGTCAACCTGGCCTACCGCGCGCAGGGGCTGGCGCTGCTGCGCAGCGACGTGGCCGCGGCGGACGTGGTGGCCGGCCTCGTCGCCGCCGACCCCGGCCGCGACGACCGGCAGGTCGGCGTCGTCGGAACGACCGGCGACGGGGCCACCTGGACCGGCCCGCGCTGCCACCCCTGGGCCGGCGGCCAGGCCGGCGACGGCTGGGCCGCGCAGGGCAACATCCTCGCCGGCCCGCACGTCATCGACGCGGTCCGGGACGCCTGGCTCGGCGGCGCCGAACTGCCGTTCCCGCAGCGGCTGCTGGCCGCGCTGCACGCCGGCGACCGGGCCGGCGGCGACCGCCGGGGCCGGCAGAGCGCCGGCCTGCTGGTGGTGCAGCGGCGCGGCGGCTACGCCGGCACCGGCGACGAGCTGGTCGACCTGCGGGTCGACGACCACCCCGACCCGGTCACCGAGCTGTGCCGCCTGCTCGACATCCACACCATGCTCTTCGGCAAGCCCGACCCGGCCACCCTGCGGGACCTCACCGGGCCGCTGGCCGAGGAGGTCGCCACGCTGCTGGCCACCGCCGGGCACCCGGTTGGCGCGGCCGCCCTGGACGAGGCGCTCGCCTCCTGGGCCGGGGTGGAGAACCTGGAGGAGCGGATCGTCCCCGGCCGCATCGACCCGATCGTCCTGGACCACCTGCGTCGCACCGCCGGCTGACCCCGCTCAGCCGCCGAAGGAGAGCCACCGGAAGCCGGACTCCGCGAGCACCGCCCGCTCGCGGTCGGTGAGCGCGGACCGGCCGGTGGCCTTGCGGACCAGCGTCACCGCGTCCCAGCCGAGCCCGACAGGCGCCGGCTGGCCGCCGACCAGCAGGTCCGCCACCGCCTGCGCCGCCGTCGGGGTCAGCCACGGCCGCCGGTCCAGCGCGTCGGCCAGGTCCAGGCCGTGCACCCCGACCTCCACCACCCGGGTACGCAGGAACTCCGTCACTGTCATCGCGTCACCGTGCCGGGTGCGGACCAGCCGACCCGGCGGCTGTGCGGCGACGGCCGCGTCGGCGGCCCGCCAGGCCTGCGCGAAACCCTCCGCCACCTCGGGTGCGCCGTCCGGCGCGCGCGCCTCCCGCCGGGCGCTGTCGATCCGGTCCCGGTCCACCTCCGGGGTGAACTTGGCCGTCCCGAAGTAGCCGGCGGCGTCCACCTCCGCCCGTTCCGGGGCCGGCGCGGCGAGCATGTCCACCAGCCGTCCGGCGCCCGTACGCACGTGCGCGAGCAGGTCGCGTACCGCCCACGGTGGGCAGGGCGTGGGCCGGTCCAGGTCGGCCTCGGTCAGGCCACGCAGCACCTCCTCCAGCCGCCCGCACTCGTCGCGGAACGCCGCGCGCACCGTGTCCATCCGCTCCCCCGTCCGGTCCGTCCCGTGCTGCCGGACCAGCCTGCCACCGCCGTTTCGCCGTCCACCGGCCGGGTACGCGCCGGTGGTCGAGGAGAGGAGGGGCCGCACGATGGCTGGCATCATGCTCCGCAGCACCGCGTTCAACGACCACGACATGCTCCCCGGGCGTTTCACCCGGGAGGGCGGGAACGTCTCACCACCCCTGCAGTGGTCCCAGGTACCCGACGCCACTGAGCTGGTCCTGATCGTCGAGGACCCGGACGGCGGGAAGGTTCCCTTCCTGCACTGGCTGGTAACCGGCATCTCGCCCCGGTCGGAGGGGGTCGCCGAGGGCGGCGTGCCGTTGGGGGGCCGGGAATGGCCCAACGACTTCGGTACCACCGGCTGGGCCGGCCCGCACCCGCCTCAGCACGAGGACCCGCACCGCTATTTCTTCCGGCTCTACGCGCTGGAGCGCCCGCTGGAGTTGCCGGAAACGCCGCACGTCACGGACGTGCACGACGCGCTCACCGACAAGGAGTTCGCCAGCGGCACGATGGTCGGCACGTACTACCGCTGATCAGCCCTTGTAGCGGGGCACCAGGCGGTGCACCACCGCGAGGACCAGCGCGGCCACCACGGCCATCGTCCCGACGATGCCGGCCGCGCTGCCCGCGTACCCGATGAAGAGCGGACGGCGGGTGAGCTCGTCCGCGGGGGTGCCGGAGCGGGCGGAGAGCCAGCCGAGGGCGAGCCCGGACGCGACGAGGGCGACCAGTCCGGCCAGGCCGAGCACCGTGGCGGCCGGCCGGTGCGCGTCCTCCGGCGACACCTCCGCCCGTTCCCGCTGGAAGAACAGGAGCACCAGGCCGCCCACGGCCGCCCAGCCGCCGACGATCAGATAGGCGGCCACGGCGTCGCTGGGCCGGTGCCAGCCGGCGGAGAGGGTGGCCACCCCGGCGGCGGCCGCGTAACCGGCGCCGAGGAACGCGCCGAGCACCCGCAGCTTCGCCGGCAGCACCAGGATCAGCGCCACCGCGACCGACGCGGCCACCGCGGTGTGCCCGCTGGGCAGACTGTTGCCGGCGGCCGCCCGTTCCGGGTCGATGCCGAAGTCGGGGCGGACCAGGTAGTGCTTGAGCAGTTGGGTGCTCGCGTTGGCGCCGGCGACCAGCAGGGTGGCGGTGACGGCGAGCGCCTTGCGGCCCCGGATCAGCGCGATGAAGCCGATCGCCGCGGTGGCGACCAGCAGGGACACCACCGACATGGCGTTGAGGATGCGATCCACCGGCCCGTCGATGCGGTCCTGCCCGATCCGGTTGCCGGTCAACGCGACCGTGTCGAGCCACTGACCGGTCCTGGTGTGCACGGCGAACCGCCACACCAGCAGCAACGCGGCCGCCTGGGCCAGGGCCAGCACGACCAACCAGACCGCGGTCCAACCGCGCGCCGTCTCACGCACCCGCACACGGTAACGGCCACGCCGGCTCGCCGCTCGTTGGGCCGCCGGGCGGTCCCGTAGGTTGAGGACGCAGCCGGAAGGGGGTCGCGGATGACCGGCATGCCGGAGCGGGAGCGGCCGGCCCGGGACCGGCCCGAGTCGCTGGCGGACCTGCTCGGTGGCCGGCGCGGGGCGGTCGACGCGACGGTGCCACCGGTGGCGTTCGCCGTCGGTTGGCTGGTCGCCGGCCTCGCGGGCGGGGTGGTCGCCGCGGTGGTGGCCGGGGCGGCGGTGGCCGGGTGGCGACTGCGCCCGGGGGGACCGGCCGCGCTCGGTGCTGACCGGGGGGCTGCGTCATCCGGTCGCGCCGTCCGATCCGGACACCACTGCGGGAACATGAAAAGAGAGGCCGCCACGGGGGGAGCGGCCTCTCTTGGTGACGTACGTTACTCCGTTCCCGGCCGTCGTGTGATCCCTGGGGGCGGGATTTTCGCGTGTTTTCGCGGCAAGTTCGACTCCGGACGGATCGGTGGGCCGGTCCGTCCGCTGCGTCGGCCGGACGGCCCCTGTGCCCGGCCGACCGCCGCCACGGGCGGGAGCCGCCCGCCCGTGGCGGAGTCGTCACCTCACCCCTGCGGGAAGTAGGTGCCGTAGTCGGCGTACGCCATCGCGACGTCCGCCTGCGCCCAGAACCGGTGGTAGTTGAAGACCGGCTCGGCGCCGCCGTTCAGGTACGCCTGCACCTTCGGCCAGTCCGGGTCGTTCTTGTAGAACGACCGGATGTCCAGGAAGCTCTTGCCGGCGGCGATGGCGTCGCCGTTCGGCATCTTCCCGGTCCAGCCGGCGGGGATGTAGAGGCCCTGGCCGTCGGTGGCGTTGTAGACGTCGTCGAAGCGCTTGTAGTCGCCCCGCTTCTCCGGCATCGAGACGCCCTTGGCGTCGGCGGCGGCGGAGAGCGCGTCCAGCAGGCCCTTGGCGGTGGTCTTCGCCGCGGCGTTGCCGGACTTGGCGGCGTACGCGATCAGGGTCCGGGCGTAGGCGGCGGCGACGCCGACGTCCTGGCCCTTCACCGTCACCTCGACGTGCAGGTTGGTGTTCGGCTGCGGGTTGGCCGGGTCCCAGTTGTTGGGCTGGCCGGTCCACTTCATGTCCGACGGGATCGACCAGTTGGTGCCCAGCGTGGTGTTGGCGATGGCCCATGGCACCCACTTGTCCAGCAGCGCCTTGGCCTTCGCGTTGCCGGTCTGCAGGTACAGCTCGGCGATCCGCTGCATCGACCAGGCCTGCATGCCGAACCACTGGTTGGACGGCGGGTCGTTGTAGACCGGGTCGACGTCGTAGAACATGCCGTAGAAGTTGGCGGTGCCGGCCGGCGGCTGGGCGTAGCTGCCGTCCCAGCTGTTGGTGGCGCCACCGGCGATGCCGCCCTCGGCGGACTGGAGCCAGGCGTAGAACTCCAGCTGCCGGTCGAAGCTCTTCTGCCAGTCGGAGACCGCGGTCGGCGACTGCGGCTTGAGTTCGGGGGTGTTGGTCAGCGCCCAGGCCGCGAAGGGGTTCTGGTAGCCGAAGTGGTTGTGGCTGGAGCCGATCCGCCAGGACCAGTTCTGCGAGGTGTCGTACGCGCCGCCCCAGGCGTAGTACCAGGAGAGCAGGTAGTGCGCCGAGTCGCGGCCGGTGCCGGCCGGGCAGGTGGAGGCGCCGACGCAGTTGCCGATCTTCTTGAAGTACTTGTCGAACATGGCATACCGCAGGTAGTCACCCATCTTTGCGGCCT
The DNA here is from genome assembly GCF_055586005.1 of Micromonospora sp. NPDC051924. NCBI lineage: Bacteria > Bacillati > Actinomycetota > Actinomycetes > Micromonosporales > Micromonosporaceae > Micromonospora > Micromonospora sp. NPDC051924. The sequence continues at coordinate 151,409 of NZ_JBVJJA010000009.1, forward strand.
TGGCCACGGTGGCCGCGACGTCGGCCGCCTTGCCCTGGGCCTTGGCCCAGGTCAGCGCCCAGTACGCGGCCTGCACGGCGCGGGCGTCGGCGTCCGGGGCGTTGGTGTACTTCCACTGCTTGGCCGGGGCGCTCGACTCCTTTACGAACAGGTCGAGGTAGCCGTACTGGCCGCCGTGCTTGAAGGTGTCGCAGGACGGCTGCGGCACGGTCTCCCACACCGACTCCTGGGTGCCCCGCTGGAAGGTGTTGATGTACGCGGGCCGGGTGGTGCCGTCGCCGCAGTGGCCGTAGCCGTAGGTGTTGTCGACGTCGAGCAGCCAGTGCATGCCGTAGATGTCGCCGGTGCCGTAGGTGGACTGCAGCTCCGAGCGGAGCGGGTCCTGGCCGACCGGGACGCTCGGTTGCAGCTGGGACGGGTACTGGCTGGGCTGGTTGTACTCGGCGGCGTACTGCGGGGTGCCCGGCGCGCCGGCCGTCGCCTGGTCCGAATGATTCGGAATAATATACTTTTCCATCACGGTCCAGGCGTTGTTGAACGGGCTCCAGTTCTGGGTGACGCGGCCGTACTGCGCCTCCAGCCAGAGCCAGAAGCTGAACGCCTCCGAGGTGGTCTCGTGGCCGTAGTCGGGGGCCTCGACGATCAGCGTCTCGACCGAGTGGTACGGCACGCCCTCCGGGCTGAAGTAGCGCGAGTTCTTGATCTTGCCGTACTGGTCGAGGAACTTCTTGAGGTACGCGTTGTTTCCGCCTGGAGCGTCGTTGTCGATCTCGGTGGCGGTCACCGTGAGGGGCGCGTATCCGGTCGCCGAGGCGGTGACGGTGGCGGTGCCGCCGACGGTGTCGGCGTCCTCCGCGGCCGCGACGACGGCGGTGACCCCGGTGCTCCAGTTGCTCGGCGTGAGGGTCAGCGTGGTCGGTGACACGGTGATGTCGCTGTCCCCGGTGACGGCGAGGGTCACCGGGACGTTGGCGGTCGGCGCGGCGGTGAGGGTGTACCGCACCGTGCCGGTGGCGCCCTCGTCGACACCCACCGCGGTCGGGGTGGCGACCAGTTGCGGGCCGGTCGCCGGGTTCACGGTGAAGGACTTCTCGGCGATCGCGGTGGCGTTGGCGTTGTCGTACGCCTTGGCCTGCACGGTGTAGCTGCCGGCGGGCAGCCCCAGCAGGTCGTACTGGTACGGGGCGGTGGTGTCGGTGTTGACCAGCAGGCCGTTGCGGTAGAACTCGACCTTGGTGACGGTGCCGTCCGGGTCGCTGGCGGTGGCGGTCAGCGGCACGTCCGCCGGCGCCTGGAACGGGCCGGCGGGGACCGCGAGGGACACGGTCGGCGGCTGGTTCGCGGGCGCGCCGTTGCAGGCCACGCCGTTGAGGGTGAACGCGGTCGGCTTCGGGTTGCTGCCGGTGAAGGCGCCGTTGAAGCCGATCGTGGTGGCGGCGCCGGTGGCCAGGCTGCCGTTCCACGACTCGTTGGTCGCGGTGACCTCGGTGCCGGACTGGCTCCACCTGGCCGACCAGCCCTGGGTCACCTGCTGGCTGGTGTTCGGGAAGGCGAACTTGAGGGACCAGTTGTTCAGGGCGTCGCCGAGGTTCTTGATGGTGACGGTGGCGGTGAACCCGTTGCTCCAGTCGCTGGTCACGTACTGGACGTCGCAGGCCGGGGCGGCCTGAGCGGCGCCGGCCGGCAGGGCCACCCCGCCGATGGCGAGGGCGGTGGCGGCGAACATCGCCGTGCGGCGACGTCTGGCCATGAGTCTCATGTGCGCGGTGTCTCCTCGGACCGGGCCGGGACCGCAGGCCCCGGCGGGGCGCCTCGCCCGCGTCGACGGGACGTACGCGGGGGGACGGAGGCGCCCGGAAAGGTGGTCGACCCGGCCGTGCCGGGGATCGGGGCGCCGCACCGGCAGTACCGGGTGCCCTCGGCGGCCCACGCCTCGCGCGAGCTGGCTCCGCGTCGCGATGAATTGAGAGTGTGCCATGGAAGCGCTCCCACCACAACGGGGAGGGATGACACACAGGTCGATGTTTCGATCTCGTGTAGGGGCGTTGACAAACGGGTGACGGGCGTTACAGTCACAAGCATCGCCGATGGGAGCGCTTCCATCGACGGAGATGCACGTACGAGATCGTCGGGGACACCCGTGTGCCCGACACCCCAGCCCCGGAGGCTGACGACGGGCCAGCCCGGACGCCGCCGTCAGCCATCACCCACCGACATCGGAGGGAGGTGGAACCAGAGCCACTCGCGTGGCCCGGCTCCCGCGCGACACGCACGGCAGGACGCCAATCCACATGTGCGTGTGTGCATCACAGGTGGGGACGGGGGTTGCCCTCCCCCGTCCCCACACTAATCCCCCGTTGTCGACGGGAAAAGAGGCCGACGGGACAGGCGCGACGCGCCGCCCGGCCGGCCTCCTTCGCTTTCTGCCCCACCCCTCGCCGCTCGCCCTGGCCCCCGAGCGACACCCGCCCACCCCACCTCCGGCCGCCCGCTCGGCCGGGCCGCGCGCACCACCGGCCCGCCCCACGGAACGTGGCCGGCCGCGTCCCGCCTATGCTGGGAGCGCTCCCGTTCGGCGGGGCGGCCAGTCACTCCGAGGAGAACATCCATGTCGCTACTCACCCGACGGCGCCTGCTCCGTCCTGCCGCCGCATCCACGACCGTCGCGGGCGCGGCCCGGACCGGGCTCGCCGGCGCCGCCGCGGCGGGGATCGCCGCCAGCTCCGCCACCGTCGCCGGCTGCGACGACGCGCCGGACACCGCCCCGGCCAGCGCGGACTCGCCGCACGGGCCGCTGCGGTTCCCGCCCGGCTTCGGCTGGGGCGCGGCCACCTCGGCCTATCAGATCGAGGGCGCGGCCAAGGAGGACGGGCGGGGCGAATCCGTCTGGGACACCTTCAGCCACACCCCGGGCCGCACCCGCAACGGGGACACCGGGGACGTCGCCGCCGACCACTACCACCGGTACGCCGAGGACCTGGACCTGATGCGCGACCTGGGGCTGCGCAGCTACCGGTTCTCCATCTCCTGGCCGCGCATCCAGGCCGACGGCTCCGGCAAGCCCAACCAGCGCGGCCTCGACTTCTACCGCCGGCTGGTCGACGGGCTGCACGAACGGGGCATCGCGCCGATGGCCACCCTGTTCCACTGGGACCTCCCCCAAGCCCTGCAGGACGCCGGCGGCTGGGAGAACCGGGACACCGCCGAACGCTTCGCCGAGTACGCCGACGTGATGTTCCGCGCCCTCGGCGACCGGGTGCCGGCGTGGCTGACCATCAACGAGCCGAAGACCGTCGTGCAGAACGGCTACCTCTGGGGACACCACGCGCCCGGCCAGCAGGACCCGGCGGCCGCGTACCTGGTCGCCCACCACCTCCAGCTCGCCCACGGCCTCGCCGTCCGGGCGCTGCGCGCCAGCGGCCTGCCGGGCCGGATCGGGCCGGCGCTGAACCTGCACCCCTGCTACCCGGCCGACGACACCGCCGAGGCCGCCGCGGCCAGCCGACTGTACGACGGCTACGAGAACCGCCTCTACCTCGACTCGATCCTCAAGGGCGCCTACCCGGAGGACGTGCTGGCCGACCTGGGCCCGGACAGCCGCATGGTCCGGGGGATCCGCGACGGCGACCTGGCCGTCATCGCCAGCCCCGTCGACCTGCTCGCGGTCCAGTACTACACGCCCATCTACGTCACCGGCCAGGGCGACACGGTGCGCAAGTGGCCCACCTCCGAGGCCGAGTGGCAGCAGATCTACCCCGAGGGGATGTACGACATCCTGACCCGGGTCACCCGTGACTACGGCCGGATCCCAATCACCATCACCGAGAACGGGCTGCCCTGCCCGGACCGGCTCGCGGCCGACGGCACCGTCGACGACGCCGCCCGGATCGACTTCCTGCGCGACCACTTCGCCGCGGCGCACCGGGCGATCCGGGACGGGGTGCCGCTGGAGAGCTACCACGTCTGGTCGCTGCTGGACAACTTCGAGTGGGCCGAGGGCTACGAGCAGCGCTGGGGCCTGGTCTACGTGGACTACCCGACGCAGCGCCGGGTGCTCAAGCGCAGCGCGCACTGGTACCGCACGGTAATCCGCGACAACGGCCTCTGACCCGTCCGGGCCCGGCCGGCGGCGCGCCACCGCCGGCCGGGCCGTCCGCGCTCAGCGCGGCAGCGCCTGCTGCAGTTCCGCCCGCAGCGCCGGGGTGAGCATCTCACCCGCCTGCTTCGCCAGCCGGGCCATCTCGTAGCCGACCACGCCGATGTCCGCCTCCGCCGCGGCCAGGGTGGCCAGGATCGAGCCGTCCCGGATCTGCATGACCAGGAAGTAGCCGCGCCCCATCTCGACCACGGTCTGCTTGACGACGTCCCCGTCGAACATCTGGGCCGCGCCCGCGGTGATGCTCATCAGCCCCGAGGTCACCGCCGCCAGCTTGTCCGCGTGGTCCCGCGGCAGGTGGGCGGAGATCGCCACCAGCAGGCCGTCGGAGGAGACCACCACTGCGTGCGCCACCCCGGGGACCCGCTCCGCGAACGCGTTCACCAACCAGCTGAGATCGCGGGCCTCCTGGCTCAACGTCGTCACTGTCGTCGTCCCCCTTCGCTGCGCGGCAAGTACATCTCTCTGGTTTCCTCGGCCTCGGCCCGGCGCACCCCGCCGTAGAAGCGGGACAGCATGCCGCCGACCGCGTCCGGATCCGGATCCTGCCGGGGCGCCGGCCCGGCCGGGCGCGCGGTTTCGGTCACCGCGGCGAGCTGGGCCATCGGTACGCGCACCGGCAGCCCCCGTTCGTTGGTCCCTGCAGTGACCGGCGTCGCGGCCGGCGGCGGCGTCACACCGAGCATCGAGGACGACGGGCCCTGCCGGGAAAACCAGCCGCCGGCCGACCCTGCCGGGGTCAGCACGCTCTCGGCCCGGACCGGCGGCCGGTGCTGCCGGGGCACGGCCGTCCCGCCGGGTGTGCCGGAGTGCACGGGGGGACGGCCCACCACAGGCGGCGGCGAAGCGGGCGACGCGGGGGCACCGCCACCGAGGGGGAGCCCAGTCAACGGCGACACCGGCAGCTCGGCCGGAGGTGCCATCGGCCGTCCCACCACTGGCAGCTCGGTGGTCGCCGCGCGGAGCGGGCCGGCGCCGGGCGCGAGGCGGGACGCCGCGGCGACCTGGGTGGTCAGCATCCGCGGCGAGGCGAGCTGGTCCAGCCCAGCGGGCGCATCGGCCAGCAGCTCCGCCGGGATTCGGATCTGGGCCACCAGGCTCTCGTGGCCCGCGTGCAGCCGTACCTGCACCCCGTGCCGCGCGCCGAGGTGGCTGACCACGAACAGGCCCATCCGCTCGGAGGCCGCCACGTCGGCCGCCGGCGGCTCGGCCAGCACCGCGTTCGCCTCCGCCAGCGCGGCCGGGCTCATCCCGAGCCCCTGGTCGATGATCTCCACCACCGCGCCGGTGCCCTCGGCCCGCGCGAGCACCCGCACGACGGTGTCCGGGCGGGAGAACGCGGTGGCATTCTCCAGCAGCTCGGCGAAGAGGTGCACCAGGTCACCGACGGCGTGCCCGACCAGGTGCAGGTCCGTCCGCGACTCGTGGCGCACCCGCTGGTACTGCTCGATCTCGGCGCTCGCCGCGAGCAGCACCGCACCCAGGCCCACCGGCCGGTTCCAGCGCCGGCTGGACTCCGTGCCGGCGAGCACCAGCAGGCTTTCGTCGTTGCGGCGCATCCGGGCGGCCAGGTGGTCGAGCTTGAACAGGTTCTCCAGCTGGTCCGGGTCGCTCTCCTCGCGTTCCAGCTCGTCGAGGAGTTCCAGCTGCCGCTCGACCAGCACCTGGCTGCGCCGTGCCAGGTTGACGAACATGGCGTTGACGTTGCGCCGCATCAGCGCCTGCTCGACCGCGACGTCGACGGCGCTGCGGTGCACCGCCACGAACGCCTCGGCCAGCTCGCCGAGCTCGTCCTGGGAGGTGATGATCGCCGGGGCCACGTCGATCGCGCCGACCGAGCGGTTCACCGCGCGCAGCCGGTCGAGGGTGAGCGGCAGCTCGACCTGGGCGATCCGCAGTGCCTGGCCGCGCAGCAACCGCATCGACCGGGCGACCGAGCGGCCGACCAGCAGCGAGATCAGCACGGCGACCAGGAGCACCGCGACGATGCCACCGACCACCAGCAGGGTGTTCCGCAACTGCCCCGCGCTGGCGTCGTCGGCCCGGCTCACGGCGTCCTCGAGCACCTCGCGTTCCACCTGGCGCAGCAGCTCCTGCCGCTGATCGCTGGCGGCCCACCACTGCGGTGCGGGCAGCAGCGCCGGCTCGGCGGCGCCGTTGGGGAGGGTCGTCTCCTCGAGTTTGGTGGCCGACACGAATGCCGGGTCCAGCGACGTCTGGTCGTACCGGCGGATCTGCTCGGTGGTCGCCGCGACCCGGAACGCGCCCAGCGCGGTGAGCTGCTGCGCCCGCAGGTCGGCCAGGGTGACCTGGTCGTCGGGGTCGTACCGGCCGGCGCGGGCGGCCGCGTAGAGCTCGGCCCGGATCCGGGACGACAGCTCCTTGACCCGGGAGAGCTGCACGTAGCGCAGCACGGCATCGGTGAGCGCCGGCTGGTCGTCCCCGGGCGACGGCTCGGCCAGCAGGTCGAGCAGGGTGGCGATGGCCCGGTGGTAGTTGCTCAGGATGGTGTCGCTGCTGAGCACCGCCGGCGGGATCGCGGCGCGGATGTAGACGACCTGGTCGTACGCCTCCAGGACCTCGGCGTACGCGACCCGCCAGGCGGCGCCGGCCCCGGCGAGCGGCTCGGCGGCGTCCCGCAGCTCGGACATCGCCTGGTCGGACGCGGCCTCCAGCGGCTGGAGCGCGGCGATCGCCGCGTCCCGTTCGGGGCCGCCGCCGGCCCGCCGCAACGCGGCCAGCTCGCCCGCGGCGCGGTCCCGCTCCTGCTGGAGCCGGTCCACCGCGGTGGTGATCTGCCGGCCGATGCCCACCTGCCGGGCGAAGTCGCTCAGCGCGGTGGTCTGCCCCACCAACCCGCGGGTCTGCACGCCAGCCAGCACCAGGAAGGCGAGCGACGGGATGACCAGCACGGTGGCGAGCTTGGTGCGGATCCGCCAGTCCCGCAACCGGAGCATCGAACGCCGCCGGGGCGCCGCCCGCCGGTCCCAAGCCGGACTCCGGCGCGGCCGCGCGGCCGCGCCGCCGGCCGGGTCGGGACCTGCGCCCACACTTGCCTCCTCGGTCCCCCGTCGGCTCCGCCAAGACGGGGAGCGGGGTCCATCCAACCAGGCCCCCGGGCGGTGTCAACGGGTTGTCCGGCCCCGCGACCAGGAAGGTCAGCGCGGCGGGTCGACAGCTACGGTGTTCGGCGGGCCGGGCTCGTCCGTCCGGCCGATCCCGCCGAGGTGCGCCGCCTCGGCGATCCGCCCCGTGGCCACCAGGGCGGCGCCGGTCGCGCCGACCTCCGGGTTGCGCTGGTAGCGCACCGCCCGCGGGGCCAGCGCGTCGGCGAACGCGCCGCGCCACCAGGCGGAGGCGGCCATCGCGCCGCCGCCGAGCACCACCTCGGTCGGGCCGTCCACGCCGGACTCCAGCACGGCGAGGTCGTCGGCGACCAGCCGGCACAGGCCGGTCATCAGCCCGGCCAGGAGATCCACGGCGGTGGTGCCGAAGCTGAGCCCGCGCAGCTCACCGGAGCCGGCGGGCGCGACCCCGGGCGGTCGGTCCCCGCCGAACCGGGGATTGGCCCGCACGCGCAGGTCCGCGGCGGCCCGGGCGAGCGCCGCCTCCAGCTCGGACCCCTCGGGCAGCCGCAGCGTCCGGGTGGCCCAGGCGTACAGGTTGCCGCCGCTGGAGTAGGCCGCCCCGGTCACCACGTGCTCGTGGTCCACCCGGTAGCGCCAGATCGCCTCGGACAGGGGCGGCGGCTCCGCCCCGGCGGGAAGCGCCTGGACCAGGCGTACCGCGGCGGACGTGCCGACGGTCACCGCCGCCCGGGTCGGGTCCACGCAACCGGAGCCGACGTTGGAGGCGGCGCCGTCGCCGACCGGGGCGGCCCACCGGGCCCCGGCCAGCTGCGGCCAGCGCCGGGCGTGCTCGGGACGGAGCCGGCCGTGCCACCCGCGCGGGGCCAGCGCCGGCAGGTCCTCCGGGCGTGCGCCGGCCAGCTCGCACGCCTCCACGTCCCACTCCAACCGGCGCAGGTCCAGCAGCCCGGTGCCGGAGGCCATCGACACGGACATCGGCGCCTCGTCCAGCAGCGCGCCCAGCACGTACTCGACCAGCCCGACGAACCGGCCGACCGGGGCGCCGGCCCGCTCCTGCAACCAGGGCAGCCGCACCGACCAGTAGCAGCGGTGCCACCAGGCGCCGGTACGCCGGTGGAACGCGTCGGGGTCGACCGGGCCCCGGGCACCGGGCAGCGGCTCCGGCCGGGTGTCCATCCAGGTCAGCACCGGCCCCAGCGGCGCGCCGTCGGCGCCCAGCGGCAGCACCGAGTGCCACTGCGCGGAGGTCGCGACCAACTCGACGTCGCGCAGGTGCCCGCCGGCGGCCAGCTCGTCCAGGCACTCGACCAGGCAGGCCAGGTAGGTCGGACCGTCCAGGGTGCCGGTGCCGTCCTCGCCGGCGCTCAGGTGCACCTTCCGGCGGGCCAGCGCGCCGGGACGCGGGGTGGCGTCCGCGTCCAGCACCAGCCCGCGTACGGACGACGTGCCCAGGTCGAGAGCGAGGATGTCCATCGTCGGCCAACCTACCCGCCGGGGGCGGGCCTGAAGCCAAGATCCGGGGGCGGGCGCGGCGATCGGGTTCCGCGGGACCGCGCCGTCGCGTACAGTGATCGTCATGCTCGCGCACCTGACCTGCTGGTGGCCCGCCGACCCGGCGGCCCACCCCCGCGCGTAGCTTCCCGACGCGGCCGCCCGACGAGGCGGCCGCCGGTCTCTCCCGGCGCACCGGGTCGCCCCGCCGGCGGCCACCGGCCCACCGAGGAGACCTCCGATGACCCGCCCGACCGACCCGCTGGCCGCCGTCGCCGCCGGCCTCGACCCCGGCCCGTTCGCGCTCGTCCGCCGCGCCGACGCCGACCACCTGGAGCTGTTCACCGGCACGGTACGCACCGCCGACCGGCTCGCCGACCTCCCGCTGCCTGAGGGCGGGGCCGGGCCGCGCACCCTGGCCCTGGTGCCGTACCGGCAGATCGCCGAACGCGGGTTCGCCTGTGTGGACGACGGCACACCGCTGGAGTGCCTGGTGATCGCCGAGCACCGGCGGCTGCGGATCGACGAGGTGGTGGCCGCGCTGCCCGACGTGCCGGTGGTGACCCGGGACGCCGCCTTCGACAGCACCGACGCCGAGTACGCGGACACGGTCGGCCGGGTGCTCGCCGAGGAGATCGGCCACGGGGCCGGCGCCAACTTCGTCATCCACCGCACCTTGCGCGCCACCGTGCAGGGGCCGCCACTGGTGGCGGCCCTGGCGGCGCTGCGCCGGCTGCTGCTGCACGAGCGCGGGGCGTACTGGACCTTCGTCGTGTACACCGGCCGCCGCATCCTGGTCGGGGCCAGCCCGGAACGGCACGTCAGCGTCGACGACGGCCTGGTGATGATGAACCCGATCAGCGGGACCTTCCGGCACACCGGCGCGGCAGCCGACCGGGACGAGCTGCTGCGTTTCCTCCACGACCCGAAGGAGGTCGAGGAGCTGTACATGGTGCTCGACGAGGAGCTGAAGATGATGGCCACCGTCGCCGAGCACGGCGGCCAGGTGGTCGGGCCGTACCTGAAGGAGATGGCGCACCTGGCGCACACCGAGTACCTGCTCGCCGGGCGGAGCACCCGGGACGTGCGGGAGGTGCTGCGGGAGACCATGTTCGCCCCGACCGTCACCGGCAGCCCGATGGAGAACGCCTGCCGGGTGATCGCCCGGCACGAGCGCACCGGCCGCCGCTACTACGCCGGGGTGCTCGCCCTGCTCGGCCGGGACGCCGAGGGCCGGCAGACCCTCGACGCGCCGATCCTGATCCGGACCGCCGAGCTGTCCCCCACCGGCGAGCTGCGGGTTCCGGTCGGGGCGACCCTGGTGCGGCACTCGACCGCCGAGGGCGAGGTGGCCGAGACGCACGCCAAGGCGGCGGGCGTGCTGGCCGCGTTCGGCCTGGGCCCGGAGGCCCCGCGAACCGGCGCGCAGGCCGGGCCGCGTCTGGCCGACGACCCGGCGGTACGCGCCGCGCTCGCCGCCCGCAACGCGCCGCTGGCCCGGTTCTGGCTGGACCAGCGCTCCCCGGGCGCGACCGCGCTGCCCGGTCTGGCCGGCCGCCGGGCCCTGATCGTGGACGGGGAGGACACCTTCACCGGGATGCTCGCGCACCAGCTGCGCGCGCTCGGGCTGGCCGTGGCCCGCCGCGACTGGCACTCCCCCGACCCGGTCGACGGGTACGACCTGGTGGTGGTCGGTCCCGGCCCGGGTGACCCGAACGACCTCGCCGAGCCGAAGATGGCGGCGCTGCGCGGGCTGCTGGCGCAGCTGCTCGCGGCGGGCCGCCCCACCCTGGCCGTCTGCCTCGGCCACCAGTTGCTGGCCGGGCTGCTGGGGCTGCCGCTGCACCGTCGGGACGCGCCGTACCAGGGGCTGCCGCGGGACGTCCCGCTGTTCGGCGAGACCCGCCGGGTCGGCTTCTACTCCAGCTTCACGGCCCGCGCGGACGCGGACCGGCTGGCCACCCCGCACGGCCCGGTCGAGTTGTCCCGGGACCCGGCGGACGGGGCGGTGCACGCGCTCCGCGGCGCCGGCTTCGCGGGCGTGCAGTTCCACCCGGAGTCGGTGCTGAGCCGGGACGGGATGGTGGTGCTCGCCGACCTGCTCGGGCACCTGCTGGCCCGGCCCGCGCTGACCGGGCATGGATCGGCCGAACGGGGGTAGGGCGATGAGCGGCCGGTGGTCCGGGCGGGCCGAGAGCCCCCGTCCGGCCACCGGTCGCCACGTGCCGGGTCAGCCGGCGAGACCCCGCTTCAGAGCCGCGCCCATCTGCACCGCCCGCTTCGCGGTCAACGCGGCCGCGGCCAGGGCCACGTGGTCCGGCGGGATCTCCCCGTTGTTGCTGGTGTGCGACGCGCCGTACGGGTTGCCGGCGACGAACTGGCTGGGGTCGGTGTAGCCGGGGGTCACCACGATCCCGCCCCAGTGGTAGAAGACGGTGTACAACGACAGCAGCGTCGCCTCCTGGCCGCCGTGCACGGTGGCGGTCGAGGTGAAGCCGCTGTAGACCTTGTTGGCCAGGACGCCCCGGGCCCAGAGCGGTCCGGTGGTGTCGATGAACTGCTTGAGCTGGGCGGCGATCATGCCGTAGCGGGTGGGCGCGCCCATCAGCACCACGTCGGCCCAGGCCAGGTCGTCCGGCTCGGCCTCCATCACGTCCTGGGTTTCCAGGCGGTGGGCCTGCCAACCGGAGTTCGAGCGGATCGCCTCGTCGGGCGCCAGCTCACGCACCTTGCGCAGGCGCACCTCGGCTCCCGCCTCACCGGCGGCCTCGGACGCCGACTGCGCCATCTGGTAGGTGATACCGGTCGCGCTGTAGTAGATCACCGCGACCTTGACCTGGCCGTCCATCAGACGATTCCTCCTCGATTCCGGGTCAGCTCCGGCGACTACCCGTTGCTTGCGGCGTCAAACGCCGGAGGGCTCACGCGCACCGCAAAGGCGTTCACCAGGATCGATCACTTGCCGTGGCTCAAGATTTGCGCAAGTTCCGCGCGCGGCCGGCCCCCGGAATCCCGGCACCGGGGATCCTGTTCGCACCGGTGCCGGCACAGGCTGCCGCCCCGCACCGGGCACCTGAACGGGGGATCGCGCTCCGCCGGCGACGTGGCTGGCGTAGCGCGATCAGGGGCCTTGTGCTCCTGCTCCTCCTATTCGTCCGGCTTCCCCGGCATGCCGCCCCCCGGCACGGGGATCCTCTCGGTGACCCGCGAGAGGAAGGACGAACCATGCGCCTCACCGAACAGCAGGTCCGTTCGCTGTACGGGCAGGACGTCCAGGACCGCTCGGGCGCGACGATCGGCAGCGTGGGCCAGGTCTGGGCCGACGCCGCCGGCGAGCCCACCTGGGTCAGCGTACGGACCGGCGCCGGGACGCACGACGAGTCGATGGCCCCGCTGCACGCCGCCCGGCTGCAGGCGGGCCGGGTGCGGCTGCCGTACGACAAGGCGACCGTGCGCGGCGCCCCCGCCGTGGACAGCAGCACCGACCAGCCCCTCGGCGTCGATCAGCTCACCCTGCTCTATCGGCACTACCAGTTGCCCGGGCAGGGCGCGGTCCGGCAGCCGCAGCAGCCACCGCAGCAGGCGGCCGGCACGTCCCCGGTCGTCCGCTCGGAGGAGCGGGCGCGATTCGGCACGGCTCGCGAGCCGGTCAGCACGGCGCGGCTGCAGAAGCACGTGGTGACCGAGAACGTGCAGGGCAGCGTGCCGGTCGCGCACGACGAGGTGACCGTGGTGCACGAGCCGATCACCGAACCCGCCCGGGCTCCCGGCGACCTCGGGGAGGATCAGCGCGAGATGGTCCTCTACGCCGAACGTCCGGTGGCGGTCAAGGAGCGGGTCCCGGTCGAACGGGTCCGGCTGGTCCGGGACGAGGTCGTCGAGGAGCGGCCGGTCCACGCCCAGGTCCGCCGGGAACTCGTCGACGCGGACGTACCGCACGGGGCGCGCCGCGACCGGTGACATCCCGGGCGGGTGGGGGCTGGCTCCCCACCCGCCCGGTCACGCCTCGACCCCGAATTGTCGGCCCGGGCACCTATGCTGGCCGTCCACGATCGACGGGAGGCGGCCGTGCCGGTACGGCTCACCGGCGCCGAGGCGCTGGCGCTGCGCATGACCAGCCTGCTGCTGCGCCCGCACCCGGTGGCCCGCCCCGAGGGCGTGGCCGACGTGGTGGAGTGGTTCGGCGCCATGCAGGCCCAGGACGTGGCGAGCGGCGAATGGTCGCTCGGCGTACGCCTGCCCGGCCGCACCCACGCCGACGTGCGCGCGGCGCTGGAGCGGCGGGAGGCCCTGCGGACCTGGCCGATGCGCGGCACGGTCCACCTGGTGCCCGCCCGCGACGCGCACTGGATGCTGGCGGTGACCGGGGTGCGCACCCTCGCCGGCGCCGCCACCCGGCGGGCCCAGCTCGGCCTCACCGAGACCGACGCGGATCGGGCCGTCGACGTGCTGGGCGAGGCGCTGGCTGGCGGTGGCCGGCTGACCCGCGCCGAGTGCCTGGCCACGCTCAACGCCGCCGGCCTCGACACGACCGGCCAACGCGGCTACCACCTGCTGTGGTTCGCGAGCCAGCGCGGTGTCACCTGCATCGCCCCGCAGGTCGGCAAGGAGCAGACGTTCGCCCTGCTCGACGAGTGGGTGCCCGACCCCCACCGGCCCGACCGGGACGAGGCGCTCGGCCTGCTCGCGCTGCGCTACGTGCGCGGCCACGGTCCGGTCACCGCGCACGATCTGGCCCGGTGGACCGGGCTGACCGTCACCGACGCCCGGCGTGGCATCGCGGTGGCCGGTGACGCCCTCGCCCCGGTCGAGGTGGACGACGTCGGGGCGCTGGTCGACGCCGCGCTGCTGGACGCGCCGCGCGCGCCGGTCGACGACCTGCACACGCTGCCCGGCTTCGACGAATACCTGCTCGGCTTCAAGGACCGCGCGCTGATGCTCGACCCGGCGCACGCGGCCGCCGTGGTCCCCGGCAACAACGGGGTGTTCCAGTCCACCGTGGTGCGCGGCGGCCGGGTGGTCGGCACCTGGAAGCGGACGGTCGGGAAATCCGCCGTCACGGTGACCGTGCAGCCGTTGGTCCCGTTCGACGCCGCGCTGCGCTCCCGGGTGGAGTCGGCGCTGGCCGGCTACGCGGCCTACCTCGGCCTGCCGCTGCGCCACCCCTGGTGAGGGGTGCGCCGGTCACCGGTGATTCGCGGCGCCCGGGGCCCTGCGGTGTCGGGCCAGGTCGGTCGGGGTGTCCAGGTCGGCCGGCGAGCCGGCGCCGTCGCAGGGGACCCGGGTGACCAGGTCGGGCCGGGCCCGCAGCAGGTCGCGGGCTCCCCGGTCACCTGTGGCGTACCGGGCGAGCAGTGGCCACGTGGCGCGGCCCAGCAGCACGGGATGCCCGATCCGCCCGGCGTAGGTGGCGACCGCGACCGGCGCGCCCGCCGCGTGGGCGGCGCACACCCGGCGTACCGCCGTGGGGTCCAGCGCGGGCTGGTCGACGAGCACCACCACCGCGGCGCCGACGTGCCCGGGCAGCGACGCCAGGCCGCGGCGCAGCGAGCCGCCCAGTCCCTCCCGCCAGCGCCGGTTGACCACCGGCACCGCCCCGGCAAGCTCCGGCAGCGCGTCGGCGCCCGCGCCGACCACGACGTGCACCAGGGGAAGTCCGCCGGCCTGGAGCAGGCGTATCCCGCGGTGGACGAGCGGCTCCCCGTCCAGCTCGACCAGCGCCTTGGGCCGGCCGAGCCGGCGTCCGGCTCCGGCGGCGAGCAGCAGCCCGGCGATGGTCACCGCAGGGCCGTGGCCGGCCGGTGGTCGCGCTCCGCGGCGCGGTGGATCGGACCGGTCAGCCCGTACAGCGCCCGGCCGGTGCCGTCGTTGCGCCCGGCCACCATCTCGGCGGCGATCGCCAGCGCGGTCTCCGTCGCGGTACGCCCACCCAGGTCCAGCCCGGCAGGCGCCCGCAGGCGGGCGAGCTGGACCGGGGACATTCCGTCCGCCCGCAGCCGGGCGAGGCGGTCCGCGTGCGCGCTCCGGCTGCCCAGCACTCCGATGTAGCCGGCCGGGCTCTCCAGCGCCGCCCGCAGCAGTGGGATCTCGTACCGCGGGTCGTGGCCGAGCAGGCAGAGCACCGTGGCCGGGTCGACCGGGGCGTCGGCCAGCCAGCGGTGCGGCCAGGCCCGGTGGACCTCGTGCGCGTCCGGGAAGCGGCCGGCGCCGGTGAACGCCGGTCGCGGGTCGCAGATGGTGACCCGGTAGCCGAGCGCGGCGCCGATCCGGCTGAGGGCGGCGGCGACGGGGGTGGCGCCGAACAGCATCATCCGCGGCGGGGCCGGCACCGCCTGCACGAGCACCCGCAGCGCGGGCCGGCCGGGCCGCCGCCGCACCTCGGTCCCGCCGCCGGACCACAGCTCGGTTGCCTGTGCGGTGCCCCACGCGTCCAGCGCCGGGTCGCCGAGGGTGCCCTCGGTCCGGTGGGGCCGGACCACGAGCTGGGCGCCGAACGGGGCGGGGCCACCGACCACGGTGACCGTCGCGAGCGGACCGGGGCCGGCGAGGGCGGCGAGGACGCGCCGCGCCGCGCCGTCCGGCGTCACCCGGGTCAGCAGCACCTCCAGTACGCCGGCGCAGCCGGGCCGGGCCGGCCACGGGCCGTCGCCGCCGACGGCGTACCGGGCGAGCCGGGTGCGGCCGGTACGCAGCGTCTCGGCCGCCGCGTCGAGCACGGCCGACTCGGCACAGCCCGCCGGAATGCCGCCGCGCACCTCGCCCGTGGGGTCCACGGCGAGCAGGTCGCCGGGCCGGGTCACCGCGCCCGCGGTGCTTGCCACCACGGTGGCCAGGCCGAACGGGACGCCGCGCCGGCTCCAGCCGACCAGCGCGGCCAGTACGTCGCGCATGCCGCCGACCCCACCCTCACCGTTCGCCCGGATTTGTCCGCATATGGTCCGTCCAACGGTAGTCTGGCCCGGTGCGGGAGAGCAGGGAACCGGCAGAAGACGGACGCTCGTCCACCGTCACCCTCACCGTCAACGGCACCGGTCACCACCTCACGCTGGACAACCGGACCACCCTGCTCGACGCGCTGCGCGAGCGGCTCGCCCTGACCGGCAGCAAGAAGGGCTGTGACCACGGGCAGTGCGGTTCGTGCACGGTCCTGCTCGACGGCCGGCGGGTGAAAAGCTGCCTGATCCTGGCCGTCACCCTGGACCGCCGGACGGTGGTCACCGTGGAGGGACTCGCCGGCCCGGCGGACCTCTCCCCGCTCCAGGCGGCCTTCATCGCGCGGGACGCCTTCCAGTGCGGCTACTGCACCCCCGGCCAGCTCTGTTCCGCCCGGGGCATGCTCGACGAGGCGGCCCGGGACTGGCCCAGCGCGGTGACCGAGGACCTGACCGCGCCGGTCGACCTGACCGACGCGGAGATCAGGGAACGAATGAGCGGCAACCTGTGCCGCTGCGCCGCGTACCCGAACATCGTGGCCGCGATCCGGGACACGGCGGCCGTGCGGTGAGGGCGTTCCGCTACCACCGGCCGGCCGACGTCGCGGAGGCGGTCGCGCTGCTCGACGGCGAGCCGACGGCCGCGTACCTGGGCGGCGGCACCAACCTGGTGGACCTGATGAAGCTCGGGGTGCAACGGCCGGACCTGCTGGTGGACGTCACCGGCCTGCCGCTGGACACGGTGGAGACCCTCCCGGACGGCGGGCTGCGGATCGGCGCCACCGTGCGCAACAGCGACCTCGCCGCACACCCGGTGGTCCGCCGCGACCATCCGCTGATCTCCCGGGCGCTGCTCGCCGGCGCCTCGGGCCAGCTGCGCAACATGGCCACCACCGCCGGGAACCTGATGCAACGCACCCGCTGCGTATATTTCCAAGACACCGGCAAGGCGTGCAACAAGCGCGAGCCCGGCACCGGCTGCGCGGCCCGGCACGGGCAGAACCGCGACCTGGCCATCCTCGACTGGTCCGAGTTCTGCGTGGCCACCCACCCGTCCGACCTGGCGGTCGCCCTGGTCGCCCTCGACGCCGTGCTGACGGTGCACGAACCGGGCCGGGGCGCCCGGGACGTCCCGCTGGTCGAGCTGCACCGGACGCCCGGGGAACACCCGGAGCGCGAGACCACCCTCCCCCGGGGCGCGCTGATCACCACGGTCCGGGTGCCGCCGCTGCCGTTCGCGCGGCGCTGCGCCTACCTCAAGGTCCGCGATCGGGCCACGTTCGCGTTCGCGGTCGGCTCGGTGGCCGCGGCGCTCGACCTGGACGGGGACACCGTCCGCGACGTCCGGCTGGCGTACGGGGCGGTCGCGCACCGGCCATGGCGGGCGTACCGGGCGGAGGAGGCGCTGCGCGGCCGCCCGTTCACCGCCGAACTGGCCGCCCGGGCCGCGGACGCCGAACTCGCCGCGGCCCGTCCCCTGCCGGACAACGGGTTCAAGGTGCCGCTCATCCGCAACCTCACGGTCCGCGCGTTGACCGGGCTGGCCGGGACGGCGCTCCGGTGAGCGCACCACCCGTCGGCGCGGTGGGCCGGGAGCACCCGCGGCTGGAGGGCCGGGACAAGGTCACCGGCACCGCCCGGTACGCGGTCGAGTACCCGACGGACGACGTCACGTACGGCTGGGTGGTGGCGGCGACCGCTACCCGCGGGCGGATCAGCCGGGTCGACGTGGCCGAGGCGCTGGCCGTGCCCGGAGTGCTGGACGTGCTGCACCACGCCAACGCGCCCCGGCTCGCCTCCGGGGTGGACCCGACCCTGTTCCTGTTGCAGGAACCGCAAGTGCACTACCGGGGGGAGTTCGTCGCGGTGGTGGTGGCGGAGACCATCGAGGCGGCCCGCGAGGGCGCCCGGCTGGTCCGCATCGACTACGACGCCGAGCCGCACAGCGTCGTCCTCACCGAGCACCACCCGGGCCTGTACCGGCCGGAGAAGGTGAACCCGAGCTACCCGACGGACACCGCCGACGGCGACTTCGACGCCGGGTACGCGGCCGCCGAGGTCCGGGTGGACGCCACCTACCGGACCCCGGCCTACCACAACAACCCGATGGAGCCGCACGCCACCACCGCCCGCTGGCAGGACGGCCGGCTGCTGGTGCACGACTCCAACCAGGGCTCGTCCCCGGTGCAGGCCACCCTGGCGCAGCTGTTCGAGCTGCCACCGGAGGCAGTCCGGGTGATCGCCGAGCACGTGGGCGGCGGCTTCGGCAGCAAGGGCGCCCCCAAGGCGGCGGTGGTGCTCGCCGCGCTCGCCGCCCGACACGTGGACCGGCCCGTCCGGCTGGCCCTGACCCGGCAGCAGCTCTTCGGCCCGATCGGCTACCGCACGCCGACCATCCAACGGGTCCGGCTCGGCGCGGACGCCGACGGGCGGATCGAGGCGGTGTGCCACGACGCGATCAGCCAGACCTCGACCGTGCACGAGTTCGCCGAGCAGACCGCCGTCTACACCCGCAGCATGTACGCCGGGCGGCACCGGCGCACCACCCACCGGCTGGCCCGGCTCGACGTGCCGACCCCGTTCTGGATGCGCGCGCCCGGCGAGTGCCCCGGCGCGTACGCGCTGGAGTCCGCGCTGGACGAGCTGGCCACCGCGTGCGGCGTCGACCCGGTCGAGCTGCGGGTGCGCAACGACATCACCGTCGACCCGGACAGCGGGCACCCGTTCAGCAGCCGCAACCTGGTCGCCTGCCTGCGCGAGGGGGCCCGGCGGTTCGGCTGGGCCGACCGCGACCCGACGCCCGGGGCACGCCGCGACGGGCGGTGGCTGGTCGGCACCGGGGTCGCCGGATCCAGCTACCCGGCCCGGTCCCGGGCCGCCGCCGCGGCGGCCACCGCCGCCCCGGACGGCACCTTCGAGGTACGGATCAACGCGACCGACATCGGCACCGGCGCCCGGACGGCGCTGTGGCAGGTGGCCGCCGACGCCCTGGCCGTGCCCGCCGAGCGGGTCGCCATCCGGGTGGGCGACAGCGCCCTCCCGGCGGCGGGGGTGGCCGGCGGTTCGATGGGCACCGCCTCGTGGAGCTGGGCGGTCATCCGGGCCTGTGAGCGGCTGCGCGAGCGGGTCCGGGACGCGCCCGGCGCCGGGGTGCCGGCCGACGGCCTGACCGTCGAGGTGAGCACCGCCGACGAGATGGGCGGGCAACGCCCGCTGGCCCGGTACGCGTACGGCGCCCACTTCGTGCAGGTGCGGGTGGACGCGGACACCGGCGAGGTCCGGCTGGACCGGATGCTCGGCGTGTTCGCCGTCGGCCGGGTGGTGAACCCGACCACCGCCCACAGCCAGCTCATCGGCGGCATGACCATGGGGCTGTCGATGGCGCTGCACGAGGAGGGCCTGCTCGACGAGCGGTACGGCGACTGGGTCAACCACGACCTCGCCACCTACCACGTCAGCGTCTGCGCCGACGTCGAGCGCATCGAGGCGTACTGGCTGCCGGAGGAGGACCCCGAGCTGAACCCGGCCGGGGTGAAGGGGATCGGTGAGATCGGCATCGTGGGCAGCTCCGCCGCGGTGACCAACGCGGTGCACCACGCGACCGGCGTACGGGTCCGGGACCTGCCCGTCCGGCTGGACAAGCTGCTGGCGCACCTGCCGGCACGCTGAGGGGTCGACGCCGCCCGCCACCGGCCCCTGTCGTCCTCTCGATCAGTCGGCCAGCGCCCCGCCACGCCCCTCGTGCGGCACCGGTCCCTCACGCACCGATGTACTCGGAAATCTCGAAGGGATCCGGGAACGGATCATGGTTGACCGTCAGCCGCCCCGCCGACCGCGCCTTGAGCGCTTCAACCATGTCCTCCGTCACGCCGGGAACGCCGCCTTCCATGCTGAGGTATGCCAGCCTGGGCAGGTCCCCCAGGACGCTCACGTCGATCAGCCGCTGACAGCCGTTGAGATAGAGACGACGGAGGCTGATGCAGCCGGCCAGGAAGTCCACATCCGTGATCATTGACCCGCTGAGGTCCAGGACCTCGAGGGCGCCGAAGCCGTCGAGTGCCGCCCCGGACTTCACCAGGTTCCTGCAGTTCGGCAACACCAGATGGGTCAGTTGACCGAACACGGGAACAGCTCTCAGGTCGAAGAGGTCCCGCACCGCGTCGGCTCTGAGCCGGCGCATGTCGGCGGCGGACGCCAGCGCCGCCAGATCTGCGACCGACACCGAGCCGGTGAGTTCCACCTCTCGGAGGCCGGAGCTCATTGCCGGAAGGGAGGGCCGCCGGGCCCCGGAGAGCCCGAGCCTCATCCGGCGGAGATTCCGGCAGGCGCCGAGCTGACGCGCGTCGTCCACGCCGGATCGGGAGCGGATCCGGATTGTCCGCAGCTCAGTCAAGGTCGAACAGAAGTCGAGGTCGGACACGTAACACCCATCGAGGGAGAGCGTGCGGAGGCTGGTCAACGACGACAGCCAACCAAAGTCATAGAGCTGACGGCAGCCGTCGAGGTTCAGGATGCGGAGTGAGATCACCTCACGGAGGCGAGCGATCTCCTCCGGCGGCAGGGCCACCGCGCCGCCCAGGTGGAGTTCCTCAAGGTGCGACAGCCGGGTGAGTTCGTCCAGTTCCACCAGCTCCGCCTTGTCGCTGAGGTTCAACCGGCGCAGTTGTCGCAGCTCACCCAGCCCTCGGGTGCTCTGCAGGTGCGGCAGCCCGCTGCAGTCCAGCTCGATCAGGTCCGGCAGTCCACGGATGCTCGACAGATCGACCAGATCCTCGTTCACCTTGACGCACAGGGCGCGCACGCCGGAGACGTGCGGCACGGCCGCCAGCTGGGCGGCGGTCCGCACAGTCAGCAAGTGGTCCCGCAGCTGCAGCCCGGCGAGAACCTGCCGCGCGTACGACTCCGCATCCTCGAACTCGTTCCACGCCCGCAGCAGCGCGTCGACAACGGTCGGGTCGGCGTCCGGATGGCTGTACTGGGAGATGGTGTTGATAGCCGCCGGACCGCCGATCCGGGCGGCTGCGGCGATGCACGCACAGATTATCTCCGGCGACCGCTGGGAGTGGCCGTCCAGCCAGGTCAGCAGCTCCTCACCGATGCCGGACAGCGAGCGCGCCTCGTCGGGTGACCGAGGTGGCAGGACCTCGCCGACCAGCGCTTCGGCACGAACGGCGACCGCCGGTTCCACGCTCCCCGCGGCAGTGATGCACTCGGCCGCCAGGAGAAGGATCTCGCGTCGCTCAGGCCCGGCCGCATCCGCCCTGTCCAGGATGCCGGAGACCAGCAGCGAGGCAGCGCTCTCCTGTACCGGCGCTCCCGCGGCGAAGACGATCACCCGGCGCCAGTCCGGCTGCGTCACCCGGGCGACGAGTGACTCGATCTCGTTGTACGCGTACGCCCACCCGGCCAGGAACTCCTGGATCGAACGGTGGGTGAACTGCGCCTGGTTGTGGGCGACCTTGTAGAAGACGACGCTTCTCTCCAGCAGATGAGCGAGGGCCTCTCGCGGCGTGATGTGCGTGTTCACCATGCCGCGGAGTTGGGCTGCCACGATTTCCTGGGCCGTCCTCGCCAGCACGTCCCGCCGGGCGTTGCTGCCGGGCCGGGACAGGTGATGCTTCCGCAACTCCCGCAGTGGCTCGATCCGGATCGTCGTCGTCGAGCTAGCGGTCATCTGCTTCGCGATGGCCTGCAGCAGCAGGAGCTTCTGCTTGTAGCTCAGGCCGATCGGCGAGGTGTCCCCACCCTCTTTCCCGGACTCGCGGAAGTGGATGAGCGCGGCGACCACACGTTCATACAGTTCGGCCCTGCTTTCCGGAGCGCCGTCCGACAATTTGTGCGCGTAGAAGGCGCACAGCATCGCGCACAGCAGCGGCGTCTCGCTGAGGTCACGAACGGTGGGCCGGTTCTGGAAGTCGTACACGAGTTTCGCGTGCTGATGGCGGTACTCGACGATCTTCTCCGCGTCAGAGGTCCCGCTTATCAGCGCGTCGAACCATCGGTTGATGCACTCCTCCGCCTCGTCGTCGTTCATCGGCAGGAGCTGCAGGGTGACGAACTCCCGACGCCGGAACCAGCGGTTGTCCAGCACGTCCGGCCGGGAGGTGACGAACACGTGCGCCTTCGGGTGTTCGTCCATCAGCTTGTCGATCCAGGTGAGCGCCCGGTTCCGGTCATGTTCGGACAACTCGTCGAAGCCGTCGAAGATCGCCACGGCGTCGCCCTTGGTCAGGCAGTCCGCCACCCACGAACCCGGCACGGTCGATCCGCGGTACATGGCCGCACGGATCATGTCCTGGTACTCGGGCTCGACATTCGCCTTGAACGCGTACCTCAGCTGCGTGACCAACGGCACGCAGTCCGTCCAGGCGGCCATGGCCTCGGGCAACTTGCGCTGCGCCATCGCGATGGCGAGCCACTGACTGATGGTCGTCTTGCCGGAACCGGCCGAACCGGTGAGCAGGATCCGTGTGCTCTTCCCTCGGCTCTTGCGGGCGCTCGCCACCTCGCCGATGGCCGAGTCGACCTTCGGGTCCACCTCCAGCGGGCCGAGGGTGCCGGCGCCGGCGGCGTCCGGGGTCCCCTCGTCCGGCAGGGTCCGGAGCCTGATGTACGTGACGTCGACCGGGTGGCGCCTCAGTTCGACGGGCAGGTTGAGCCCGAACAGGTCCGTGTACTTGTAGGTGTTGGTGATGTCCGATCGGTAGCCGGCCTCGAAGCGGCTGACCTCCTGGGGCAACCCGGGTCGGAACTTGGGCAGCACCACACTCGTGATTCCGCGTTCGAGGATCGCCTCCAACTTCTTCGTGTTGACGTACGTCTCCCAGGCCACCCTGCTGTCGAAGCCGGGTAAGTCGTGGACGAGGGCGGAAATGTAGGCGGCGGCCTCCGTGAGATAGAGGCGTCCGTAGGCCTGGGCGTCGTCGCTCAATCGCTCCGACTGCCAATGGAGCACAGCGGCGGGCTCGAGGACGGCCCTCAACTGCTCGGTGGTGATGGCGTCCTGAACGATGTCGTCGGCCGAAGGATTCAACGTCGCCATGGCGTGCTCGACGCCCGTGATCGCCAACGACCTTTCTGCATCGGCCAGGTCGGCGAATTCGATCTCCTCGATGCGCCCCAGACGGGCGGATATCCGGTCCGAGGCGTCCTCGAGACGCCGCGGCAGGGCACGTGCCTCCAGACTTGCGGCGTCCAGACCCTCGATTGCCGAAACGACGTCTTCGAAGGCCTGAATGCGCTCGCCTGCCGAGGGAAACAGGATCTTGAAGGCCGAAATGATGATGCGTCTCGCGACGCCGTCCCGCTGCCCTGCCGATGTCATCACACGTCCCCATCGATAGGCTTCGGCTTCCGCACTCCACAGTGTATTGATGGCGCCACGTTCGGTGCGCCGGCGGAAGGTACGCCCGACCGGGGCCGATCCGCCGATCACCCATCAGCAAGCCGGCATCGGAATGCGACGGTTCGGCGACGGCACAAGGTCGTCCGGTGTGCGACCGACACGGCGCGGGGCCGGAGGAATCAGTTGCCTCCAGCCCCGCCAGGTGAAGGGGGCTCAGTCGGCGAGCGCCCCGGCCGATCGCCCCTCGTGCAGGGTGAGGTTGCGACCCGTCGACGGGTCGAACAGGTGGATCTTCTCCAGGTTGAACCAGACCCGCCGGCTCTCGCCCTCGCGGACCGGCGACTCCGCCGACAGCCGGGTGACCAGGCTGGATCCGGCGCCGGTGAAGTCGGCCGCGCCCGCATCGGCGGCCAGTTCCTCCAGCTCTGCGGCGCTGGCCCGCTCCCCCTCGACGGTGAGGTAGACGTACTTGTCGGAACCCATCGACTCGACGATCTCCACCGGCGCCTCGAACTCCATACCCCGGCGGCGGGTCTCCTCGTCGATCAGCTCGGCGTCCTCGAAGTGCTCGGGGCGGATGCCGAGGATCAGCTCGCGCGGCGCGTCACCGCCGTCCAGCTGGCGGCGGATACGGTCGCCGATCGGCACGTCGCCGAGGGCGGTCCGCACCCGGCCGTCCTCGACCGCGGCGGGCAGGAAGTTCATCGACGGCGAGCCGATGAACCCGGCGACGAACAGGTTGCGCGGATGGTCGTAGAGCTCCTGCGGCGGGCCGACCTGCTGCACCGCGCCGCCCCGCATGATCACCACGCGGTCGCCGAGGGTCATCGCCTCGGTCTGGTCGTGGGTCACGTAGACCGTGGTGGTGCCGAGCTGCTTCTGCAGCCGGGACACCACCGTGCGCATCTGCACCCGCAGCTTGGCGTCGAGGTTGGACAGCGGTTCGTCCATCAGGAACGCCTTGGGCTGGCGGACGATCGCCCGGCCCATCGCCACCCGCTGCCGCTGGCCGCCGGAGAGGTTGGCCGGCTTGCGGTCAAGCAGCGGGGTCAGCTCCAGGACCTTCGCCGCCTCCTCCACCTTGGTGTCGATGGTCTCCCGGTCCAGCTTGGCCAGCCGGAGCGGGAAGGCCATGTTCTCCCGCACGGTCATGTTCGGGTAGAGCGCGTACGACTGGAACACCATGGCGATGTCCCGGTCCCGGGGCGCCCGGTCGTTGACCCGCTCCCCCGCGATCCGCAGCTCCCCGGAACTGATGTCCTCCAGCCCGGCGATCATGTTGAGCGTGGTGGACTTTCCGCAGCCGGACGGGCCGACCAGGATCACGAACTCGCCGTCGGCGATCTCCAGGTCGACGTCCCGCACCGCCATGGTCCCGTCCGGGAACCGCTTGCTCACCTTGTCGAGCACGATGTCAGCCACTGTTACCACCTATCCCTTGACCGCGCCGGAGGTGAGGCCGGACACGATGCGGCGCTGGAAGAAGAGCACGAAGAGGATGATCGGAATGGTGATCACCACGGCGGCGGCGCAGATCGCCCCGGTGGGGTCCTCGAACTGCGACGCGCCGGTGAAGAACGACAGCGCGGCCGGCACCGTACGCGACCGCTCGGTGGAGGTCAGCGAGATGGCGAACAGGAAGTCGTTCCAGCAGAAGATGAAGACCAGGATCGCCGTGGTGAACACCCCCGGCGCGGCCAGCGGGGCGATCACCCGCCGGAACGCCTGGCCCTGCGTGGCGCCGTCCATCTTCGCCGCCTTCTCCAGGTCCCACGGGATCTGCTTGAAGAACGCCGACAGCGTGTAGATCGCCAGCGGCAGCGCGAAGGTGATGTACGGCAGGATCAGCCCCGGCCAGGTGTCGAAGAGGCCGAGCTGCCGCTCGATCTCGAACAGCGGCGACACCAGCGACACCTGCGGAAACATCGCGATCAGCAGGGAGACCCCGACCAGCAGCTTCTTGCCGGGGAAGTCCAGCCGCGAGATCGCGTACGCGGCCATCGCGCCCAGCACCACCGCGACCAGGGTGGCGATCAGCGCGATGCCGATCGAGTTGACCAGGGCCCGGACGAACTGGTCGGTCGCGAAGATCGTCCGGTAGTTGTCCAGCGTCCACTCCCGCGGCCAGAACTTCCCGTCGGTGAGGGTGCCCGGGGTCTTGAACGACAGCGAGGCGATCCAGAGCACCGGGACCAGCGCGAACACGACGACGATGACGTCCAGCAGGCCCCAGCGCAGCTTCGCCCGCGTGGTGGTTTCGACTGCCATCTCAGCGCCTCTCCCCATCGTCGCTGCCGGGCGCAGCGGTGCCGAACAGCTTCACGAAGACGAACGCGATGATCGCCACGGCGAGGAAGATCAGCACCGACATCGTGGAGCCGATGCCGAGGTTCAGCCCCCGGATCAGGTTGTTGTAGGCGAGCATCGACACCGACGAGGTCTCGTTGCCACCGGCGGTGAGCACGAAGATGTTGTCGAACACCCGGAACGCGTCCAGGGTGCGGAACAGCAGGGCGACCAGGATCGCCGGCTTCATCACCGGCAGCATCACCTTGGTGAACCGCTGCCAGGCGGTCGCGCCGTCGGTGGAGGCGGCCTTGAGCAGGTCCTCCGGCACCAGCGCCAACCCGGCCATCAACAGCAGCGCCATGAACGGGGTGGTCTTCCAGATCTCGGCCAGCATGATGATCGCCAGCGAGCTGGCCCGCTCGGTGAGCGGAGCACTGCCGTCGAAGAGGTTCGCCAGGTAGCCGGTGCCCGGCGTCCAGGCGTACCGCCAGGAGAAGGCGGCCACCACCGTGACGATGCCGTACGGGATCAGCGCCGCGGTGCGGACGATGCCCCGGCCGACCAGCGTGCGGTGCATGATCAGCGCGAGGACCATGCCGAGCACCAGCTCGACCGCCACGGTGACCACCGTGATCAGCGCGGTCACCCCGAACGCGGTCCACCAGAACTGGTTGGTCAGCACCGTCGCGTAGTTCTCCAGCCCGACGAACTCCCGCTGGTCGGGGAAGCGCAGATCGAAGCGCTGCAACGACAGCCAGACCGAGTAGAGGATCGGGTACGCGGTGACCAGCACCATGACCAGCGCGGCCGGCGCGCAGAGCAGCCAACCGAGCCGGCGCTCGGCCCGCTTGTTCTCGCTCAGCGGCGGCTTCGTCCGGCGGGCCCGCTGCCGCGGCACGGCGGCGTGCCGACCCGGCCGGACGGCCGTCTCGTCGGCGGCGACATCGGCGCCGGCCGGAGTGGCGTTGACGCTCACGGCAGGACCCCCTTCGACTCGAGGGCGTCGGCGATGGCAGTGCGCAGCTCGTTCGCGGCCTGCTCGGGCCGGATGCCCGACGGCGGCGACAGGAGCGCCGACATCACCGTGGAGATGCTCTGGTACGCCGGGGTCAGCGGCCGGACCGCCGGCTCCTTGAGCTCCTCCAGGATGGTCTCCTTCATCGGGTACGCCTTGTCCATCTCGGGGTCGTCGTAGACGGCCTCGATGGTGGGTGGCACCCCGTCGTTGATCGCGGAGAACTTCTGGTTCTTGGCGTTGCGGATGCACTTCGCGGCCTCGAAGGACTCCTTCGGGTGCTTCGAGTAAGCGCTGACCGCCATGTTCACCCCGCCGATGGTGACCTTGCTCGGGGTGTTCGCGTCGATGCCCGGCACCCGGGCCCACTTGACCTTCTTCGCCAGGTCCGGGTTCGCCTCCTGCATCGCCGGATACACGAACGGCCAGTTGACCTGGAAGGCGCCGGTGCCGGACTGGAACTCCAGCCGGACCGGGTCCTCGGTGGCGTTGCTGAACGACGGCGAGGTGACGCCCGACGTGGCGAAGTTCTTCAACTGTTCCAGCGCGCGGACGGTGCCGGCGTCCATCACGGCCTTCTTGCCGTCGTCGCTGAGGATGTGCCCACCGGCGCTCTCGGCGAGCGTGTTGTAGAGAACGACCAGCCCCTCGTACTGGGCGCCCATGGTGAGCACCTGGTACGGCTTGCCCTGCTGCTTCAGCTCCTGGGCCGCCTTGATCATGTCGTCCCACGTCTTCGGCGGCTCCTGCACCAGGTCGGTGCGGTACCACAGCAGCTGGACGTTGGTGTTCTTCGGCGCCGCGTACAGCCTGCCGCCGTAGCGGGCGGTGTCCAGCGGGCCGGCCAGGGTGCCCTGCTCCGCCTCGGCCTTGTCGGCCCCGGTCCACTCCCGGATCCAGTGCGCGCTGGCGAACTCCTGGGTCCAGGTGACGTCGAGGCCGAGCACGTCCATCCCGCTGTCCTGCGCGGCGAGCCGGCGCACCAGCTGCACCCGCTGATCGTCGGCCTGCCGGGGCAGCACCCGGTAGGCGATCTGGTAGCGCCCCTGCGCCTGGGCGTTGCAGTCGTCGACCACCTTCTGCAGGTTCTGCTCCGGCGGGTAGTAGAGGTTGATCGTCGGCGTACCGCCGTCACCACCACCGGAACCGCACGCGGCCAACGGCGCCACCAACGCCAGTGCGGCGGCTGCCGCCGCCGCACGTCTGGCTGGCCGCCGCCGGTCGGCCCTGTCGGGGTCTGTCGTCATCGCCCTCCCCCTTTCTTCGGCGAGAGCCGGGGGAAGTCACCCGTGCCCCGGCGCACGGCGAGACGCTCGGGACGCCGACCACGACGGGGCCGCCCGCGCCCCGGGCGTTTCGTGGGCCTGACAGTGCCCGACCTGCGACGTTGCGAAACCTGACGGTCACGGAACGGTCACCACGGCGGAAATCGCCGTGCTGCGGGTCGGCGGGCCCGGTCCTACGCTCGGGCCATGGACGCGACCTTCTTCTTCGATCCCGCCTGCCCGTGGACCTGGCGTACCTCCCGCTGGCTGGTCGCCGTGGCGCAGGCCCGCGGGCTGCGCGTGGAATGGCGGGCGTTCAGCCTGGCCATCCTCAACGAGGGCAGGGTCGCCCCGGAGTACGCCGAGCCGCTGGCCGCCGCAAGCCGGGCGCTGCGCCTGGTCGAGGCGCTGCGCGCCGAGGGCCGGCACGACGACGTCGCCACCTTCTACGCGGAGCTGGGCGCGCGCAGCCACGACGCCGGCAACCCGCTCTCCGACAAGATCGTGGACAGCGCCGTCGAGGCGGCCGGCCTCGCCCAGGCGGCACCGGCGCTCGATGACGAGCGCTGGGACCGGGCGGTCCGCGAGTCGCACGCGCTGGCGTACGCCTCGGCCGGCCCGGACGTCGGCTCGCCGGTGCTGATGGTGCCGGGCGCCCGCCGGGGCGTCCACGGCCCCATCCTCACCGAGGTCCCGGGCACCGACGACGCCCTGACCATCTGGGATTCGCTGCTCCCCCTCATCCGCCTGGAGACCTTCCACGAGGTCAAGCGCGCCCGCCACTGACTCCCCCACGCCCCGCCCGTGGGCCCTGCTTCACGGGAAAGAGTGGCTGTTCCGCGCAGGATGGCCACTCTTTCCGTCGTGAAACAGGGCGGAACCTCGGGGCGGCCGGACGTCACAGCCGGGCGGCATGATGGCCGGATGATCGCGCGCCTCAAGGACCTGTGCATGGACGCCGCCGACGCCCGCCGCCTCGGCGCCTTCTGGGCCGGCATCCTCGACGGGGAGCTGGTGGACACCGGCGACGGCGACGCCCGGGTCGATCCCCGCGCGGCCACCTCCACGGCCGAGTCGATCTGGGTGAACACGGTGCCCGAGCCGCGTGCCGGCAAGACCCGGGTCCACCTGGACCTGCGGCTGGCCGAGCCGGAGCCGGCCGCGCTGCTGGCCGCCGGTGCGCGGCTGGTCCGCGAGCCGGACGCGGAGATCAGCTGGTGGGTGCTGGCCGATCCGGAGGGCAACCAGTTCTGCGCGTTCCCGCCCCGGGAGGGCCGGCGGCCCGCCGTCTTCGAACTGGTCGTCGACAGCGCCGACCCGACGGCGCAGGCCACCTGGTGGGCCGGGGTGGTGGGCGGCCGGGTGAAGACCACCGCCGCGGGGGCCGCCTCAGTGGTCGGCGCGGCGGGCTTCCCGTGGGACTACTGGGTCTTCGATCCGGTGCCCGAGCGCAAGCGGGTGAAGAACCGGGTGCACTGGGACGTCGAGCTGACCGGCCGGGACGCCACCGCGCTGATCGCCGCCGGGGCCACCCTGCTCGCCGAGCCGACCGAGGCGGCCCGCTGGTGGGTGCTGGCCGACCCGGAGGGCAACGAGTTCTGCGCCTTCGCCCCGCGCACCGCGCAGTGAGCGGCCTGGGCCGACTGGCCGGCCGTCCCAGTGGGTGGGCGGCGAGGCTACCCACCGCCCGGCGGGTGGACTAGCGTCAGGTCAGCTCCGCAGCCAGCGCGTTCGCCGTCGATGTCGATACGCCTCCGGCCGACCCCAGCCCGTCCGATCGGTTGGTTCTCGCGCGAACGTCCCTCTGCGGTCCCACCGGTTGGGCAGGATCAGAGCCCAACGAGGAGGTGCCGTCGTGCAGGACACCCGCGCTCTCGCCCTGACGTTCGAGGTGAGCGGCCTGCCCCCGGTCAAGACCGAGGCCCTGTCGATCTTCGCCGCCGGGCACCGCCAGGCGGCCCGGGTCCGTGCCCTGCTTCAGGCGGCCTGCACGGCGGCCCAGCACACCGGCTGGACCCCGCTGGACGGGCCGGTCGAGGTGGACGTGATCCTGCGCTGCCCGCCCGGGCACCGCACCTCCGACGCCAGCACTCTGCTGGGCGGGGTCTGCGCCGTGCTGCAGGACAAGAAGCGGGTGGCCAACATCGGCCTGGCCCACCTCGGGGTGCTGGTCGACGTCGCCCTCTACGGCGACGACCGGCAGATCCGCCGGCTCTCGTACGCCGAGGAGCCGGCGGAGGACTTCTCGTACCAGGTCCGGGTGGCCGCCGTACCGGCGGTGGTTTGACCGACGGCCGCGGTGGGGTACCGCAGCCGCCGACGAAGGGAGCACCGATGTCGGAGCCACATGTCACGCTCGACCCGAGCGGGCTGGACCCCGTGCAGCAGAAGCTGCGCGGCCCGCTGGAGGAACAGCTGACCTCGGCCCTGCAGGCGGCCACCGACCGGATCCGCGCCAGCTACGCGGGTGAGCCGGTCGAGGATGTCTGCCGTCGGCTGCTCGACGAGACCCGCGCCGGCCTGCACCCGGACATCGCCGCCGGCTTCAATCCGGACATGGACGAGTTCTGCCGGGTGGCGGTGGCGATCGTCCGCGGCGAGGTCTCCTGAGGCACGCCGGGTCCGCCGACAGCTCCAGCTCGGCGCGTCTGACGCCACGCCGCGACCTGGAGCTGTCGCGCGTCGGCCGTTCGGTCGGCGCGGTCGGTGCCGTCCGCGCCGGTCAGCTCCGCGGTACGTCCAGAGAGACGACGTGGGTGCCGTCCGGCCGGGTCGACTCGCCCAGCCGCACCGGCAGCCGCGCGCCCGAGGTGCGCAGCCCGAGCCCGAAGCTGACGTACCCCTCGAAGTCCCCGGCGGGCGCCCAGCCGCGCAGCGTCGGGTAGCCGATGGTCCGCGGCGGCGCGCTCACCGTGCTGCGGCCGGCGCTGTCGTGCGCCTGGGCCGGGTCGAAGCGGACGGCGAGGAAGGCGTTCCCGGGCAGGCTCACCGGGTCGCCGCTGCCGTCGGACTCCACTCGCGACACGTACCCGACCTGGTAGGACGGGGTGGCACCGCGGAACGCGAAGGTGATCCGGCTGTAGCCCTCTGCGGGGTGGTCACCGACCTCGATCCGCACCAGGACGGGCAACGGCTCCCCCGGCGCCGGGGTGACCGGCACCCGGACGCGGTGCGTGACCCGGGCCGGCGAGGTGGGCACCGCCCACCCGTAGGTCACCCGCCAGTCGCCCGCCGCGGGTGGCGCGGCGGTGGTGGCGGCCGGGGCGGTGGGGCTGGCCGCCGTGGTGGCGGCGGGCGTGGTGGCGACGGCGGTCGCGCTGGGCGCGGGCGCCGTCGAGGGCGCTGTGGTCGCGCCGTCGTGGTCGGTCGTCGTGCAGGCCGCCGCGAGCAGCACGACCACGCCGGCGAGCAGTGGTACGCGCTGAGGTGTCATGACTCAGTGTCACCCCGGTGGAGGCACCCCCACCAGGGCCGATCATCCCGGGTCGACCGCCGCCTCGGCGGTCACGCCGCCAGCGGGTCGAACCGCCGGTTGGTCACCGTGCGGGTGGGAACCTGCGCCACCGCGGCCAGCTCCGCCGCGTAGTCCCGGACCAGCGCCGGCAGGCGGTAGTCGCCGTGGCCGTCCTGCTGCGCCAGGTGCGCGTCGACCAGGTCGTCCAGGGCGCGGTGCACCCGTTGCGGGGAGACGCCGAGCTGGTTCGCGGCGGTCTCCACGGGCGTGCCCGGCTGCGCGGCGAGCAGTTCGAGCATCCGGCCGGCCACCTCGTCGTCGGAGCGGACCGCGGCCACCCCGGTGGCCAGACTGGCCCGCACCGACAGGTCCTCATACGCCAGCAGGTCCAGCCGGCCCCGCCCGTCGCCCAGCTCGGCGACCAGGGTGGACACCGGAGCCCCGGGCCGCCGGCTCAGCCGGGCGCCGGCGATGCGCAGGGCGAGCACCGAGCCGCCGCAGATCCGCATCAGGTC
Source organism: Micromonospora sp. NPDC051924 (assembly GCF_055586005.1). Taxonomy (NCBI): domain Bacteria; kingdom Bacillati; phylum Actinomycetota; class Actinomycetes; order Micromonosporales; family Micromonosporaceae; genus Micromonospora; species Micromonospora sp. NPDC051924. The sequence goes on from NZ_JBVJJA010000009.1 coordinate 182,960, forward strand.
GGCGGTGGCCGCCGGCTCGGCGGCCAGCCGCGTCGGCCCGGCGAACGCGGCCAGCAGGTCGCGGGCCTGGGCGACCCCCACCGGGCGCAGCGCCACCCGGCGTACGCCGTCCAGGCTGCCGAGGTGGCGCTGAGCGACCGCGATCAGCGCCGGGCCGGGGCCGGCGGGCAGCAGCGGGCGCACCTGCGCCGCCCGGGTCACCCCGTCGACGACCAGCAGCAGCCGGCGCCCGGCCACCAGGGAGCGGAACCAGCCGGCCCGCTCGTCGGTGTTGTCGGGGACGTCGGCCGCCGGCACGCCGAGCGCGCGCAGCACCCGGGCCAGCACCCCTCCCGCCTTCACCGAGGTCCGGTAGCCGAGGTCGACGAAGACCTGCCCGTCGGGGAACTCGGCCGAGACGGCGTGCGCGGCGCGTACCGCGAGGGTGGTCTTGCCGCTGCCGGGGGCGCCGGTGACGACCACGACGCCCGGGGTCCCGGCGGTCACCGTCGCCACCACGTCAACGGTCTCCCGGGTACGTCCGATGTAGGTGACCGGGTCCGCCGGCAGCTCGCGGGGCACCGCCCAGCCGACGGCCGGCCGTGCCTCCGCAGCCGGTGCGGGCGCGGTCACGATCGGCGTGCCCGGCGGCGTGTACGACATCTCCGGCGCACGGTCCAGCATCGCCCGGTGCAGTCTGGCCAACTCCTCGCCGGGCTCGAGGCCGAGCTGCTCGCCGAGGACGGCCCGGGCGTCCCGGTAGACGGTGAGCGCGGCCGGCACGTCCCCGCACCGGTAGAGGGCGAGCATCAGCTGCCCCCAGGCCCGCTCCCGCAGCGGGTGGGCGGCGAGGTGCCCGCGCAGCTCGGAGAGGACGTGAGCGTGCTCACCGGCGGCGAGCCGCGCTTCGGCCAGTTCCTCGAAGACCTGCAACCGCTGCTCGTCGAGGGAGGCCCACCGGTTGTCCAGGGCGGTGCCCCGGGGCAGGCCGTCGCCGGACGGGCCCCGCCACCAGGCCAGCGCCGTGCTCAGCGTCTCGATCGCGCTGGCGGGATCGGCCGACGCGAGCAGCGCCCGCCCCTCCCCCGCCAGCCGCTGGAACTCGGTCACGTCCAGCTCGTGCGGCGCCAGCCGCAGCTCATAGGCCTGTGGCCGGGCGACCAAGCGGTCGCCCAGCGTGCGCCGCAGGCCGGCGGCGTGGGTACGCAGATTCGCCACGGCGGAGGCCGGCGGGTGGTCCGACCAGACCATCTGAGCCAGCCGGGGCAGGGGGACCGTGTGGTTCGCCTCGATCGCCAGCCCGGCCAGGACGGCGCGTCGTTTCGCCGCGCCGGGCGTGACCACCTGGCCGTCGATGCACAACTCCACCGTGCCCAGAAGCCGAATCTGCAGTTCCATCGCGCCGCTCCCCCGTTGACCCTTGACGCGCCGCCCAGGCTAAGTGCCCGCTTCGTAGGCCAACAAGGAACAAACCAGACAGTTAAGCGTGACGAACATCAATGTCACTTTGCGGCGTGTCGCGGTAACAAAAAGGCCGCCGGAAACGCTCCCGGCGGCCCATGACAGACAGTGATCGCGCGCGAGGCCCGCACCCGCCGTCTTCCCGCGCGTGCTACCCCACCGTCGCCCGCCCGAAACCCGCCCGACAGCGATCGGTTTCAGTTCACATGGAAAGAAGATCCACGCCAAGCAGCCGAAGGGCCACGAGCAGCGAACCTTTACGATCCGTCACGCCTCCCGGAAGGTGATCTCGGCGATCCGGTCGGCGTCCCGCGGCTGGCGTCAGGTATCGCCGGCACTCAGCCGAACAGATGATCAAGCGGTCGTCCCGCATCGGGGGACGCGGCCGACTGCCCGGCCGCGCGGAGGCTCAGCCCGCCGCGGGGCCGTCGCCTTCATCCTCATAGGTCTCGCATGGGACGAGAGCGTCGACGAACGCGCCGAACGAAGCGGCGATCCGTCGGGGCACCCGGTCCTCGCCGACGTACGCGACCGCGGGCTCACCCTGCCGGCCGCAGTCGGAGTAGTCCAGCATGACGGTGTCGTGGCCCGCCGCCGGCGTCACCCCGAACACCACCCCGATCTCCGGATAGCCCCACTCGGCCACCAGATCCGCGGAGCAGGCGTCGACCCCCTCCTCGTATCCGATGCCCAGGATGACGTCCACCGCGAAGTGGTCCTCCGCCCACGACGTCCGGAAGCTCGTGGGGTGGCAGGTGTTCCTCAGCACGCCGCCGTTCCGCCGGGACAGCAACTGCAGGTAGCTCCGCGGCAATCGGACCCCGAGATTCTCCTGCGCCCGGCGGACCGCCTCGTTCGTGAGCGGGGGCCCGGTCCACGGCGACGGCGCGTCCTCGAACGGAGACGTCATCGGGCTCCCCTTCGGGCTACTCGTCGACCAGGAAGGTCCCCAGCGCGACCGGCTCGGCCCAGACAGCGTAGGCGAACGCGGGCAACGCCTCACCTCCACAGCGACATCTCGGCACTGGGCGAATTCAACTGATCGTCGCAACACCTCGTGATCGTGGAGGTGTTTGATGGCACGACGTCAGCAGCAGGCGGATCGGGCGTTGCGGCCGTCGA
>NZ_JBVJJA010000010.1:0-177026 GCF_055586005.1 Micromonospora sp. NPDC051924
GGAGGGGGGGGGGGGGGGGGGTGTCGGGGGGGGGGGGGGGCGGGGAGGGGGGGGGGGGGGGGGGGGGGGGGGGGGGGGGGGGTTCCCCCCCCCCCCCCCCCCACCGCCCTCCCCACCGGTGCGCCGTCAGTCCATCTGGAACGACTGACGCACCACACCCCCCACCAGAGCACACCAGGTGGTGGTGCTGACCTTGCCGTTGGTGTCCAGGCCGTGCAGCTCCTGCAGGTCCTGCAGGGCCTTCTTGGTGACCCAGTCGTACTCGCCGGTGACGGCGACGTCGGCGTACCCCTTGGAGTTGAGCATGAACTGCACCGCGCTCACCGGGATGCCGACCGCGTCCTTGTCGAGTTCGGGCGCGAGGGTCTCCCAGGTCGGCGCGGTGAGGGTGGCGTCGATGTCGACCGGGATGCCGTTGCGCGCCTGCCAGTCCTGCACGGCGGCGACGGTGGCGGCGTCGAAGACACCGGTGACCGGGACGGCGTAGCCGCGGAAGGTGAGCAGGTACTGCGCCACCTTCACGACCGGCCCGCCGACGAAGCGCCAGATGTCCGGCCAGCGCCGGGCGGGCACGTCGGCCAGGTCGGTGCCGAGCTTGGCGAAGACCCGGCGGCGCAGCGCGGGGAACTCCCGGTAGAACATCGCCCCGGGGCACTGGGTGGCCCGGAAGTCCCAGTGGCCGAAGATGTCGTGAGCGTGCAGGCCGTACTGCCGGCAGACGGTGGTGCAGAGCTTCACCAGGGTGGCGAGCAGTTCCTCCGGCGGCGTCTCGGTGACGTACGTGCCCTCGTTCTCGATGCCGATCGCCCGGCCGTTCTCGCCGGGGCAGTGCGCCGAAATCATCTGCCGGTCGCCGGCCTGCAGCCGCTCCAGGCTGCCGTGCCGCCCCTCGGTGACGTAGCCGCCCCGGCTCACCGTGAAGTGCTGCCCGGTGTCCGACCAGTGGTTCACGTCCATGTGCAGGTTCTGGCAGTCCCGGGCGAGCTGCTTGGCGTGCTCCTCCGAGTAGTCCGTGCTGTTCGGAAACGCCATGTGGTGCACGATGATCTTGTTGGTGGGGATCGCGCTGATCGACAGTGGATCCGCCGGCGGACGGGCGCCCCACTCGTCGCAGCTGATGATCCAGTCGAGGTCCGCGCCCGGGTCGGCCTGCGCGGCGGCCGGGAAGGCGAGCTCGCTCCCGACGACCGCGACCGCGGCGGCGCCGAGTCCGGCCCGCAGCAGGGTACGGCGGTCCAGCTCGGGGTGGTCGAAATGCATGTCATCTCCTCTGTGGCCGGTCGGGCGGCCCCACGACGGCACGCGGCAACGGGCGGCGGCCCGCTCGGGCGTCCTGAAAAGGAACTCCAAGAACCGCGCGTGGTGTGGAGGATATTGCCACGACGGGGCCGAGCGCCAGAGGGTGAGCCGGATCGATGCGAACGCGCGGGCGGACCTGCTCCGCATCTCCACGGGCGGCCGATCGCCCTGGAGGTCGCTCTCACCCTCCTGAGCGGGCGGCCGGCCTTCCTCGCCCGCGTCGACGAGTCCCTCGCCGGCTGAGCCCGCGGTCGGCAGGCCATTCCGACCCGGTGGATAGGTGATCTGCGTCCGACCTGCGGGACGGCAGGCCCGGGGCAGCGGCTCGCTGTGGCACCCTTGACCGGTGCGAAGCCCCAGCATGACCGGCGTACTCGTGGTGCTGGTCGTGCTCGCGCTCGCCGGCGTTCTCGGCTGGTGGTGGCAGCGCCGCGACGGCCGGATCCAGGCCGTCGCCACGCGCGGCGACGACGTGGCGGCCGGCGCGCTGGCCGGCGTCGGCGTGCCGGCCGGCGCGGTCACCCTCGTGCAGTTCTCCGCCCCGGTCTGCGCGCCCTGCCGGGCCACCCGGCGGGTGCTCGAGGCCGTCCGTGCGGACCTCGCCGGCGTGCACCTGGTCGAGGTTGACGTCGAGGAGCACCTGGACGTGGCCCGCGCGCTCGGCGTCTGGCGTACCCCGACCGTGCTGGTGGTGGACGCGGCCGGACGCGTGGTCCGGCGGGCCGCCGGCGTGCCGGACCGCGACGACCTGCGCGCGGTGCTCGCGCCGCTGCTCGCCGAGGTGACGCGGTGACCGGGGTGGCGTTGACCCGGCGGCGGGTGGTGGATCACGGGTGGCTCGCGGCGAGTCTCTGTGCGGCGGTCCGTCCCGCCTGACCGACCGACCCCCTCGCCCGGAACGGAACCTTCGCATGCTGCTCGACCCCCGTGGGCCGCGGTTCGCCGCCGTCCTCACCACCGTCGTCCTCGCCGTTGCCCTGATCACCGGCTCGGGGCTGCTCGTGCTCGCCCAGGCCGTCGTCTTCGCGATCACCGCCGCCAACCCCCGCCTCGGCCCGTACGGCCTGCTCTACCGCACCCTGGTGGCGCCGCGGTTGGGCCCGCCCGCTGAGCTGGAGCCGGCGGCGCCGGTCCGCTTCGCCCAGCTCGTCGGCCTGGTCTTCGCCGGCCTGGGCGCGGCCGGCTGGCTGGCCGGCGTGCCGGCGCTCGCGCTGGCCGCCACCGGCGCCGCGCTCGCCGCCGCCTTCCTCAACGCCGCCTTCGACCTCTGCCTCGGCTGCGTCAGTTACCTGGCGCTGCGCCGCCTCGCCGGCCGCCCCCTGGCCGCCCGGGTGCCCGGCCCGACGCGCTGACCGCGGGCGGCGGCACCGCGCCCCCACGCCGGCACGCCCGGCACGCCGGCCGGTAGCCCCGCCGTGCCGGGCGTGCCGCGCCGCGAGCAGAAGCGGCCCGGGGGGCGAGGTCACCTTCCGTAGCGCGGGGCATCCCGGGCATCGATCGAGCGGTGATCCAGCTCGCGGGCGGTTGGAAACGTTTTCGTAACGAGCCCTTGACCTGACTGTCGGATCGGGCGCAGACTCCCGGAAACGTTTACAGCAGGCAGCTGGAGGTGCGGGACGTGGGTCGTAAACGTTTACAGGAGTCGGCCGACGGCCGGCCCACCGTCCACACCGTCGCCGCCCGCGCCGGCGTCTCCATCGCCTCCGCCTCGCGCGTCCTCAACGGTGTCGGCGGCAGCCCGGAGACCATCCGCAAGGTGCGCGAGGCGGCGGCCGAGGTCGGCTACGTGCCCAACGCCATCGCCCGCTCGCTCCAGTCCCAGCGCACCGGCCTGATCGCCCTCGCCGTCGAGGACATCGGCAACCCGGTCTACGTCGAGATGATGCGGGCCATCGAGTCCGTGGTCGCCGCCTCCGGCCGGCAGCTGCTGGTGCACGCCACCGGCGGGCAGATCGCCAACGAGACCGCCCTCCTGCGCCGGCTCGCCCACCGGTACGTCGACGGCATGATCGTCTCGCCGATCCGGGTCACCGACGACCACCTCGCGGCGCTGGTCGACAGCCCGGTGCCGGTGGTGGTGGTCGGCCAGCTCGGCGCCGACGCTCCGGTGGACAACGTCCGCACCGACTCGCGTACCGGCGTGGGGCTGGCAGTCGACCACCTGGTCGCGGCCGGACGACGGCGGATCGGCTTCGTCAACGGCCCGCTCGACACCGTCCCGGGCGTCGCCCGCGACGCCGGCTTCCGAGCCGCCCTCGCCGCGCACGGCATCGACCTCGACGAGCGCCTGGTCGAGGTCGGCGACTTCCGGTACGCGGCCGGCCGCGCCGCCACCGAACGGCTGCTGGCCCGGACCCGTCCCGACGCGCTGATCTGCGCCAACGACCTGATCGCCGTCGGCGCGCTGCACGCCCTCCTCGCCGCCGGCCACCGCGTCCCCGAGGACGTGGCCCTGGTCGGCATGGACGACACCGAGCTGGCCCGGATGATGTTCCCGCAGCTGTCCAGCGTCTCCCTCGGGTCGGCCGAGCGCGGTCGGCGCGCCGCCGAGCTGCTGCTGCAGCGCATCGCCGACCCGAGCCTGCCGCCCCGCCGGGAGCAGGTCGCGCCCAGCCTCGCCGTCCGCGCCTCCAGCGCCGCCGTGCCCGACGCCGCGCCGCTGTTCGTCCCCGCGACCGGCACCGCCGGCGATGACCTGCCCGCGCCGCGTACCCCGGAGGTGACGGCATGACCACGGTGGCCGAACGGCCCGACGTCGCCCACGCCGACGGGCCCCGCCCGGCCCGCACCCGCTCCGACCGGCTCGGCATCTACCTGTTGCTGCTCCCGTCGCTGTTGCCGATCGTGGTGCTGTCGGTCTTTCCGCTGCTGCGCGGCATCTACCTGGGCTTCACCGACGCCCGCGCGGGCCGGCACGTCGAGATCAGCTTCACCGGGCTGGCCAACTACCGGAAGCTGCTCGGTGACGAGCTGTTCTGGAACTCCTTCAAGATCGGCCTGCTCTGGGCGGTCGGCGTGACCGTGCTCCAGTTCCTGCTCGCCCTCGGCCTGGCCCTGCTGCTCAACCAGCAGTTGCGCTTCCGCGGCATCGCCCGGGTCCTCGCGGTGGTGCCGTGGGCGATGCCCCCGGTGGTGGTCGGCATCCTCTGGAAGCTCGTCTACCACCCCGACGCCGGCCTGCTCAACGAGTTCTTCCACCGGATCGGCGCCGACGGCCTGCGCACCAACTGGCTCGGCGACTTCAGCACCGCCCTGCCCGCGGTGATCCTGGTGGGCGTCTGGGCCGGCATGCCGCAGACCACCGTCGTGCTCCTGGCCGGGCTGCAGGGCGTGCCCCGCGACCTGCACGAGGCCGCCGCGGTTGACGGGGCGAGCACCTGGCACCGGTTCCGCAACGTCACGCTGCCCGCCATCGCGCCGGTCATCGTGGCGATCACCTCGCTGGACTTCATCTGGAACTTCAACTCGTTCGGCCTGGTCTACGTCCTCACCGCCGGCGGGCCGGGCGGCAAGACCATGCTGCCGATGCTCTTCGCCTACGAGGAGGCGTTCCGCTACGGCAACTACGGCTACGCCGCCGCGCTCGGCAACGTGATGGTCGTGATCATCGTCGCGCTGCTCGCCGTCTACCTGCGTCGCCGGCTGAGGGAGGCGAACTAGAGATGTTCGGAAAGCCGAGCCGCACCGCGCGGAGCCTGCAGTACCTCGCCCTGACCGGGTACCTGATCTTCCTCGGGTTCCCGCTGGTCTGGCTGCTGTCCACCGCATTCAAGCCACCGCGCGAACTGGTGCGGCTGCACCCCACGCTGATCCCCACCAACCCGACGCTGCAGAACTTCGTGCAGGCCTTTACCGAACAGGAACTCGGTCGGGCCGCGCTCAACAGCCTCCAAGTGTCACTCGCCTCGGCGGTGCTCACCGTGCTCGTCGCGCTGCCCGCCTCGTACGCCCTGGCGCGGTTCCGCACCAAGCTCGGCACCGCCGCGCTCGGCTGGGTGCTGCTGTCGCAGCTGTTCCCGTTCGTGCTGCTGATCATCCCGATCTTCCTGGTGCTGCGCGGGGTGGGGCTGGCCAACACGCACGCCGGTCTGGTGCTCATCTACGTGGTCTGGGCGCTGCCCTTCGCGCTGTGGATGCTCCAGGGTTTCGTCCGCAACATCCCCCGCGAACTGGAGGAGGCGGCCAGCGTCGACGGCGCCACCCGGCTCCAGGTGCTGCGCCGGGTCGTCTTCCCGCTGCTCGCCCCGGGCATCGTGGCCACCGCGCTGTTCTCCTTCATCTCCGCCTGGAACGAGTTCTTCTTCGCCCTGGTCCTGCTCAAGACCCCGGAACTGGCCACCCTGCCGGTGACCCTGGCCCGGTTCGTCGGCATCGAGGGCACCGCCCGGCTCGGCCCCCTGGCCGCCGGATCCCTGCTGGCCACCCTGCCCAGCCTGATCTTCTTCGCGTTCATGCAACGCCGGCTCTCGTCCGGGTCGCTCGCCGGCGCGGTCAAGGGCTGAACCGCATCCCCCAACCCACCACCAAGGAGAGGAAATCCCCCATGCTCCGTAGCAGATTCCGTCGACTCGCCGCGGCCGCCGCGGTCGCGGTCGTCGGCCTCGGCGCCCTCACCGCGTGCGGTGACGGCGGCGGCGAGGACGAGAACGCCTCCGGCCCGGTCAAGCTGCGTTTCCTCAGCCTCGCCTGGCAGAAGGAGTCGCTGCAGGCCAACAAGGACCTGGTCGCCAAGTGGAACAGTGAGCACCCCGACATCCAGGTCGAGTACGTCCAGGGCGACTGGAACTCCGTCCACGACCAGCTGCTCACCTCCTTCGAGGGCGGCGACGCGCCGGACATCGTCCACTACGAGGCCGCGGCCATTGGCGAGTTCAGCAAGCAGGGCTACCTGGCCGACGTCTCCAAGCTGCTCTCGGACGACTTCAAGGGCCAGATCGACCCGGGCGTCTGGGACACCGCCACCTTCGACGGCAAGGTCACCGGCATCCCGTTCCTGCTGGAGTCGCAGGTCGTCATCGCCAACAAGAAGCTGTTCGACGCCGCCGGCGTCGCCGTCCCGCCCGCCGACGGGGGTTGGACCTGGGACGAGTTCCAGGCCAACGCGCAGAAGCTCACCAAGCCCGGCCAGTACGGCGTCGCCTGGGCGCTCAAGTCGCCCACCAACCGGGTGATGAACTTGGCGCTGAACTACGACGGCAAGTTCTTCTACACCGACGGCGGCAAGACCGAGGTCAAGGTCGGCGACGCGGAGAAGGAGGTGCCGAAGCGGATCCACGACATGCTCTACACCACCAAGTCCGCCTCCCCGGAGGCGCTCGGCATGAGCGGCGCGGACACCCTGCCCGGCTTCTTCGGCGGCAAGTACGCCATGCTCCCCGGCTCGGTCTCGCTGCGCCAGCAGATGGTCGAGCAGGCCCCGGCCGGCTTCGAGTGGGTCACCCTTCCGCCGATCAAGGGCCTGTCCACCAAGCAGGCGGCCAACCCGCAGACGCTGTCCATCTCCGAGGACAGCAAGCACAAGAAGCAGGCCGCCGAGTTCCTCCAGTGGTTCCTGAACCCCACCAACATGGCCACCCTGGCCAAGGGTGACTGGCTCGTGCCGACCGGCAAGCAGGCCAACCAGGAGCTGGTCAAGGCCACCGGGGGCAAGCAGGGCTGGGACGTCGCCGCGGACAGCGCCGCCGACCTGACCGTCGCCCCGTTCCAGAAGGTCGACGCCTACCCGGAGTGGAAGACCAAGTACGCCACCCCGGCCCTCCAGCAGTACTTCGCCAACAAGATCACCCTGGACCAGCTCGGCACGCAGCTGGTCGACGGGGGCAAGCAGGTTCTGAGGTAACCATGTCACTCTTGCTCGACACGTCGGTCGGTTGCCTCGTCGGCGCCGCCGTGGGCGACGCCCTCGGCGGAGCCACCGAGACGGCCCTGCCCGAGCAGATCCGCGCCCGGTTCGGCGGCTGGGTCGAGGGGATCGTCGGCCCGTACCACGCCGACTGGGCCACCGCGCGGCCACTCGCGCCGTACCACAAGGGCGACGGGCACATCACCGACGACACGTTGATGACCCACGCGCTGGTCCGGGCGTACGCGGCCAAGCGGGACCACCTCGACGCGTACGACGTGGTGGAACTGCTCGTGCCCGACCTGATCGAGCGGGTGGTCTACATCCCGGACCTGGAGCGGGAAGGGGTGACCTTCCACCGCCTGGCCGCGGCCGAGCGGTGGCTGGTCACCCGCCTGCACCACGCGCACGCCGACCCCCGCGAGGCCGGCGTGGGCAACATCGTCAACTGCGGCGCCGCCATGTACATGGCCCCGGTCGGCATCGTCAACGCCGGCGACCCGGCCGGGGCGTACGCGGAGGCCGTGGAGATCGCCGGGGCGCATCAGCACAGCTACGGGCGGGAGGCCGCGGCGGTGTTCGCCGCCGCGGTCGCCGCCGCCGCGCCCTCCGGCGCGGGCGTCGACGACGTGCTCGCCGCGGCGCTCGACCTGGCCCGCGACGGCACCCGCGCCGCCATCGACGCGGTGGTCAAGGAGGCCCGGGGGCACGACGACTGGCGGGCCGCCATCCCGGCGCTGCGCGCCGCCGTCGCCCCCTACGACACGGTGGGGGAGGAGTACCGCAGCCCCGGCCTGGGCGCCCGCCGCCCGAGCCGACTGCACGCCATCGAGGAGCTGCCGGTGGCCCTGGGCATGCTGGTGGTGGCCGGCGGCGACTACCGCGCCGCGGTGCTGGGCTCGGTCAACTACGGCCGCGACGCCGACTCCACCGCCACCATGGCCGGCGCGATCGCCGGGGCGCTCGGCGGTGCCGCGGCGGTGCCGGCCGAGTGGTCGGACACGGTCGCCGCGGCGTCCCGCACCGACCTGGTCGAGCCGGCCCGGGTGCTCGCCGAGGTGGCCACCGAGGTCTTCCGGCGCGACCGGGAACGCTTCGCCCGCCGTGCCGAACGCTTCGGCGGCCTGGCATGAGCGCAGCGGCCCGGGGGCTGCGGCTGACCTGGGTGCAGCCGGAGGACCTGCTGCCGCACGAACTGGCCGCCAGCACCGACGAGGGGCGCGACGTCGCCGACCTCGCCGCGCGCTGGGCGGCGGCCGGCGGCGACGTCACCGCCCCGGTCAGCGGGGCGTCGGCGGTGCCGGCCGCCCCGCGGCTGCGCGCCCTCGCCGTCGAGCTGCTCGACGCCGCCGACGCCCGGCCCGCCCCGGACACCGAAACCGAGCCGGGTGACCTGGACGCCGTCCGGAAGAGCTGGCCGGGCGCGTGGCAACTGCCCACCACCGTCGAGCGGGACCGGCTGCACGGCGCCTGGCTCGGCCGGGCCGCCGGCTGCCTGCTCGGCAAGCCGGTGGAGAAGATCCCCCGTCCCGGGATCCGGGAGATCCTCTCCGCCACCGGCCGGTGGCCGCTGCGCGACTGGTTCACCGCGCAGGGGCTGCCGGCCGAGGTGGCCGCCCGCTGGCCGTGGAACCGGCGCAGCGCCCCGACGAGTCTGGCCGAGAACATCGCCGGCATGCCCGAGGACGACGACCTCAACTTCGCGCTGCTGGCCCTGCGCATCCTGGAGACCCACGGCAGCGACTTCACCAGCGCCGACGTGGCCCAGGCCTGGCTGGACTGGCTGCCCGCCGGACGGGTCTTCACCGCCGAGCGGGTCGCCTACCGCAACCTGCTGCTCGGCCTCACCCCACCGGACACCGCCCGCCGGCACAACCCGTTCCGGGAGTGGATCGGCGCGCAGATCCGCACCGACGTGTACGGCTGGACCAACCCCGGCCGCCCCGACCGGGCCGCCGAGGCCGCCTGGCGCGACGCCGCGGTCAGCCACGTCCGGGCCGGGGCGTACGGGGCGATCTGGGTGGCGGCCCTCGCCGCCGCGGCACCCGTCGCCGGCGGCATCGACGAGGTGCTCGACGCGGGGGAGTCGGTGCTGCCCCCGGGCAGCCGGTTCACCGCCGCGATCCGGGAGGCCCGCGCCCTCGGCGCCGGCACCGACGACTGGGAGAGCATCGTGGACACCCTCTACGCCCGGCACGGGCACCTGCACTGGGTGCACGTGCGCAACAACGCCGCCCTGGTCGCGGCGGCCCTCGCGTACGGGCGCGGCGACTTCGAACGGTCCATCTGCGCCGTCGTGAGCGGCGGCTGGGACACCGACTCCAACGGGGCCACCGTCGGCGCGGTCACCGGGGCGCTCACCGGCGCCGCCGGGCTGCCGTCGCGCTGGGTCGCCCCGCTGCGCAACCGGCTGGCCAGCAGCATCGCCGGCTTCGACGGCATCGGCTTCGACGAGCTGGCCGACCGTACCCTCGTCCTGACCCACGCCTCGGGCGAGCGGAGCGCCGCATGAGCGCCCGGGTGGTGGTGGTCGGCAGCGCCAACCTCGACCTGGTCGTCACCGCGCCGCAACTGCCCAGGCCGGGCGAGACGGTGCTCGGCGACGACTTCCGCACCGTGCCCGGCGGCAAGGGCGCCAACCAGGCCGTCGCCGCCGCGCGGGCCGGCGCGGACTGCGACTTCATCGGCGCGGTCGGCGCCGACGAGTTCGGCACGCAGCTGCGCGACAACCTGGTCGCCGCCGGCATCGACGTGCGGGGCCTGCGCACCGTCGACGGGCCGTCCGGCGTCGCGCTGATCGCCGTCGACCACGCCGCGGAGAACTGCATCGTGGTCGCGCCCGGCGCCAACGCCACGCTGGCCGACCTCGACGGCGCCGACCGGACGGCGATCGCCGCCGCGGACGTGCTGCTGCTGCAACTGGAGGTGCCGCTGGCCGCGGTCGGCCAGGCCGCCGCGTCGGCCCGGGACGGGGGCGCCGCCGTGGTGCTCAACGCCGCCCCGGCCCGGCCGCTGCCGACCGAACTGCTCGACCTGGTCGACGTGCTGGTGGTCAACGAGCACGAGGCCGCCGTCGTGGCCGGGGTGTTCACCGACGAGCCCGCCGCGCTGCTGGACACCCTGGTCACCCTGGTGCCCCGGGTGGTGCTCACCCTCGGCGCCCGCGGCGCCGCGTACGCCGACCGGGACGGCACCCGGATCGAGGTGCCGGCGCCGAAGGTCGACGCGGTGGACACCACCGCCGCGGGCGACGCCTTCACCGGCGCCCTCGCGGTCGCCCTCGCCGAACGCGGCGGACTGGCCGCCGACACCGCCACCGCGGTGCTGCGCTGGGCGTGCGCCGCCGGCGCGGCCTGCGCGCAGCGCCCTGGGGCGTCCACCGCGCTGCCCGAGCGGGCCGCCGTCGAGGCGCTGGCCGCCGCCACCTACGGAGGGGACGAGTGAGCTTCAACCCGTACGTGCCCCGGCCCATCGACCGGCCGACCGACGTGCCGCTCGGCGCGCACGCCGACCTGACCACCCTGGACGAGGCGAAAGTCTTCGCCGCCCCCGACGACCCGGCCGACTGGCCTGCCTGGCGGGAGCAGCTCACCCGGTGGCGGGCCGACGCCCGCGCCCGACACGGCTACACCGGCGCGCACTACGACGAGATCGCCGGGGACTGCTTCACCGTCTGCCTCGCCTGGCTCTGGGACGAGACCCTCTACGATCACGACCGGGGCATGTTCACCGTCGAGGCGTTCCTCGACGCGGCCCGGCGTGACTTCGGCGGTTTCGACGGCATCGTGCTGTGGCACGCGTACCCGGTGATCGGGCTGGACGAGCGCAACCAGTTCGACTGGTACCGCGACGTGCCCGAACTGCCCGAGGTGGTACGGACGTTCCAGGCCCACGGGGTCCGGGTGTTCGTCGACTACAACCCGTGGGACACCGGCACGAGGCGGGCGGCCGGCGCCGACGCCGACGAGGTCGCCGCGCTGGCCGCCACCCTCGGCGTGGACGGGGTCTTCCTGGACACCCTCAAGGAGGGCGCCGGTGAGCTGCGCAGGGCCCTCGACGCCGCGCGCCCCGGCCTGGTCCTGGAAGGGGAGAGCCGGGTGCCGCTGGCCCGGATCGCCGACCACGGCATGTCCTGGGCGCAGTGGTTCGCCGACTCGGACACCCCCGGCGTGCTGCGGGCCAAGTGGTTCGAGCGCCGGCACATCCTGCACCACACCCGCCGCTGGCACCGCAGCCACCTCGACGAGCTGCACTCCGCCTGGCTCAACGGCTGCGGCGTGCTGGTCTGGGAGAGCGTCTTCGGCGTCTGGGTCGGCTGGAACGACCGGGACAAGGCCGTGCTGCGCGCCATGCGCCGCGTGCAGGGCAGCCACGCCGCGTGGTTGCGGTCCGAGGACTGGGTCCCGCTCGCCGACCACCCCGGCGCCGGCCAGGTGTACGCGTCCCGCTGGACCCACGACGACCGGCCGCTGTGGACCGTGGTCAACCGGGGCGCCGACCACGACGGGCCCTGGCTGGTCACCGACCCCCGCCCGGAACGCTTCGTCGACCTGGTCACCGGCGCCGAGCTGACCGTCACCGAACTCGAGGACGGCCGGGTCGCCGTCGGCGGGTCCCTGCCTGCCGGGGCGATCGCCGCCGTGGTCGCCACCGACGCCCCGCTGCCCCGGCACGCCCCGCCGACCGGCGACCCGTCCTTCCCGGCCCGCGCCGCCGTGCGGACCCGCACCCCGTGGGCGCGGCTGGCCGCCCTGCCCGACGGCATGGCCACGGTCGAGGCCGGCCGGCGCGAGCTGACCGTCCACCACCGGGTCCGGGAGACCGGCCTGTACGGCGAGGCCCCGTACGTCGACGAGTGGAAACCGCTGCCGCCCCGGCTGCACCACACCGGCACCCTGCACCGGACCGTCCGGCTCGGCCACTTCGCCATCGCCACCCACGAGGTCACCCACGGCCAGTACGCCCGGTTTCTCGCCGCCACCGGCTACCGGCCGGTGCGACCGGAAAGGTTCACCGCCGGACAGGGCCCCGCCGACGCCCCGGTCACCGGGGTGGACCTCGCCGACGCCCGCGCGTACGCGGACTGGGCGGGGATGCGGCTGCCGACTGAGGACGAGTGGCAGGTGGCTGCCGAGGCGGGACTGCTCGTCCGGCGGGAACCCCTGGTGTGGAACCTGATCGAAAGTGAACACACCGACGGGCGGACTCGGTTCGTCATCCTCAAGGGCGGCTGCGCGTACCGAGCGGAGGGTTCCGACTGGTACCTCGACGGTGGCCGGCAAGACCCCGACGTCTCGGTGAAGCTGCTGCTGACCGGCGCCGGCCTCACCCGCTCCACCTCGATCGGCTTCCGCTGCGCCGCTGACCTGCCGGGGGAGGCGTGATGGCCGCGCCGCTGCACGGGATCAAGGTGGTCGACCTGGCCACCCTCTTCGCCGGGCCGCTCGCCGCCGCGTTCCTCGGCGACTTCGGTGCCGATGTGATCAAGGTGGAGCACCCGACGAAGCCGGACCCGTCCCGGGGACACGGCCCCGCCAAGGACGGCGTCGGCCTGTGGTGGAAGGTGCTCGGCCGCAACAAGCGCACCGTCACCTGCAACCTCTCCGATCCGCAGGGCGCGCAGCTGCTGCGCCGGCTGCTCGCCGACGCCGACGTGCTGGTGGAGAACTTCCGCCCCGGCACCCTGGAACGCTGGGGCCTGGGCCCGGACGAGCTGCACGTGGTCAACCCGCGGCTGGTCATCGCCCGGATCAGCGGCTTCGGCCAGGTCGGCCCGTACGCGCCCCGGCCCGGGTTCGGCACCCTCGCCGAGGCGATGAGCGGCTTCGCCGCCGCCACCGGGGAACCCGACGGGCCACCGACCCTGCCCCCGTTCGGCCTCGCCGACTCGGTGACCGCGCTCGCCGCCGCGTACGCGGTCATGCTGGCCCTGCGCGGCCGGGACCTGACCGGCCGGGGCCAGGTGGTCGACCTGGCCATCATCGAACCGATCATGGCGATGCTCGGCCCGCAGATCACCTGGTACGACCAGCTCGGCTACGTGCAGCCCCGGCTGGGCAACCGGTCCAACAACAACGCCCCCCGCAACACCTACCGCTGCGCGGACGGTCGATGGGTCGCGGTGTCCACCAGCGCGCAGAGCATCGCCGAGCGGGTGGTGCGCCTGGTCGGCCGGCCCGAGCTGGTCGACGAGCCGTGGTTCGCCACCGGCAGCGGCCGGGCCGCGCACGCCGACGAGCTCGACAAGGCGGTCGGTGCCTGGGTGGCCCAGCGCGGCCGGGACGAGGTGGTCGCGGCCTTCGAGGCCGCACAGGCGGCGGTCGCCCCGGTCTACGACGTTCGCGACATCGTTGCCGACCCGCAGTACGCCGCGCTCGGCACCGTGGTCACCGTCCCCGACGAGGAGTTGGGCGAGGTCCGGATGCAGAACGTGCCGTTCCGGATGTCCGCCAGCCCGGGGGAGATCCGGCACGCCGGCCGCCGGCACGGGCAGGACACCGACGCGGTCTACCGGGCGCTCGGGCTGACCGACGACGAGCTGGCCGCGCTGCGCGACCGGGGGGTGATCTGATGCTGCTCACCTGGCTCTACGTGCCCGGCGACCGGCCCGACCGGTTCGCCAAGGCGGTCGCCTCCGGCGCCGACGCGGTGATCCTCGACCTGGAGGACGCCGTCGTCGCCGGGCGCAAGGCGTACGCCCGCGAGGCGGTCGCCGAGTTCCTCGCCGAACCGCAGCCGGTGCCGGTCCAGGCGCGGGTCAACGAGCTGACCGGCCCGGACGTCGACGCCGACCTGGCCGCCGTCGCCGGGAAGCCGGGGCTGTCCGGGCTGCGGCTGCCCAAGGTGGAGTCCGCGAGTGTCGTCGCCGCCGTCGCCGCCCGGGTCGACATCCCGCTGCACCCGATCATCGAGTCGGCGGTGGGGTTGGAGTCCGCGTACGCCATCGCGGGCGCGCACCCGGCGGTGGCCTCGCTCGGGCTCGGTGAGGCGGACCTCGGCTCGGACCTGGGCGTCGCCACCGACGACGGCCTGCTCTGGGCGCGCGGCCGGATCGTGGTCGCGGCCCGCGCGGCCGGCCTGCCGCCGCCGGCCATGTCGGTGTACGCGAACGTCGCCGACCTCGACGGGCTGGCCGCCTCCTGCGCCGCCGGGCGGCGGCTCGGCTTCCTCGGCCGGACGGCCATCCACCCGCGCCAGCTGCCGGTGATCGTCGAGGCATTCCGCCCGGCCGACCACGAGGTGGCCAAGGCCCGGGAACTGCTCGCCGCGGTCGCCGACGCGCAGACCCGTGACTCCGGCACCGTGGTGTTGCCCGACGGCCGTTTCGCCGACCGGGCCATGGTGGCGGCGGCCCGCCGGGTGGTCGACCTCGCCGCCCGCTGCGCCGCCTGACCGGCGTCGCACACCGCGAGCCTCACGACCGCGTCCTTCGGGTGACCACCACGAGCAGGAGCAGGAAGGCGAGCAGGGCGGCGCCGGTACGGAGGTCGTTGAAGAGCTCCCAGCGGCGCAGGATCGCCGCGTGGTCCGCGGGCGCGCCGTCGACCGCCCACACCTTGATCTTTTGGTTGATCGGCACGTTGCCGAACCGGGTGACCACGAACGAGGTCAGCACCAGGCCGCCGGCGAGGGCGGCCAGCCGGCGGGCGGTGCCCCGGGACAGCACCGCGAGCGTGGCCAGGCTCAGCACCGACAGCCCCATCAGGGACTGCATGACCGGCCCGTTCATCCGCATCAGCGCGACGTGGAAGGTGAGCCGCACGTCCAGCGGCACCGCCCGGAACGCCTGCACCACGTTGAGCGCCCCGTAGCCGAAGGCGCCGGACAGCAGCCCGGTGCTGAACAGGGCGACCGCCGCGACCACCCGTCGGCGGGTGCCGTCCCGGTCGTCGTCGCGGGCGACCGGCGCGTCGGCGAGGCGGGTCACCGCTCGTCCTCCGTCCCGACGATCCGGGTGAGCTGGTCGACCCGCCGTAGCCGGCCGTCCGGGGCGAGTCGCCCGAACATGTGGATCTCGGTGACGATGTGGCGGCCGCGCGTCAGCGCGATGAGCGTGTAGCGGGCGGCCACCCGGTCGCCGCCGACCAGGGCGTCGTGGACGTCGACCTCACACCGGGTCACCGTCCGGCGGACCGGCCGGGCGTGTGCCGCCAGGCGCTCCCGGTCGAGGTGCAGCCCGTCGCTGTACCAGGCGATGTCGGGCGTGTGGTAGCGGTCCATGACCACGCCCGGCTCCTCGTCGCCGAACGCCATCTCCTGCACGTACGTGCGTAGGTAGCCCGCCAGGTCGTCGCGGGGGATGGGGGGTGTCTCCGTCAGCATGGCGCCCCTTCGATCCTTAACTCTGACAGTGATGTCAAGGCTAGAGGTCTTGGGTAGCCTTGACAACCGTGTCTGAGCAAAGTTCTCCCGAGCGTCGTCGGCGCGTCCGCGCGGAGGCGCGCCGCAGCATCTCGGCCATCCTCGACGCCGCCATCCAGGTGCTCGGGGAACGGCCGCAGGCGACCATGGAGGACGTCGCCGCCGCCGCCGGCCTCTCCCGGCAGACCGTCTACGCCCACTTCCCGTCCCGGGACGCGCTCATCGCCGCCGTCTACCAGCGGATGACCGACGAGGTCCTCGCCGCCCTCGACGAGGCGCGACTCGACGAGGGGCCGGCACCGGAGGCGCTGCTGCGCCTGCTGCGGGTGAGCTGGGGCGCCTTCGACCGCTACCCGACGCTGCCACCGCCGCCCGGCACGGCCGACGTCGAGCTGCACCAGCCCGTCTTCGACCGGCTCGACCGGCTCATCCGGCGCGGGCAGCGGGCCGGCGAGTTCGATCCCGACGCCGCCCCCGGCTGGCTCTTCGCCGCCACCATCGCGCTCGGCCACGCCGGCTGGGCGGAGGTCGTCGCGGGCCGGATGTCCGCCGCCGACGCGGCGGCCGCGGTGCAGGCCGGCATCCTCCGGGTGTACGGGGCGAAGCCGGCCGCCGCCTGAGCCCCGGTCGGCCTCGCCCGCGTCGGGTGGCTCAGCCGACCTGGTTGATGCGGATCAGGTTGCCCGCGGGATCCCGGAAGGCGCAGTCCCGGACGCCGTACGGCTGGTCGGTCGGCTCCTGGACGACCTCGGCGCCACTGGCCTCCAGGCGCGTGAAGGCGCCCTCGAGATCGGCCGTGGCCAGGGTGACGATGGCGTAGGTGCCCTTGGCCATCATCTCGGCGATGGTGCGGCGCTCGTCGTCGGTGACGCCGGGATCGGCGGTCGGCGGGTGCAGCACGATGGACGTGCCGGACCCGCCGGCGGGGCCCACCGTGATCCAGCGCATCCCGCCGTATCCGACGTCGTTGCGGACCTCGAAGCCGAGGGCGTCGCGGTAGAAGGCCAGCGAGGCGTCCGGGTCGGTGTGCGGGAGGAAGGCCGAGTGAACGCTGATGTCCATGGCGGACAGGCTACGTGGTCCCTGACCCGTCCCTCCCGATTGCGGACCGGTCCCGTCACCCGCGCCGCCCCGGTCGTCCCGCCGACGTCCTCGACGTGCTCCGGCCCGGCAGGCGTCCGAGACCCGTCGGCGAGGGGCCCGGTCAGCCGCCGACATAGGCCGCGAGGTGCTCGCCGGTGAGCGTGGCGCGGGCGGCGACGAGGTCGGTCGGGGTGCCCTCGAAGACGATCCGGCCGCCGTCGTGGCCGGCGCCCGGGCCGAGGTCGATGATCCAGTCCGCGTGCGCCATGACCGCCTGGTGGTGCTCGATGACGATGACCGACTTGCCGGCGTCGACGAGCCGGTCGAGCAGGCCGAGCAGCTGCTCGACGTCGGCGAGGTGCAGGCCGGTGGTGGGCTCGTCGAGGACGTAGACGCCGCCCTTCTCGGCCATGTGGGTGGCCAGCTTGAGCCGCTGCCGCTCGCCGCCGGACAGCGTCGTGAGCGGCTGGCCGAGGGTGAGGTAACCGAGCCCGACGTCGGCGAGCCGACCGAGGATCTTGTGGGCCGCCGGCGTGCGCGCCTCGCCGTCGGCAAAGAACTGCTCGGCCTCGGTCACCGACATCGCGAGCACCTCGCTGATGTTCCGGCCACCGAGGTGGTATTCCAGCACCGAGGCCTGGAACCGCTTCCCCTCGCACTCCTCGCAGACGGTGGCGACACCGGCCATCATCGCCAGGTCGGTGTAGATGACGCCGGCGCCGTTGCAGGTGGGGCACGCGCCCTCGGAGTTGGCGCTGAACAGCGCCGGCTTCACGCCGTTGGCCTTCGCGAACGCCTTGCGGATCGGGTCGAGCAGCCCGGTGTACGTCGCCGGGTTGCTCCGCCGCGAGCCCCTGATCGCCGTCTGGTCGACCGACACCACGCCGTCCCGCCCCGCCACCGAGCCGTGGATCAGCGAGCTCTTGCCGGAGCCGGCCACCCCGGTGACGACGACCAGCACGCCGAGCGGGATGTCGACGTCGACGTCCCGCAGGTTGTGGGTGTCGGCGCCGCGCACCGCCAGGAACCCCGACGGGGTCCGCACCGACGGCTTCAGGGACGCCCGGTCGTCCAGATGGCGGCCGGTGACGGTGCCGCTGGCCCGCAGCCCGTCGACGGTGCCCTCGAACACCACCTCGCCACCGGCCGTGCCGGCGCCGGGGCCCAGGTCGACGACGTGGTCGGCGATCGCGATCGCCTCCGGCTTGTGCTCCACGACGAGCACCGTGTTGCCCTTGTCGCGCAGCCGCAGCAGCAGGCCGTTCATCCGCTGGATGTCATGGGGGTGCAGCCCGATCGTCGGCTCGTCGAAGACGTAGGTGACGTCGGTGAGCGACGACCCGAGGTGGCGGATCATCTTGGTGCGCTGCGCCTCGCCGCCGGAGAGCGTGCCGGCGGGGCGGTCGAGGCTGAGGTAGCCGAGCCCGATCTCGACGAACGAGTCGAGGGTCGCCCCCAGCGCCGCCAGCAACGGCCCGAACGACGGCTCGTCCAGGCCGCGCACCCACCCGGCGAGGTCGTTGATCTGCATCGCGCACGCGTCGGCGATGTTGATCCCCTTGATCTTCGACGACCGGGCCGCCTCGCTGAGCCGGGTGCCCCCGCAGTCGGGGCAGGTGGTGAAGGTGATCGCCCGCTCCACGAAGGCGCGGATGTGCGGCTGCATCGCGTCGACGTCCTTGGCCAGCATCGACTTCTGGATCTTCGGGATCAGACCCTCGTACGTCAGGTTGATGCCCTCGACCTTGATCTTCGTCGGCTCCTTGTGGAGCAGGTCGTGCAGCTCCTTCTTCGTGTACTTCCGGATTGGCTTGTCCGGGTCGAAGAAGCCGCACCCGCGGTAGATCCGGCCGTACCAGCCGTCCATGCTGTAGCCGGGGATGGTGAGCGCGCCCTCGTTGAGCGACTTGCTGTCGTCGTACAGCGCCGACAGGTCGAAGTCGTTCACCCGCCCCATGCCCTCGCACCGCGGGCACATGCCACCCGTGATGCTGAAGCTGCGCCGCTCCTTCGTCGTGGCACCTCCGCGCTCGATGGTGACCGCGCCGGCGCCGCTGATCGAGGCGACGTTGAAGGAGAACGCCTGGGGCGAACCGATGTGCGGCTGCCCGAGCCGGCTGAACAGGATCCGCAGCATCGCGTTGGCGTCGGTGGCGGTGCCGACAGTGGAGCGGGGATTGGCCCCCATCCGCTCCTGGTCGACGATGATCGCCGTGGTCAGCCCCTCCAGCACGTCGACCTCGGGCCGCGCCAGCGTCGGCATGAAGCCCTGCACGAAGGCGCTGTAGGTCTCGTTGATCAACCGCTGTGACTCCGCGGCGATCGTGCTGAACACCAGCGAGCTCTTGCCGGAACCGGAGACGCCGGTGAAGACCGTCAGCCGACGCTTCGGGATCTCGACGTTGACGTCCTTGAGGTTGTTCTCCCGCGCGCCGTGCACGCGGATCACGTCGTGGCTGTCGGCGCCGTACGCCGTCGGGGCCATGCTCATGATGTCTCCATCCTGTGGGCCCGGCGGCGCGGCGCCCGGCCGAGGCGTCCGGCCGGGCAGCGGCCGTCGCGTCTCACGTCACGGTCGATCATCTCGTGCTCGGCGTCCCGCCGTCCCGCTCGAAGGACGGCGGCGCCGGTTCACCGGTCCTGGAGCAGCCCGAGGACGTTGCCGTCGGGGTCGGTGACGGTGGCCACCAGACGGCCGCCGCCGACGTCGTGCGCGGGCTCCTGCACGGTGGCGCCGGCGGCGGTCACCTCGGCCAGCTTCGCCTCGATGTCCGGTACGTGCCAGTAGGCGACCGGGGTGGTCATGCCCTGCGGTCCGCCGGCCGGCACCAGGCCGATCTGCTGGCCGGCGGTCTCGAAGCCGACGTAGTAGGACGTGTCGGTCTGCGGTGGCACGCCGAGCAGGGCGGTGTACACCGCCTTGGCCGCGGCCAGGTCGGAGACGGGGTGCAGGACGGTCTTGACGCCCTGGGTGGTGGAGCCGGTCATGGTCACTCCTGAAGTCGTGGGTCACGGGCGACCCGGTGTCTCGACACGGGTGATGTCCCGGCGGTCAGGCTATTTCCGGCTCCGTGACCCGCGCTTCTCGATTCCTGATCGGTCTGGTCACCTGTTTCGTCACGCACGACGGCATCTCCGCGGTCGCGCGCACCGCCTGGCGCCGGTAGACGCTGGGCGGCACGCCGACGAGCTCGGTGAACCGAGTGCTGAAGGTGCCCAGCGACGCGCAGCCGACCGCGAAGCAGACCTCGGTGACGCTGAGGTCGCCCCGGCGGAGCAACGCCATCGCGCGTTCGATCCGCCGGGTCATCAAGTATCCGTATGGTGACTCCCCGTAGGCGAGGCGGAACTCGCGGCTCAGGTGGCCGGCCGACATGTTCACGCCCCGGGCGAGCGCCTCGACGTTCAACGGCTGCGCGTACTCCCGGTCGATCCGGTCGCGGACCCGGCGCAGCCGCGCCAGGTCGCGCAGGTGGTGGTCTGCAGGTGTGCTGGTCACGTGGGCGATCGTGTCACGTCGCGCGAAGGTTGCCCAGCAGGTGAGGCGCCCGCCGGCCGCGAGTGTCGGCCGCCACGCCGGCTGCTGAGTGGCGGCGCCGATCCCGGCCGCGGCTATCCGGGGCGGACCGTCCGTGACCCGGAGCACCCTCGCACGGGTGCGACCGGGCCACGGACGGTCCCGCGATCAGCGACCATGCTCGCGTCACGTCTGAGCCGACGCGATCCCATCTGCGGCGGGCGAGATGACAGCAATGGGCGTACCCACCGCAACCACCTGATCGGCCCTCACGAGAATTGCCGCGACGGTACCCGCTGCGGGCGAAACAACCTCCGTTTCCACCTTGTCCGTCGAGATCTCGGCCAACGGCTGCCCGGCTTCCACCGTCTCGCCTGCGGTTGCCATCCACCGGAGCACCGTTGCTGACTCCACACCTTGACCGAGCGGGGGCATGAGCACCCCCACCTGTCCGGCACCGACCCCGGCACTGCTCACGCCGGCGGGCTCGCCGGGCATGGTTCCCGCGCCCGAGGCGTCTCGCCGGGCACGCAACAACAGCACCAACTCGACGACCGTGTAGACGAGGAACAGCGAGACGACAACCCGGACGAACAGCGACCGGCCGGTCACGATGTATGCCACCAGGAACACGATCGCCCCGGTGAGGAGAGCGGCCGACCTCTTTCGGTTCTTACCGAGCATCCTCATCGTCAACCCATCATCGTTCCGTTTGTGCTGATCGTTGCCTCAGACCCACCGTGCGTATCTGCGGTGCGTCCAGCTGAATTCTCGCCGCAGGTTTCTCGCGTACCGCCGGTCATCGGCGGCCGTCTGACAGTGGTGGGCGAGACAGCTGATGTGGTAGTTCATGTTCGACCACGTCGAGCGAAAATCGTTGAACCCGGAGATCATGCCGGCAGCGTTGCCGATGCGTCGCCACCTCTTCAGTCCCTTCCCGAGCGGGCGGAATCTGGCCCATCGGCCTACTGCTCGCTGTGCCCGATAGAACCGGTACGCGCCATAGCCTGCCCGAGCTTCCCCGTAGCCGTCGACGTACGACAGGGAGTACCAGGAGATCTTGGCAACGTCCCAGCTGACGGCGGCGACGTGACGGGTCCAGCAGTTGTGCCTGAATGGATTCCAGCAACGCCCGTCCAGATCAAACTTGTTGAGCGGATCCTGACAGCCGTAGTCGTACCGGTTGCAGCTGCCCCCGTAGACCGGGTCGACCTGGAGGAACCGGCCGGTGGCGCTGTTGTAGAGCCGGACCCCCATCAGGGTGATCCCCGACGGCGTGTCCGACGCCCGCTGCTTGCCGCCGAGCCACCCGTACCGCTGCTTGCCGACCCCGGTGGTGTCCCGCGGCGTGCCGAACTCGGTCGACTCACCCGTGCTCGACAGGCCCTGGTCGGCGTCGTGGATGGTGCCGACGACGTCTCCGTGCAGGTTGGTGACCTGCCAGTCGAGAGTGCCGCTGTCACTGTCCCAGGTCGCCACCATGTCTTCCATCCCGGCCACGTTCCGCGTGCAGCGGGTGGCCGATTCCTGGGTCCAGGCCGGGCTGTCGTCATCACCGTCGTAGTGGTGGGTGGCCTGCACCGCTGCGCCGCTGGCGTTGTCGGTCCAGGATCGGATCCGCTCGCCGTTCACGTCCAGCGTGTAGTCGGTGGTGCGGCTGCCCTGCGTGATGGTGTCGACCAGGTCGGTGACATGGTATGTCGTCGTGACCGTGCCGCCGGCCGGATCGGTGGTGTCCACGGCTGGCAGGGTGGTGATCCGGCCGAGGGCGTCGTAGCCGTACCCGGTGGTGTTCACCCGGTCGGCGGAGTCGTAGGTCCACGACTGGCTGGCGGACGACGTCGTGGCCTGGCAGCTGCCGTCCGACGTCGGGTCGTAACTCGTCCGCGACCTGCGGTTGCTCGCCGTGTCGAATGAGTACGTGCGGGTGGTGCACTGCCCGCCGACGATGTCGTTGACCGCGTTGAGGCGACCGGCGGCGTCGTAGCCGTAGTGCTGCTCGGACAGGGTAGAGACGTGCTCCCGCCACTGGTCGTGCGCCGAGGCGGTCACCGACTCGCTGTAGAGGTTGCAGTCACCTACGCCGCAGCCCGGTTTGGCGTAGCCCAGCCCCACGGCCTTCCCGACCTCGTCCACCTGCCGGGTGACGGTGACGCCGTTCGGCCAGTTCTCGTTGGTGAGGTTGCCGTCGGTGTCGTAGCTGCCGCTGAAGGTGCCGGCCTGCGCGTCGGTCACCGAGGTGAGCAGACCGCGCCGCTCGGTGCCGCCGTCGTAGGTGTAGGTCCGGTCCGCCATGCCGTCGCTGCTCGTCGCGATGCGGCCGAGCAGGTCGTAGGTGGTGGTGGAGGTGTTTCCGTCGGCGTCGGTGTAGGACGTCAGCCGGCCGAGGGTGTCGTACCCGCGGATCAGCTCCGCGGTCACCGTGCCGGCCACCACCGACTGCGTCCGGACCAGCTGGCCGCTGGCCGGGTCGTAGACGTTGCGCGCCGTCGGCACGGCGGCGCCCATTCCGGTCGCGGCGGTCACCGACGTCTCGTAGGTCCGGCCAGCGCCGTCGTACGTGGTGGTGGCCGTCCGCAGCGTACCCGCGCCGGTCCTCTCCGCCACGGTCCGGGGCTGGTTGTACATGTCGTACGTGGTGACCGTGACGGGCAGTTCCGGACCGCTGGCCGCCTGTCCGCCGGGCTGCACCCGGCAGGGCAGGTTCGCCCACTCCGGCTTGAGGTCACACTCGCTGTAACCCGATCCCGAGGTGGCCCGGTAGTAGACGGTCTGCCGGGTCGACGGCGTGTTGGTCGTCGTGCCGCCCGCCGGCGCGGTGACCGAGGTGGGCAGGCCGGTGACGGTGTCGTAGGTGGTGCGGCTGGTCAGCGCCAGGCCGGACGGGTCGACGGTCGAGACGGTCGCCTGACGCAGGTTCCAGTCGTACTGGGTGGTGGTGCGGCGCACGTCGGTGTCGCTCTCCACCCCGCCGGCGTCCCAGTAGTGCACGCTCTCGTCCTGCGTGGTGACCAGGTTGTAGGGGCCGCCGTTCGGGGCGCCCTCGTCGTAGGTGTACGCGGTGCGGTTGCGGCCGCGGATGGTGGTGCCGTTGTCGAGCATGACGTCGTGCTCCGGACCGTAGGTCCAGAGCAGCCGCTCGCCCTCGGGCGAGTAGCTGTTGAGCGTCGAATGGCTCTTGGCGAGAGCTGTCTCGGCCGCCGCGTCGTCCGTGCTGGAGGCGTTCAACGCCAGCTCCCGGTCACCGGCGCTGAGTGTCCGCACCACGTTGCCGAAGCTGTCGAACCAGGTGGCGCTGATGCCGCCGCCGGGCTGGGCGATATCGACACTGCGGGCGTTCGCGTCCAGGTAGGTGACGGTCGCGCGTTCGTACGACGTGGGCAGCGCACCGCCGGTCGGGTCACCGTCGGGCACCTGGCTGGCCGGGAAGATCGCGGTGGCGTCGGTCGGCCCTTCGGTCTGCGCCCATCGGGTGGTCTGCCCCGGGGACAGGTCGTACGGGGCGCCGGTGCCGGAGACCGGCACCTTGTAGACGACCGTGGTGGTCGCCGTGCCGGCGGACAGGGCCGAGCGGGTGACCCGGTTGAGCCGGCCGATCCCCGGATCGCCCGGGATGGTGGTGTAGCCGAGCTGCCACGCCTGCTGCCCGCTCGGGGTGACCTGGCTGAGCAATCCGTCGAGGTTGTAGTCGTAGGTGTCCCAGAGGTGGGTGGTGGTGCCGTTGTTGTCCCAATCCAGGCGGGGGTCCCACTCGGCACGCAGGCGACCGGCGTCGTCGTAGGTGTAGCGGGCCATCGCCACCGTACGCATTGCAGGGGTGGGCAGGTCCGGGTCCCAGGCGGTGAAGCTGATCTCCTTGACCCGCCCCGCGTAGTCACCCCAACCGTCCGAGGCGCTGCCGGTGGCCGTGGTGGCCGTGGCGTAGGTAAAGGTCAGCGCCCGGCAGCCCCGGGTGAGGGTCGCGCAGTTGACCCCGTCGGCCACCGGCGCCAGCATCCGGGTCGGGCGGACGATCTCGGTGTTGTTGATTGTCGCCTTTTCCCAGCTCAGCGTGGTGGTCTGGTTGTTGCCCGGCACGGTGACGGCGGTGGGGAAGTACTTCCCGGTGGCCGAGCCGGTGACCCGGGTGAAGGTGGTGGTGTCACTGTCCTCGTCGCTGAGCGCGTACGAGTCGGTCGCGCTCGCGTAGGTCAGCTTCAGCCCCTCCATCCCGATCTCCGGGTCGAAGTCGGTCGAGGTCTTCTTGGTGAAGCCGATCGTGTCGCCGTCCGGCGTGCCGACCTGTACCAGGGAGCCATAGACGGTCAGCGACGTGTAGGGCGAGGACGCCTCATCGACGACCGCGCCGGACACCCAGCCCGGGCCGAACATGTTGGCCGAGTCCGTCTGCGTCGACCGCCGGGTGTTGTAGGACCGGCCGACGGTCAGGTCGGAACCGTACGAGTCCACCGAGACGTCGGTGTCGGAGAGGCCGTAGTTGCCGGTCACCAGGTTGACCGAGCCCGGCCCGATCTCCTGCGACGCCGCCGACGCCTGGTTCCGGTCGAAGCTGATCTTCACGGCGCTCGACGTGCCGCCGGTGCCGCCGACGAAGGTGCCGCGGACCTGCAGCGGCCCGTCGCGGGGGATGGACTGGGGGTCGACAGTGGTGAGGGTGGCCTCGACATCCCAGTTGAGTTTGGGGAAGGCGCCGTTGCCGCTGGTCGGCACAGGCCAGGTGACCGCGCCGCCGCCGGCCGCGACGGTGACGTCGGCGGCCGGGATGTCGGTCCAGGTGTCCGCGTCGCCGCGCCGCCACTGGTACGTCACGCCGGTCGCCGCGGCCTGGCCGACGCCGGTGATCGCGGTCTTGGCGGCGGTGATGTCACCGGTCTTCGGCGCGGTGACCGCGCCGCTGCCGACGGAGAACAGGTAGGCCCGGGTGGGCGAGACGTTGCCGGCCCGGTCCCGGGAGCGGACGTAGAGCGTCTGCGGCCCGTCCGTCGTCGGCGTGATGGACACTGTCGCGGTGCTGCCCAGGCTGACCGCGTTCACCGACTGGTTCGGCGGGTTGGTGTTCAGCCCGTACTCGTAGGCGCTGACGTCCATCACTCCGGAGGCCCCGAAAGTGAAGTTGCCGGCGGTGCCGACCGCGCCGCCCCACTGCCCTTCGGGGTAGGCCGTTGAGGAGACCGTGGGCGCGTTGGCCGGCGCCGTGGTGTCGATGATGAAGGCGCAGTAGCTGCTCCAGTTGCCGTTCACCGAGCCGTCGTTGCCGCGCACGTGCCAGGAGTAGGTGGTGTTGTTGGCGAAGGCGCCGGCGGGGACGCTGGTGGCGAGCCAGGAGCCGGAGGCGCCGGGGCCGATGATCGCGCTGCCGATGTGGCTGCCGCCGCCGGTGACCCACTCGAACTCGGCCTTCACCGACGAGCCTTCGGAGTCGGTGATCTGCGCCCGCAGTTGCGGGGTGGTGGTGTTGATGTAGGGCAGGTTCGAGCCGGTCGCACACGCCGTCGACGGCACGGTGGCGCGGGAGCTGACGGTCGGTGGGGTGTTGTAGGTGAGGTTGACGTAGGGGTCGTTGGTCCCCTCCATCGAGTCCCACTTCTTCCAGCTGTAGTTGTCCGTCTCGCTGTGCGCCCGGATGCCGAGATTCACGGTGGTCGAGGACGTGCCGTTGGCCGTGTCGGCGAAGGCCCCGGTCGCCGAGGCGTTCACCCATCCGCCGCTGCAGCCGCTGTAGCCCTTGGTCACGCTGGAGTAGCCGGTGACCTTGACCCAGGTGGGCTGGTTGGTCCACCGGGCGGTCGAGTCGGAGTAGAGGGTTTCCCACACGTCCCACTGCCGGGCCGAGCAGGACCAGGAGTGGAAGTTGTAGAGGTACAGCGTCGCGGCCTGGACCTGCTTGCCCTGCAACCAGCCGAGGTTGCGGAAGCTGAGCAGCGACCGGGCCTTCGTGGTGCCCCCGTCGTAGGTGCCGGCACGCAGTTCCGTGGCACCGGACTGGTCGCTGGTGTAGTCGCTCTCGATGAAGGCGTCGTAGTTCGGTTTGAGGGTGACTGCCGGGTCGATGGTGACCGGGAACCGGGTCTTCGGGTCGGTCAGCCACGCCTGGTCGGGAGTCAGGGTCACCTGCGCGCTCGCCCCGGCGGCGCGGGCGGCCGCGGCGCGGGTCGCGACGGTGGTGTGCCGGGTGGCGACGCCGGAGCGCGGGTCGACGGTGGCGTCCCACATGGTCGGCGCGGGGGAAACCCCGACGAGGTGGCGGGACCTGTCGCGGATGTCGAAGCCGCCCTGGTCGTTCTTCGCGACGGTGAGGCCCTTGCCGCGCAGCGGCAGCGGGATGCTACGGACCTGCGCGACGGCGTCCCGGTTCTTGACGACGAGGAACTGCTCGTAGCCGGTGCGGGTAGCCTCCACGACGAGGTCCACGCCGGGGCGGACGTCCGGGTAGGTGGCCCTGGTGCCCTCGACCGTCGGCCGGGGCAACGGTCCGGACCAGCCCAGGGACACCTGCTGGTCGCCGGTGCCGAGGGTGGCCAGGTCGTGGTCACCTGCGCCGGCCGGGCCGGACAGTCGTAGGTGACCGGGGTGGGCGATCGCGTTGACCGACCCGTCGGGCTGTTGGACCAGGTTGAAGTTGACCGGTGTCCACCGGCCGTCGGTGTCCTTCATCCGTACCGGCCCGAGGTGCATCTCCACCTGCACCGAGCCGTTGGGCAACGCCCAGAACTCCGACGTCTCCGACGTCAACCCGGTGATCTTCACCTTCTTGCCGGTGATCCGGGCCGTGGTCAGTGCCGCCGCCTCGTCCGGACGCTCCGACACCGTCGGCCCGACTACTCGTGGTGACGGTCTCGGGGTTGCGGCGGCCGGCGTGACGGCCAGCTGATTCGTGGTCGAGACGGCCAGTGTCACGGCTAGGCCGGACGCGATCAGACGTCCAGTCCGGCCAAATCTCCTTGTCCATTTTCTGCGCACAGTCGTACGACTGTCCACGATGTCCTCCCCCGTACGGGCTCGATGGATAGTGAGAAAGAGGCTACGGACCTGGAAGTTTCTCCTGATAGGACGATCGACCAGGAGTATTGAGCCGATCAGCTCTTGATCATCGGTGTCCGCCCAGGTATAAGCGACCATCATCGATGACCCAGCTGTCACCACTTCTAGTGGTGACAGCCGCGCCCGACCTGCGACGGTGGTCGAAGTTCCCTAGATTCGATCACTAAGAGTGACTGAACGTCGATCGGCGGGCCAGGCGGGGATCGGACCGGTGGTTCCGAGATTTTCGCGCCGAATCGGGCTCAGGGGAGCGGGCGGCGGGTCGGGGGCTGCCAGAATCTCCCGGGAAGCACTTCCCCGGGCAGAGGTGGTGGATTGACCTCCCAACTCGCGCGACTCGTCGGTGACCGGGACCACCGGGGCATGCCAGACGAGATGGACGACCCGAAGCGGGAACGGTGACCGCCGGCGGTGCCATCCGGGTGTCGGCGCCCGCGGTGGCACCTCCCACAGCGGGGCTGGCGGTGGGCCGGACCGACTTCGTCTCACCTACCACGGGTTGGGCCTGCCTCGGTGGGCCAGCCGACCACCTGCTCCTCCGCACGGACGACGCGGGGGCCACCTGGCAGCCTCGGCTGTCCTGGCGCGGGCAGCCGAGCAGCAGCGTTACCGCGTTCGACGCCGACCAGGCCGCCCTGGTACTCGGGCTGTGGCCGCCGCACCGGGTCAACGGCCAGCCCGTCGACGCGGCCGGACCAGCCGCGATGGTCGCCGCCGTGCAGGACGCCAGCGGCACCTGGACGCTGAGCTCACCGCCGGACGCGCACCGATCCACCGGCAGGTTCCACTTCCTCGCCCCCGGCCGCCTGTGGCTGCCGGTGAGCCCGCTCGTCCACGGTGAAGCGTGGCGGGTGGCCCGCACCGACGACGGCGGGGCAACCTGGACCTCGTTCGCCGGCGCCGACGAGCGTCCCATCCTCCAGGCAGCCTTCAGCACCGACCGGGACGGCCTGCTCGTCACCATCGACCGCCGGCGCGCCGATCTTCTGTGGACCACCCGTGACGGTGGCGAGACCTGGGCCCGTACCCCGCTGCCCGCGCCGCCGGAGGTGCCCGCTCACGCCACCACCTGGCTGACCCCGGTGGTGCGGCCCGGCCGGCCGACGCTGCTGCTGCTCCGCGCCGAACGGCACAACCAGGCGCCCGCGCGGTGGGCGGGCAGCTATGCCTACCTCGACGTCGGCGGATCCTGGGTCGGGCCGTACCGGCTGCCGACGACCCCCACCGGACCGGACATCGCGGTCGTCGGCGCGGACGGGCGGTTCTGGGCGGCGGCCGGGCGCGACCTGTGGGACGCCGACGACCTCGCCGGACCGTGGCGGCACCGCACCGTGCCGCTGCGGGCCGAGCACCTGCGCGCCGACCCCTGGGATCCGAGCCTGGTGCCCCTGCCCACCACCGAGGTCGTCGCCGACCTCGCTCCCGTCGGCGCCGGAGTGCTGTGGCTGACCAGCACGCACGGTGCCGCACTCGGCGGCGTGCCCAGCGGTCGGCTGTTCCGCAGCGAGGACGACGGCGGCACCTGGACCGCAGTGACCGTGGAATGAGGGACCGCCAGGTCAGCTGACGTCGCACGTCCGGCCGGTACGGCCGTCGAAGTACCGCACCCGGTAGCGGTCGGGCAACTGGCGGGCCAGTTCCCGGGCCAGGTCCTCGCCGCGCCGGTGGAAGCGCTCCTGGTGTTCCGGCGTCGGGAACCCGGACGCCGGCGGGTCGGCACGATCGAGGGTGTCGTCGTACGCCCGCGCCCAGGCCAGGAGGTCGCGCACCAGCGCCGGCGTGATCGGCAGGAGACGCGGGTCCACGTCACCGGGGTGGCCGGCGCGACCACCCCACAGCGGGAAGCAGCCGTAGTCGGCCATCACCGTGACGACGATCTCTTCGCCGCTCATGAACGCGTGAGGCTCCCCGGGGACACTGTCCGGCCGCCCGACAACCTACCAGGGCAGGGGCGTCCCCGCCGATCGACGATTGCACTGTGCAACGAATCTTTCCGCCGCTGCGGTTTCCGGCATCCCGACCCGGGTAGCGGTCTCCACGGTGCACACATCGTGAGGAGGCCCCCATGGCACGACCGCACGTCGTCATCGTCGGCGCGGGCTTCGCCGGGTTCCACGCCGCGCGGCGGCTGTCCCGCATTGCCCGGGGCCGCGCCGACATCACCCTGGTGAACCCCACCGACTACTTCCTCTACCTGCCGCTGCTGCCCGAGGTGGCCGGCGGCGTTCTCGACCCGCGGCACGTCGCGGTGCCGCTCACCGAGGCGCTGCCGGGCGTACGGCTGGTCCTCGGCGAGGTCGACGAGCTGGACGTGGCCGGCCGGCGGGTCGGCTACCGGGACCCCACCGGGAAGCGGGACCGCCCGCACTACGACCGCCTGGTGCTCGCCGCCGGCAGCGTCAACAAGCTGCTGCCGATCCCCGGTGTCGCCGACCACGCGCACGGCTTCCGCGGCATCCCGGAGGCGCTGTACCTGCGCGACCACCTGGTCCGCCAGCTCGAACTCGCCGACGCCGCCGAGGACCGGGCCGAGCGGGCCGCCCGCTGCACGTTCGTGGTGGTCGGCGCCGGCTACACCGGCACCGAGGTCGCCGCCCAGGGGCAGCTGTTCACCCGCGAACTGGCCCGCCGCCACCCCCGGCTGGCCCACGTGCCGATCCGCTGGCTGCTCTTCGACACCGCCGACACGGTGCTGCCCGGCATGCAGCCCCGGCTCTCCGCCACCGCCGAGCGGGTGCTGCGGGATCGTGGCGTCGAGGTGAACCTGGGCGTCTCGGTGCAGGAGGCCACCGCCACCGGCCTCCGGCTCACCGACGGCCGTACCCTCGCCACCCACTCGCTGATCTGGTGCGTCGGGGTACGCCCCGACCCCCTCGTCGAGGCCACCGGCCTGCCGCTGGACCACGGCCGGCTGGCCGTCGACGAGTACCTGGCCGTGCCGGGGCGCCCGGAGATCCTGGCCTGCGGCGACGCCGCCGCCGTGCCCGACCCGCAGCACCCCGGCCAGGCGACGCCGATGACCGCGCAGCACGCCGTACGCCAGGGCCGGCTCGCCGCCGACAACATCGCGGCCAGCTACGGCACCGGGCGCCGCCGTCCGTACCGGCACCGCGACCTCGGTTTCGTGGTCGACCTGGGCGGCTGGCAGGCGGCCGCCGCCCCGCTGCACGTCCCCCTGTCCGGGGTCCTCGCGCGGGCGGTGACCCGCGGCTACCACCTCACCGCGCTGCCGGCCGGACGCGCCCGGGTCGCCGCCGACTGGCTGCTCACCGCGCTGGGCTCCCGCCCGGCCGTCGGGCTCGACCTGGTGTCCGGACCGGCCGTGCCGCTGGAGACCGGCACCCCGGAAACCGTTCACGCCTGAGAGGAGGCGCCGTGCGCGCCCTGACCGTCGTCCCGCAGCACGCCGACACCGCCGCCCTGACCGACCTGCCCGAGCCGACCCCCGGCGACGGGGAACTGCTGGTCGAGGGCGTCGCGCTGGGCATCTGCGGCACCGACAAGGAGATCGTCCGGGGACATTACGGCTGGGCCCCGCCCGGCCACGACCGGCTCGTGCTCGGCCACGAGTCCCTCGGCCGGGTCCGCCACGCCCCGGCCGGCGGCGACTTCGCCGCGGGGGACCTCGTGGTCGGGGTGGTCCGCCGGCCCGACCCGGTGCCCTGCGGGGCATGCGCCCGCGGCGAGTTCGACATGTGCCGCAACGGCCGCTACACCGAGCGGGGCATCAAGGAGCGCCACGGCTACGGCAGCGAGCTGTGGACCGTCGAGGCCGACTACGCGGTCCGGCTCGACCCGAAGCTGGCCCGGGTCGGCGTGCTCATGGAACCCACCAGCGTGGTCGCCAAGGCGTGGGAGCAGGTCGACCGGGTCGGTGCCCGCTCCTGGTACGAGCCGAGCACCGCGCTGGTCACCGGCGCCGGGCCGATCGGCCTGCTGGCCGCCCTGCTCGGCGTCCAGCGCGGCCTCGACGTACACGTGCTCGACCTGGCCGACGACGGCCCGAAGCCGGCGGCGGTGGCCGCGCTCGGCGCGACCTATCACAGCCGCCCGGTCGCCGAGGTCACCGACAAGCTCCACCCGGACGTCGTCATCGAGGCCACCGGCGCCGGCCGGGTGGTCGTCGACGCGATGAACGGCACCGCCGCGTACGGGATCGTCTGCCTCACCGGCGTCTCCTCCGGCGGCCGGACCATCCCGGTCGACGCCGGCGCCACCAACCGGGACCTCGTCCTGGAGAACGACGTGGTGGTCGGCTCGGTCAACGCCAACCTGCGGCACTACGCGGCCGCCGCCCGTGCCCTCGCCGCCGCCGACCCGGAGTGGCTGGACCGGCTGATCACCCGTCGGATACCGCTGAGCCGGTTCGCCGAGGCGCTCACCCCGCGACCCGACGACATCAAGGTCGTTCTCACCCTCGACTGAGAGGAGGGCGCCGTGCCCCGTCCGATCGAGGACTACGCGCTGGTCGGCGACCTGCACACCGCCGCGCTGGTGGCCCGGGACGGCTCGGTCGACTGGCTCTGCCTGCCGCGCTTCGACTCGCCCGCCTGCTTCGCCGCCCTGCTCGACGACGAGGAGGCCGGGCACTGGCGGCTCGCCCCCGCCGCCGGCGGCCCGGCCACCCGCCGCCGCTACCGGGAAGACACGCTGATCCTGGAGTCCGAGTGGGACACCCCGGACGGCAGCGTCCGGGTGGTGGACCTCATGCCGCCGCGCGACCGGACGACCGACCTGGTCCGGATCGTGGAAGGGCTCTCCGGGCGGGTGCCGATGCGGATGGACCTGCGGTTGCGCTTCGACTACGGCCACATCGTGCCCTGGGTCCGCCGGCGCGGCCGGGACCTCGGCGCGGTCGCCGGCCCGGACGCCGCCTGGCTGCGCACCGACGTGCCGCTGCACGGCGCGGACCGGTCCACGGTCGCCGAGTTCGCCGTGGCGGCGGGGGAGCGGGTGCCGTTCGTGCTCACCTGGCAACCGTCCCACCTGCCCCGGCCCACCCCGGTCGCCCCGGACGCGGCGCTCGCCGACACGGAGCGGTACTGGCGCACCTGGGTCGCGCGCTGCGCGTACGACGGGCGCTGGCCGGACGCGGTGCGCCGGGCGCTGATCACGCTCAAGGCGCTCACCTACGCGCCCACCGGCGGCATCCTCGCGGCGGCCACCACCTCGCTGCCGGAGCAGCTCGGCGGGCCGCGCAACTGGGACTACCGCTACTGCTGGCTGCGCGACGCCACCTTCACCCTCCAGGCCTTGCTCGGCACCGGGTACGTCGCCGAGGCCAAGGCGTGGCGGGAGTGGCTGCTGCGCGCGGTCGCCGGCGACCCCGCCGACCTGCAGATCATGTACGCCCTGGACGGCACCCGCCGGATTCCCGAGCAGACCCTCGACTGGCTCGGTGGGTACGCCGGCTCCCGTCCGGTGCGGATCGGCAACGCCGCCGCCGAGCAGCTTCAGCTGGACGTGTGGGGCGAGGTGCTCGACGGCCTCCAGCTCAGCAGGGAGGCTGGCATCGCCGCCACCGAGGAGGCCTGGGACGTGCAACGCGCCCTGCTGGACTTCCTGGAGGGCAACTGGCGTCGGCCCGACAACGGCCTCTGGGAGGTCCGCGGACCGCGCCGGCACTTCGTCCACTCCAAGGTGATGGCCTGGGCCGGCTTCGACCGGGCCGTCACCGCCGTCGAGCGGTACGGCCTCGACGGCCCGGTGGACCGGTGGCGCGCCCAGCGGGACGCCGTGCACGCCGAGGTCTGTGCCCGCGGCTTCGACCCCGACCGCAACACCTTCACCCAGTACTACGGCTCCCGAAGGGTGGATGCGGCGCTGCTGCTCATCCCCCGGATGGGCTTCCTGCCGTGGACCGATTCGCGGGTGGTCGGCACGGTCGAGGCGATCCGCCGCGACCTCTGCGTCGACGGCTTCCTGCTGCGCTACCGGCCGGAGCACGACGACCACGTCGACGGGCTGCCCGGCGGCGAGGGCGCCTTTCTCGCCTGCACCTTCTGGCTGGTCGACGCCCTGCACAACACGGGCCGCACCGGGGAGGCGGAGGAACTCTTCGCCCGGCTGCTCGACCTGCGCAACGACGTCGGCCTGCTCAGCGAGGAGTACGACCCGGCGGCCGGCCGGCAGCTCGGCAACACCCCGCAGGCGTTCAGCCTGGTCGGGCTGGTCAACTCGGCGCGCCAGCTCAGCGGAGCCAGCACCCGCACCTCGGCCAGCCGGGCCGAGCAACAAACCCCCGCGTAGCCGTCACGTGGCCGCCCAGGCCGGCGCCCACGTCGCGGCGTCGACCCGCGGCGGCGTCGGGCCGAGGTGGTCACGGAGCGCGGCGAGCGCAGGGTGCCGGTTGTCGGCGCGCCGGACCAGCGAGTGCGGGTAGACGGGGGTCGGGTCGCGCAGCGGAATGCGCCGCAGGTCGTGCTGCGCGGGCCAGAGAAGCCGGGCCTGCTCGCCCACCAGGGTCGCCACCACGGGGGACTCGGCGACGACGTCGAACAGCGCCTCGGTGCCGAAGTTCGGCCCGGTCGCGTCGATGGTGAGGCCGAACGCGGCGGCGAGCGCCGCGTAGTAGGCGGCCCACTCGGTCCCGGTGACGATCCCGGGCATCCAGATCCGGTGCCCGGCCAGGGCGGCCGGGGTGACCGTGCGGGCCCTGGCGAGCGGGTGCGCCGGGCCGGTGAGGAGTTGGAGCGGCTCGTCGAGGACCCGGGTGGCCACCACGCCCTCCGGCAGGGGCCCGGTGACGGCGCGGAACGAGGCGTCGATCGTGCCGGACCGGACGGCGGCGACCGCCTCCTCGATGTCGAGCAGGGCCACCACGTCGAGTTCGATCCCCGGGTGCGCCCGGTGGAAGTCGTGCAGCAGGCCCGCCGGGGCGATCCGCCGGCCGATGACGTCGACCCGGAGCGCGCGGCGGCCCGGCCGTACGGAGGCCACGGCCCGCTCCTCGGCCGCTAGCAGGTTGCGGGCGTGCGGCAGGAACGCCTGCCCGTCGATGGTCAGCCGGGCGCCGCGGGCGGTACGGGTGAACAGCCGCACTCCGAGCTGCTTCTCCAGGGCGGCGACCCGCTTGGAGACGGCCTGCTGTCGGTCTGGTCGGTGTGGCTGGCGTTCGTCCGCCCCGGCGTCGCCGGGCTGGTGCTGGTGATCGCCGTCGAGTTCGGGCTGATCGCCTGCGTGGGCGTGTTCAACCCGGTGTTCGCCACGCACCGGCTCGCGCACACCGCCGACGAGCGGGTCGCGCGTACCCTCGCCGCCTGGTCGATCAGCAGCAACGCCGTCGTCGGGGCGCTGACCGCGCTGTGGGGGCTGCTGGCCGCAGTCACCGGACCGCGTGCCGCGATCGCGGTCGCCGGGCTGCTTATGCTGGCGACCCCGCTGCTGCTGCCCCGGCCCGACCGGACGCCGCGGCGCGCGCCGGACCTGGTCCGGACCGGCTGACCGGTCAACCGCCGGCCGGCTCGCGGCGCGGGTGGGTGAGCCCCTCGGCGATGCCCTCGATCGTCTGGGCCAGGTAGTCGAAGTCGGGCACGGCGACCCGTTCGGCGCGCTCGTGCAGGTTGGCCGGGGTGACCGTGTCGTCGATCCGGGCGACCTCGTGCCGTCCGTCGCGTTCCATGACTGCCTCCCTCATGGCGGGGCGGCGCCGGCCGGCAGCGCCGTCAGGCGTTTTCGTGCACAGACCAATCATTGCACTGTGCAACCGCCTGTGCCAGGGCAACCGCGTCAGGCGTCGGCGGTCGCCTCCTCGTTCCGCGCGGCGAAGCCGAGCCACCACTCCTGCTCGGGGACCTCGCCCGCGGCGGCGGCGAACGCGGACAGCGCCTCGGTCACCGCCGGCTGCCAGTAGCCGGCCGTGGCCGCCACGATCCGCGACAATTCCTCCCGGCGGCGCCGGATCACCTCCGCCACCAGCCGCTCCCCGGTCGGGGTGAGGCGCAGCCGGACGACCCGCCGGTCGGCGGTGGACCGGGTACGGCGGATCAGGCCCTTGCGGATGAGCCGGTCGCACATCCGGGTCCCGGTCGACGGGGCGACCTGCAACTCCGCCGAGATGTCCGCCGCGCGCTGCGGGCCCCGGGTCGCCAGCACGACCAGCGCCCGGAACTGCGGCAGGGTCACGTCGGCGTCGAGGTCCGCGAGGGACCGGGCGGCCAGCCCGACGAAGGCCCGGCTGGCGGCCATCAGCGCCTCGACGGCGCGGTCGGGCTCCGCGGCGGATGGTGACATGTCGACCATTCTCGCAGCCGCTCCGGCCCGGGGCCGGTCCCGACCGGCCGGGGCGGATGGCGCGCGGTCGCGGCGCGCAGGCGTGAAACGCGGCGCAGTGGGTAGGCGCGGCGCCGGGAGGCGGAGGCCTCCGGGATCGAGGGGGACCATGGGAGCCGCCGTCGCCATCGCGCTGGTCATCGTCGTCGTGCTCGTGGCGCTCGCGTTGTCGTTGAGTGTCCGGCTGGTGCAGCAGTACCAGCGGGGCGTGGTGTTCCGGTTCGGTCGGGTGCAGGATCGCATCCGGCAGCCCGGCTTCCACCTGATCGTCCCGGTCGCCGACCGGATGGTCCGGGTCAGCATGCAGACCACCGTGATCGGGGTCCCCGCGCAGGGCGTCATCACCCGGGACAACGTCACCCTGACCGTCGACGCGGTGGTCTACTACCGGGTGGTCGACCCGGTGAAGGCGCTGGTCAACGTGCGCGACTACCCGTCGGCCGTGCTCCAGGTGGCGCAGACCGCGCTGCGCTCGGTGATCGGCAAGGCCGATCTCGACACCCTGCTGCGGGACCGGGACCGGATCAACGCCGAGCTGAAGGCGGTCATCGACGCGCCGACGGAGAAGCCGTGGGGCCTGCTCATCGAGCGGGTCGAGGTGAAGGACGTGGCACTGCCCGAGGGGATGAAGCGGTCGATGTCCCGGCAGGCCGAGGCCGAGCGGGAGCGGCGGGCCCGGGTGATCGCCGCCGACGGCGAGTTCCAGGCGTCCCGGCGGCTCGCCGACGCGTCCCGGGCGATGGCGAACACGCCCGGGGCGTACCAGCTGCGACTGCTCCAGACGGTGGTGGACGTCGCCTCGGAGAAGAACAGCACCCTGGTCATGCCCTTCCCGGTGGAGCTGTTGAAGTTCTTCAACGCGTACTCCGAGGGCGCCGAGCGGCAGCCGGCGGCGCCCGGCGGGCCGAAGGAGCAGGCCACCCCGGTCGGGCCGGTGCTCGGCCCGGTCACCGAGAGCGTGGCGGCGGCCGCCGAGGGGGACGGGCACCGACCCGAGCGGTGACCGGGCGGCGCATATACCGGCTGTCGGTATATTCTGCCGTGCATGAGTGACACTCCGCTGCGGGAACCCACGTTCCTGGTCCTCACCGCGCTGGCCGAGACACCCCAGCACGGGTACGCCGTCATCGAGGACGTGCTGCGCATCTCCGACGGGCGGGTCCGGCTGCGCGCCGGCACCCTGTACGCCGTCCTCGACCGGCTCCGCGCCGACGGCCTCATCGAGGTCGACCGCGAGGAGGTGGTGCAGTCCCGGCTGCGCCGCTACTACCGGCTCACCGCGCTCGGCGCGACCCGGCTCGCCGAGGAGGTCGCCCGGCTGCGCCGCAACGCCGACGCCGCCGGCCGGCGGCTGCGCCGGGCCGGCCTGCTCCCCGAGGGAGGAGCGGCGTGACCGCCGACCGCCTGGAGCGCCGTTACCGTCGGCTGCTCGCCGTCTACCCCTGGGAACACCGCCGGGCGTACGAGGAGGAGATGCTCGCCGTCCTTCTCGCCGGGGCCCGGCCCGGTCAGACGCGACCCGACGCCGGAGACGTGGTCAACCTGATCGGCGCCGGCCTGCGTGCCCGGGTGCGGGTGGGCGTACGCGGACTCACCGAACCGGCCTGGGTCGACGCGGCCGCCGTCACCGGCGTCCTGGTGGCGTTGGTCCTCTGCGTCGCCGCCGGCAAGAGCCTGGCCGACCAGCTCGTCGCCGATCCCGCGCTGCCGCCGGCGCTGCGGGCGACCGGGCCCGACCCGGTCGACTGGCTGCGGGTGGCCGGCTGGGCGGCCGTCGCGGTCGCCGCCCTGGTCGGCCTGCGACGGGTGGCCGCCGGGCTCGCCTGGGCCGGCGTCGCCGGCTGGTTGGTGCTGGTCGGGCCGGGCGTGGTCGACCAACCGTCCTACGTGGTCGACACCCTGCCGCAGTTCGCGCTCGCCGTGGTGGCGGCCGCGGCGCTCACCGTGCCGTCGCCGCCGCGCCGCGCGGTCGCGGTGCTCGGCGCCCGCCGGCTGGCGGCGGCGGTGCTCGCCTCGCTGGCGGCGGCGGCCCTGCTGGAGCTGAACCGGGTCACCAGCCCGCTGTTCCACCTGACCGACGCCGTCGTGCAGTACCAGAGCTTCCACGGGCTGGAGGCCGACAGCGAGCCGGTCATCTGGCTCTACGTCGCCGGCCTGGCCGTCGCCGCCCTGGCCGTCCTGGTCGCCGTGGTCACGCTCGCCCCGGCGGTGCGGCGACGGATCCTGGTGCTCCTGGCGCCGGTCGGCGCGCTGGCCCTGGCGATCGACACCGCCCTCGCGGGCTGGGCGGTGTCCACCGTGCACATGGGACACGCCATCCCGCTGGTGCCGGCGCAGTGGGCGCTGCTGGTGCTGGTGCCGCTGGTGACCTTCCTGGCCGGGGTGCTGCTGGTCCGCCGCCGGGAGGAGACGCTGCGCATGGTCGCCCTGGGCCGGGCCGCCGACCGGGATCGGCCGGCCGCCTGACCGACCGCCGGCGGTCCCGTGCTCAGACCGGGGCCACCGGCGTCCGCTCGCCGGCCTGCTCCGGCACGGCCACCGCCGTCGCCGGTTTCGGCAGGGTGAAGACGAACCGGGCGCCCTCGGTGTACGAGTCGTCCAGCCGCAACGTGCCGCCGTGGTACTCGACGATCTTCTTGCAGATGGCCAGCCCGATCCCGGTGCCGTCGTACGCGCCCCGGGGGTGCAGCCGCTGGAAGATCAGGAAGATCTTGTCGGCGTACTTCGGCTCGATGCCGATGCCGTTGTCCGCCACCGCGAACGACCACTCCGTCGCGTCCTCGACGGCCTCCACCCGGATCCGGGGCGTCCGGTCGGGCCGGCGGAACTTCACCGCGTTGCCGAGCAGGTTCTGCCAGAGCATGGTGAGCAGCGTCGGATCGCCGTGCACGACGGGCAGCGGATCGCCGACGATCTCCGCCCCGGCCTCGGCGATCGGCTCGGACAGGTTCGCCTCGGCCTGGGCCAGCATCGCGGCCAGGTCCACCTCCTGGTCTTCGCCGTAGACGCGGCCGATCCGGGAGAAGGCGAGCAGGTCGTTGATCAGGTTCTGCATCCGGGTCGCGCCGTCCACCGCGTACCCGATGTACTGGCGGGCCCGCTCGTCGAGCTGGTCGGCGTAGCGGCGCTGGAGCATCTGGCAGAACGACGCCACCTTGCGCAGCGGTTCCTGCAGGTCGTGCGACGCGACGTACGCGAACTGCTCCAGGTCCTCGTTGGAGCGGCGCAGCTCGGCGGCCTGCTGTTCGAGGGCGTCCCGGTGCCGCCGGCTGGTCTTCAGCGCGTCGACGACCCGCTGGCGCATCGTCTCCACGTCCGCGGTGAGCCGGGCGATGTCGGCCGGGCCCTCGGGCGAGAGCCGGTGGTCGAAGTCGCCGCCGGCGACCTGCCGCACCGAGGCGCCCAGCCGGCCCAGCGGGCGCAGCACGGTCACCCGGACCAGCATCGAGATGACGATGCTGGACAGCAGCAGGGTCGCCAGGACCGCCACGAACAGCAGGTCACGCAGCGCGCGGGCGTCGTCCAGGTCGGCCCGCCCGGTCGCCTGCTCCCGGTCCAACCTGGCCTCCAGCCCGGTCAAGGCGGCCTGGGCGGTGTCGAAGGCGAGTCGCCCGCGTTCCACCACCGGGGCCAGCTCCATCGGGGTGGCGCCCGCCCGGCGGGCCGCGATCAACCGGGTCGGGTAATCGGCGCGCCACCGGTCGGCGAGCGCGAGCGCCGCGTCCAGATCACGACGGGCCTCCGGCTCGTCCGCGAGCAGGTCGCGGGCCCGCTGCGCGGTCGCGCGCTCGGCGGCCATCCCGTCCTCGTACGGCCGCAGCAGAGCCGGATCGCCGGTGATGAGGTAACCGCGTACCGCCGCGACCTGCTCCAGCAGCCCGGTCTCCAGCCGGCTCACCGCCGTGCGGGCGGGGGAGATCCGGTCGGCCAGGCGGTTGGAGACCGCGGCGGTGTGCGACAACGCCGCCGCGCCGACCCCGCCGCCGGCGAGCACCAGCACGGTCATGGCGATCATCATGGCGCTGAGCCGGCGACTGGTCGTCAGCCGCGACCGTCGGCCGTCGCCGGCGATCCCGCCCGCCCCTCCTGCGCTCACGGCAGCACAGTAGCGGAGTGCCGGGAATGTCGCGCGAAAGCGCCGCCTCAGTCCAGCACGCCACCGGTGGGCAGCGGCAGGGGCAGCAGCGGCGACAGGGACGGCAACGGCAGCTCGGGCAGCGGCAGCAGCGGTCCGGTAGTGGTCGGCGAGCTGCCCGGAGCGGGGGAGCTGGTCGACCCCGAGGGCCGTGGCCGGGGAGCCGAGGTCCCACCCGACGAGGGGCGGGCCGCCGGTGTGGTCGGCCCGGTGGCGGGCGCGGACGGGCTCGGCACCGCCGACGGCAGTGGCGCCCGGGCCGCGGCGAGGTCCCGGGTCAGCGCGTCGAGTTCGGCGCGCAGCCGGGCGACGGTAGCTGGGTCGGTGACGTCGGCGAGTTCCCGGCGCGCCCGCTCCACGAGCTGTCCGGCCTCGTCGAGCCGGCCGGCGTCGAGGGCGGCGCGGGCCCGTGTGATCAGCTCCTCGACGTCGCGGACCTCCGCCTGCTGCGGGTACAGCACCTTGGTCAGCGACCAGAGCGGACTGCCCGGCCCGGCGGTACGGCTGCTCACCCCGAGCCCGGCGGCCAGGGCGAGGAGCGCGACGGCGGCCGCCGCGAGGCGTACGGCCCACGGCCGTCGCCGGCGGGCCGACCGGGCGGCGGACAGCGGCGTCGGCCCGTCCGCGGGCCGGGCCGGCGGCGCGTCCGGTGCCGGGCGGCCGGCGGCGGGCGGGGTCGGGCCGGCGTCCAGCGCCGCCGGCCGCACCGGGGCCGGGACGTCGTCGCCCAGATCGGCGTGCCAGGCGGCGAGCATCTCGGCCACCGGGTCGCCGGCGGGGGCCGGCTCGCCGCGGCCGAGGGCGTCGAGCAGCACGTCGTCGCGGGCGAGGATGTCCAGATCCATCGCCTCGTCGCCGCCGCCCGGCGTGCGCTCGCTCATGCCGCCACCTCGTCAAGGGAACCCTCGGCAAGGGTACGGAGCCGGGCCAGGGCCCGGGACTGGGCCATCCGCACGGCGGCCGCCGTCATGCCGACGATGGTGCCCACCTCGTCGGCGGAGAGGCCCACCGCGACCCGCAGCAGGATGATCTCCCGCTGCGCGTCGGGCAGCCGGTCCAGCAGGGCGGACAGCCGCCGGGCCAGGTCGGTCGAGACGGCCTGCTGCTCGGGGCCGGGCGCGGCGTCCGGCCGGTCGAGGGGCGCGTCGGTGGGGGTGACGGCCGCGTCCCGGACGGCCGCCCGCTGCGCGTCGGCGACCTTGTGTGCCGCGATGCCGTACACGAAGGCGGCGAACGGTGCGCCCTGCTCCCGGTAGCGGGGGAGGGCGCGCAGCACCGCCACGCACACCTCCTGGGCCACGTCGTCGGCGGTGGTGTACGCGCCGCCGACCCGGCCCAGCCGGGCCCGGCAGTAGCGCACCAGCCCGGGACGGACGTCGGTGAGCAGCGCCTCGGTCGCCGTCGGGTCGCCCGCGGCGGCCCGGCGGACGAGCTCTTGCTCGATCGATGTCGTCATGACGTTCGCGAGGCACCCTCATTACCGGCCGGTTTCCGGCACGCTATCGGGCTCCCGGCGGTTTTGCCTAGCTCGCCGACCGTCCCGTCAGCATCACGCAAAGTAGTTGTTGCGTCCGGCGACGCCCTCCCGATGTCCCAGTGAGACGAAGGGAGGGGCGATGGGCGTCGAGGTCGCGGTACGCGGACTCACCAAGTCCTTCGGCGGGCACCCCGTCTGGTCGGACATCACCCTGACCCTGCCCGCCGGGGAGATCTCCGTCCTGCTGGGACCCTCCGGCACCGGCAAGTCGGTGTTCCTCAAGACCCTCGTCGGGCTGCT
Organism: Micromonospora sp. NPDC051924; assembly: GCF_055586005.1. Lineage (NCBI taxonomy): Bacteria > Bacillati > Actinomycetota > Actinomycetes > Micromonosporales > Micromonosporaceae > Micromonospora > Micromonospora sp. NPDC051924. Next base: position 41,327 of record NZ_JBVJJA010000010.1, read on the forward strand.
GCGCCCCGACCGGGGCTCCATCCTGATCGAGGGGAAGGACCTGCCCCGGCTGTCCGAACGCGAGCTGTACGAGGTGCGCAAGCTGTTCGGCGTGCTGTTCCAGGACGGTGCCCTGTTCGGCTCGATGAACATCTACGACAACGTGGCGTTCCCGCTGCGCGAGCACACCCGCAGGTCCGAGTCGCAGATCCGGACCGTGGTCACTGAGAAGCTCGACATGGTGGGCCTGGTCGGGGCCGAGAAGAAGCTGCCCGGCGAGATCTCCGGCGGCATGCGCAAGCGGGCCGGACTGGCCCGGGCGCTGGTCCTCGACCCGCAGATCATCCTCTTCGACGAGCCGGACTCCGGACTGGACCCGGTCCGCACCGCCTACCTCAACCAGCTCATCATCGACCTCAACCAGCGTACCGAGGCGACGTTCCTGATCGTCACCCACGACATCAACACCGCCCGTACGGTGCCGGACAACATCGGCCTGATCTACCACGGGCACCTGGCCATGTTCGGGCCCCGGGAGATGCTGCTGTCCAGCACCGAGCCGGTGGTCCGGCAGTTCCTCAACGCCCAGCGGATCGGCCCGATCGGCATGGCCGAGGAGAAGGACGCCGAGGAACTCGCCGCCGAGGCGGAGGCCGGCGTCGAGCTGCCGCCGCTGCCGCCGATCCCGCCGCAGCTGCCCCCGTCGAACGGGCTGCCCCGCCGGGCGGAGCGTCCCCCCGGCCAGTGGTGCCGCGAACACGGCGTCACCCCGCCACCGGGCTCCTTCGCCGCCGACCGGCCCGCCGCCCGGGCCGCCGACCCGTTCGCGGAGCGGTCCACCGTCGAGCTGCCGGAGGTGATCCGGTGAGCACTCCCACCGCCGCCCTGCGCGGCCCCGGCGAATTCTTCGCGTTCTGCCTGGACACCCTGCGCGGCCTGGGCCGGCGACCGGTGCAGGTCCGCGAGTTCGTCCAGCAGGCCTGGTTCATCAGCTCGGTGTCGATCCTGCCGGCCGCCCTGGTGTCCATCCCGTTCGGCGCGGTCATCGCCCTGCAGCTCGGCTCCCTGGTCCGGCAGCTCGGCGCGCAGTCGTTCACCGGCGCCGCCTCGGTGCTCGCCGTGGTCCGCGAGGCCGGGCCGATCGTCACCGCCCTGATCATCGCCGGCGCGGGCGGCTCGGCGATCTGTGCCGACCTGGGCTCCCGCAGGATCCGCGAGGAGCTGGACGCCATGCAGGTGCTCGGCATCGATCCGGTCCACCGCCTCGTGGTGCCCCGGGTGCTCGCCTCGATGCTCGTCGCCGTCCTGCTCAACGGCCTGGTCAGCGTGGTCGGCGTGACCGGCGGGTACGCGTTCAACGTCGTCCTCCAGGGCGGCACGCCCGGGGCGTACGTGGCCAGCTTCCAGGCTCTCGGGCAACTGCCCGACCTGCTCGTCGGCGAGGTGAAGGCGCTGCTGTTCGGGGCCGCCGCAGCGCTGGTCGCCAGCTACAAGGGGATGACCGCCAAGGGCGGCCCCAAGGGCGTCGGCGACGCGGTCAACCAGAGCGTCGTCATCACCTTCATGCTGCTGTTCGCGCTGAACTTCCTCGTCACGGCCGTGTACTTCCAGGTCGTCCCGCAGAAGGGCAGCTGACATGACCGTCCTGCGGTACCTCGACGACCTCGGCGGCCAGCTCGCCTTCCACCTGCGCGCCCTGGCCTGGGCGCCGCGCACCCTGCGCCGCTACAAGCGCGAGGTGGTCCGGCTGCTCGCGGAGGTCAGCTTCGGCACCGGCGCGCTCGCCGTACTCGGCGGCACCATCGGCGTCATCTGCTTCCTCACCTTCTTCACCGGCACCGAGGTCGGCCTCCAGGGCTACCAGGCGCTCGACCAGATCGGCAGCAGCGCCTTCACCGGCTTCGTGTCGGCGTACTTCAACACCCGGGAGATCTCCCCGCTGGTCGCCGCGCTGGCCCTGTCCGCCACCGTCGGCTGCGGCTTCACCGCCCAGCTCGGCGCCATGCGGATCTCCGAGGAGGTGGACGCCCTGGAGGTGATGGGCGTGCCCTCGCTGCCGTTCCTGGTCACCACCCGGATGATCGCCGGCTTCATCGCCGTCGTCCCGCTGTACGTCATCGGCCTGCTCGCCAGCTACCTGGCCACCCGCACCATCGCGGTGACGTACTTCGGCCAGTCCGCCGGCACCTACGACTACTACTTCCACCTCTTCCTGCCGCCCGAGGACGTGCTCTGGTCCTTCGGCAAGGTGCTGGTGTTCAGCGTCATCGTCGTGCTGGTGCACTGCTGGTACGGCTACACCGCCCAGGGCGGCCCCGCCGGCGTCGGCGTCGCCGTCGGCCGGGCCGTGCGCACCGCCATCGTCGCGGTGAACATCGTCGACTTCTTCCTGTCCCTGGCCATCTGGGGCGCCACCACCACCGTCCGGATCGCGGGGTGACCATGCGACACCGTGTCCTCGGCATCGTCTTCATCGCCCTGCTCACCGCGGCGCTGACCGCCTCCGTGCTGCAGTACCGCCAGGCGTTCACCCCGGTCGACCGGGTCACCCTGCACGCCGACCGCGCCGGCCTGCAACTCCTCGACGGCGCCGACGTCAAGGTCCGCGGCGTCGTGGTCGGCGACGTCCGCTCGGTACGCAGCGACGGCCACGGCGCGGTCATCGGGCTGGCCCTCGACCCCGCCACCACCGGCCGGATCCCGGCCGACGTGACCGCCCGGCTGCTGCCCAAGACCCTCTTCGGCGAGCGTTACGTGGAACTCGTGCCGTCGCCGGCCAGCACCGCCGGGCCGATCCGCGACGGCGCGGTCATCAGCCAGGACCGCAGCCGCACCGCGATCGAGCTGGAGCGGGTGCTCGACCGGGCGTTGCCGCTGCTGCAGGCCCTCCACCCCGACCAGCTCGCCGCCACCCTCGGCGCGATCGCCACCGCCCTGGAGGGGCGCGGCGACCAGCTCGGCGCCAACCTCACCCGGCTCGACGCGTACCTGCGGCAGCTCAACCCGCAGCTGCCCACCATCGCCGAGGACGTCCGCCAGCTCGCCGCCGTGCTGGACAGCTACGACGCCGCGCTGCCCGACCTGCTCGCCCTGCTGCGCGACGTCACGGTCACCGCCGACACGGTCACCGACCAGCGCGCCCAGCTCGCCGCGCTCCTCGCCGACACCACCGACACCGCCGACACCACCCGGGCCTTCCTCGACCGGCACGGCGACCAGCTCATCCACCTCGGCCAGGTCAGCCGCCCGGTGCTGGAACTGCTCGCCACCTACGCCCCCGAGTACCCGTGCCTGGTCCACGGCCTCGTAGCCCTGCAACCCCGGGTCGAGGAGGTCTTCGCCGGCGGCCGGATGCACATCACCCTCGAGGTCACCAAGGACGGCGGCCCGTACGAGAAGGGCCGCGACGAGCCGGTCTACGCCGCCGACGACGGCCCGAACTGCCGGCACCTGCCCAACCCGGCGGTGCCCGCCCCGGAGGTGCCGGTCGCCGACGGCTACGACTACGGCGGCACCCGCACCCGGCCACCGCTGCCCGTCGGCCTGCCCGCCGGCCCCGCGGTGCCCGCGGGCGCGATGGGGCAGGCCGGCACCAGCCAGGAACAGGCCCTGGTCAAACCCCTGGTCGGCGGGCTCACCGGGACACCACCGGCCGAGGTCCCGGACATCGCGGTGCTGCTCTGGGGGCCGCTGCTGCGAGGAGCGGTGGTGAACGCCCGATGACCGGGAAGACGACCTCCGCGCTGATCAAGCTGGTGCTGTTCGCCGCCGTCACGCTGCTGGCCACCGGGCTGCTCGCCCAGACCCTCGGCGCGTTCCCGCCCGACGGGGTCACCTACCGCGCCCGGTTCACCGACGTCACCGGGCTGCTGCCCGGCGACGACGTACGCATCGCCGGGGTCCGGGTCGGCAAGGTCAGCGACATCGCCGTCGTCGACGACACCGTCGCCGAGGTGAGCTTCACCGTGGACCGGGACGTGCCGGTCGCCACCGGTGTCCGGGCCGCCGTCCGCTACCGCAACCTCGTCGGCCAGCGCTACCTGGCGCTGACCGAGGGCCCCGGCGACCGCCGCCCGCTGCCCGCCGACGGACTCATCCCGCTCACCCGGACCAAGCCGGCGCTGGACCTGACCGTGCTGTTCAACGGATTCCGGCCGCTGTTCACCGCGCTCGACCCCGACGACGTCAACAAGCTCGCGTACGAGATCATCCAGGTCCTGCAGGGGGAGGGCGGCACCGTCGCGAGCCTGCTGCGCCGGACGGCCTCGCTGACCACCACGCTCGCCGACCGGGACGCCGTGATCGGCCGGGTGGTCACCAACCTGAACCAGGTCCTCGGCACCCTGGCCGCGCACGACGGCGACCTCGACCAGAGCGTCACCCAGCTCCAGCAGTTCGTCTCCGGGCTCTCCGCCGACCGCACCGCCATCGGCGCCGCACTGGTGAACCTCGGCGAGCTGACCGACACCACCGCCGGGCTGCTCCGCCAGACCCGGCCGCCGCTGGCCGCCGACGTGGCGGCCCTCGGCGACCTCGCCGGCACCCTCGACCGCAACTCGGCCGTCATCGACTCCACCCTGGGCCTGCTGCCGCAACGCTACGAGCAGCTCACCCGGGTCGCCTCCTACGGGTCCTGGTTCAACTTCTACCTCTGCGACTTCGACGGCCGGGTGGCCGTCGCCGGCCAACCGCCGCTGACCACGCCGAGCGTCAGCGCCACCGCCGCCCGCTGCGCCACCGGAGGTGACCGGTGAGACCCTTCCGCGAACGCAACCCCGTCGTCGTCGGCACGGTCGGCCTGGCCGTCATCATCGCCGCCCTGCTCGGCGCCTTCCAGCTCGACCGGATCGCCGCGCTCACCGGCCGCTCCTACCAGGCCGCGTTCCACGACGCCAGCGGCCTGGCCACCGGCAACGAGGTCCGGGTGGCCGGCGTCCGGGTCGGCGTGGTCACCGCCGTCGACCTGGCCCGCGCGCCCCACCCGTACGTGCGGGTCCGCTTCCGGGTCGACGACGACGGCGTACGCCTCGGCCAGGACACCGGCGCCACCATCCGGATCAAGACCGTGCTCGGTCAGAAGTATCTCGCGCTGTCCCCGGCCGGACCGGGACGGCTGCCCGAGCACGCGCAGATCCCCCTCGATCGCACCGCCGCCCCGTTCGACGTGGTGCAGGCCGTCACCGGTCTTGCCGACACCCTCGACAAGGTCGACACCGACCAGCTCGCGCAGGCGTTCACCACCCTGTCGCAGACGTTCGCCGACACCCCGCCCAGCGTCGCCACCTCGCTGACCGGCCTGTCCCGGCTGTCCCGCACCGTCGCCGGTCGCGACGCCGAGCTGCGTACCCTGCTCGCCCGCGCCCGCACCGTCACCGGCGTGCTCGCCGAACGCGACGAGGAGTTCCGCAAACTGGTCACCGACGGGGAGAAGCTGCTCGCCGAGGTCAGCCGCCGCCGCGACGCCATCCACCAGCTCCTCGTCGGCACCGACCAGCTCGCCACCCAGCTGTCCGGGCTGGTCGCCGACAACCGCGCCCAGCTCGAACCGGCGCTGCGCAAGCTGCGCGACGTGGTCGCCGTCCTGCAACGCAACCGCGACAACCTGGAGCAGACCATCCGGCGGATGGGGCCGTTCGTCACCGCCTTCGCCAACGTGGTCGGCAACGGCCGCTGGTTCGACTCCTACGTCGACGGTCTGCTCCAGCCCTACCTGCCCGCCCCGGGAGGACGCTGATGCCCGGTCGGATCCAGCGCTGGCGGCGTCCCCTCGCCGCGGCCACCGTACTGCTCACCGCCGTCGCCGCCGGTGCCGTGGTGTGGCGGCACGAGACACCGCAGCGGCGGGTCGTCGCGTACTTCACCCGCGCGGTCGGCGTCTACCCGGGCTCGGACGTCCGGGTGCTCGGCGTCCGCGTCGGCGAGGTGGAGAAGGTCACCCCGCAGGGCCGCGTCGTCCGGGTCGAGATGCGCTACGACCCGACCCTGCGGGTCCCCGCCGACGCCCAGGCGCTGATCGTCCCGCCCAGCGTGGTCAGCGACCGATACGTGCAGCTCACCCCGGCCTTCACCGGTGGAACCGCGCTCACCGACGGCGCCGAGATCCCGGTCGCCCGGACCGCCGCGCCGATGGAGATCGACGACATCTACCAGGCGCTGGACGAGTTCAACCGGACGCTCGGCCCGCAGGGTGCCAACGCCGACGGCGCGCTGTCCGGCCTGGTCGCCACCGGCCGGGCCAACCTCGAGGGCAACGGCCAGCACCTGCACGACACCCTCGGCGGCCTGTCCCGCGCGCTGACCACCCTCTCCGCCGGGCGTGGCGACCTGTTCGGCACCGTCACCAACCTGCAACGCTTCACCACCACCCTGGCGCAGAACGACCAGCAAGTACGCCGCTTCCAGCAGCAGCTCGCCGACGTCGCCGAGCAGCTCGCGGGGGAGAAGGAGGAGCTGGCCGCCGCGCTGCGCAACCTCGCCACCGCGCTCGCCGAGGTGACCACCTTCGTCCGGCAGAACCGGACCGCGCTCACCTCCAACGTCACCGCGCTGGCCGACATCACCCGCGTCCTGGTCCGCCAGCAGCAGGCCGTCATCCAGATCCTCGACGTGGCGCCGCTGGCCCTGGGCAACCTCAACCTCGCCTACAACCCGCGGTCGGGCACCCTGGACACCCGGGACAACGCCCTCGGCCCGTACGACCCGGTGACCTTCGTGTGCTCACTGATGGCGGACCAGCTGCCCGCCGCCGAGGTGCCGGCGAAGTGCACCGCGCTCGCACAGACCCTGTACGCCCAGGGCCGGCCCCTCACCGACCAGCTGCGCAAGCTGATCAAGCTGCCGCCCCGGCGCCCCGGCGGCCGGCGGGTCCTCTCCGGGGTCCGCGGGCTCCCCCGGTGCGCCGACCGCCGACCAGGCGCCGGGCGGCTTCTCCACCTCCACCGATCCCACCCTCGGCGGCATCCTGCGAGGCCCGGCATGAGCGAGCGGCAGCGAGCGAAGCGGAGTGCCGGCAGGAGTGGGCTGCGGCTGCTGGCCGCCGCGTTCACCATGGCGCTGCTGCCGGCCGGCTGCGGCCTGCCCGAGGTCGCCGACCTGCCGCTGCCCGGCGGCCAGCCGGCCGGCGCGGGCTACACGGTCACCGCCGAGTTCGCCGACGTGCTCGACCTGGTGCCCCGCGCCGCGGTCAAGGTCGACGACGTCACCGTCGGCACGGTGGAGAAGATCTCCCTGTCCGGCTGGCACGCCCAGGTCCGGCTGCGCCTCGACCGCACCGTACGGCTGCCCGCCAACGCCACCGCCGCCGTACGCCAGAGCAGCCTGCTCGGCGAGAAGTACGTGACGGTGTCGGCGCCGCCCACCGAGCCGGCCCGCGGGCGGCTCGCCGACGGCGACGTCATCCCGCTGTCCCGCACCACCCGGGGCGCCGAGGTCGAGGAGGTCCTCGCCGCCCTCGGCCTGCTGCTCAACGGCGGCGGCCTGGCCCAGATCCGGACCATCAACCAGGAGCTGGGCACCGCCCTGGCCGGCCGCGAGGCGGACCTGCGGGACACGCTGACCCAGCTCGACACGTTCATCGGCGGACTGGATCGGCAGAAGGCCGACATCGTTCGCGCCATCGACGCGCTCGACCGGCTCACCGGCCGGCTCGCCCGCCAGCGCCAGGTCGTCGGGGACGCGCTGGACTCCCTCGCCCCCGGCCTGACCGTGCTGGCCCGGCAACGCGCCCAGCTGACCAGGGCGCTCACCGCCCTCGGCCAGCTCGGTACGGTCGGCACCCGGGTGGTCGAGCGCAGCCGGGCGGACACCGTGGCCGGCGTCAAGGCGCTGCAACCCATCCTGGAACAGCTCGCCGCGGCCGGCGACGACCTGCCCAAGTCCCTGGACTTCATGCTGTCGTACCCGTTCCCGCCCAACGTCACCGGGGCGATCGTCGGCGACTTCGTCAACCTCTCCGTCACCGCCGACCTGGACGCCGCGAGCATCCTGTCCAACCTGCTGGCCGCCGCGCCCGCCCCGGCCCCGCGGGCGCCGCGGACGCAGGCCCCGACCGCGCCCCGGCCGCCCGCCACCACCGGCCCGGCGGTCCCCGGCAAGCCCGGGGTCGACCTGCCCGAGCTGTCGCTGACGTGCCTGCCGGACCTCAAGGACTTCCCGGCCACCTGGACGCCGCCGGAGGAGTGCGGCCTGCCGGCGGGCTGCCAGCTGCTCAAGCCCGGCTCCACGGTGCCGCTCGGCGGGCTGCTGCTGCCCACCGGCGTGGTGCCGCCCGGCACCGCGTTCCCCGCCGGCACCGAACTGCCGGACGGCACCGTGCTCACCGCCGACTGCGTACTGCCGGTGACCGGCGCCGTCACCGGTCAGATCGGTGACCTGACCGACGTCCTGGGTGGAGGGCTGCTGCCGTGATCGGACGCACCGTCAGACTCCAGGTGCTCGCCTTCGTCCTGGTGAGTGTGCTGGGTATCGGCTACGTCGGGATCCGCTACGTCGGCCTCGGCGACCGCCTCCTCGGCAACGGCTACGTGCTCCACGTCGACCTGGCCCGTGCCGGTGGGCTCTTCGCCAACGCGCCGGTCACCTACCGCGGGGTCCCCGTCGGCCGGGTCACCGCCGTCGGCCTGCACGACGACGGGGTCCGCGCCGACCTGCGCATCGACCGGGGCGTCCGGGTGCCCGACGCGCTGCGGGCGGTGGTCGCCCAACGCTCGGCGGTGGGGGAGCAGTACCTCGACCTGCGCCCCGACCGCGACGACGGCCCGTACCTCGCCGCCGGGGCGGTGATCCCGGCCGACCGGACCGGCCTGCCGCTCGCCCCGGAGGCCCTGCTGACCAACCTGGACGCCCTGGTCCGCTCGGTCGGCCCGGACGACCTCAGCGTGCTGATCACCGAGCTGGGCACCGCCTTCGAGGGCAACGAGCAGGCCCTCGCCCGGATCCTCGACTCCGGCGACGGCCTGCTCGCCGAGGCCGACGCCCGGCTGCCCGAGACGCTCGCCCTGATCCGCGACGCGCGCACCGTGCTCACCACCCAGGCGGAATCCGCCGAGGCACTGCGCCGCTGGTCGGCCGGCCTGGCGCAGCTCGCCGCCACGCTCCGCGCCGCCGACCCCGACCTGCGGCGGCTGATCGCCGCCGGACCGCCGGCCGGCGCCGAGCTGCGAAGCCTGCTGCGCGGCCTGGAGCCGGACATCGGCACCCTGCTCGGCAACCTGGTCACGGTGAACGGGATCGCCGCCCGGCGGCTGCCCGGCATCGAGCAGCTCCTGGTGGTCTACCCGATCGCGGTGGCCGGCGGCTTCACCGTCACCCCCGGCGACGGCACGGCCCACCTCGGCCTGGTCGTCAACGCCGGCGACCCGCCCGCCTGCGTCTACCACGGCGGCGGCACGACGTGCAGCGCGAACGACCGGGCCGCTGGGGCGAGCGTCCGCGGGGCGGGCAACGCGCCGCGACCCGGCGGCGCCGACCCCGCGCCGGCCGTTCCCGACCCGGCGGCCACCTCGGGGTACGACCCGGCGACCGGCCTGGTGCTCGGCTCCGACGGCCGCCCGTTGCAGTTCGGTGGCACCGGCGGCCAGTACCGCACCGCCGGTGACCAGTCCTGGAAACAGCTGTTGCTCGCCGGCCTGACCCCGTGACCGGCGTACCGGAGGAGGTGGCGGTGCCCAGCCGCAGGAACACCACACTGAGAGTCATCAAGGGCGCCCTGGCCGGTGGCCCGGCCCCGACGCGCCGCCGCCTGGTCAGCCGCCCGCTGCCCCGAACGGACGCGCCGATCGAGCGGGTGCTGGAACGCCTCGACCGGGAGCCGGTCGAGGACCCGATCGAGGCGGGGGACCTGACCGTGGCCGGCGACCCGGCCGAGGTCGAGGACCTGCCCGAGCGGCAGGATGCGCCGGCGCGGCCCGCCCGGCGCCGCCACCCGTCGGTCCGGCCGGCCCCGAACGCCCACCAGAGGGCCGACGCCGACGCCGGCTCCGATGTGGAAGGCGACCCCGATGCGGAGAGCGACCCCGGCCCCGACGTCGGCGCCGGGGCGGCGACGCCCGGCGGGCCGGCCCGGGGCCGCGCCCTGACCGCGCTGCTGGTCGTGCTGCTCGCCGCCGCCCTCGCCGGCGCCGGCGTCTGCGGCCACCGCTGGTACGTCGATCGGGCCACCGACCAGGCGCACCGGCAGGCCGTCGCCGCCGCGCGGCAGGCCGCTGTCGACTTCGTCTCGATCAGCGCCGCCAGCGTCGACCGGGACCTGCAACGCGTCACCGCCGGGGCCACCGGCGACTTCAAGGACGAGTTCACCCGCGGCCAGAAGCAGGTCCGCGCCGCCGTGGTCGAGAACAAGGTCCAGTCGCAGGGCGTCGTCCTGCGCGCCGCGCTGGTCTCCGGCGACCGCCGGCACGCCGTGGTGCTCGTCGCGGTCGACGCCACCGTCAAGAACGTCAAGGCACCCGACGGCCGCCCGTCGCACTACCGGATCCAGCTCGACCTGGTCCGGGACGGCGACTCGGGCGAATGGCTGGTGTCCAAGCTCCAGTTCGTCGGCTGACCGGCAGGAGAAGACCATGCGTGTTCACACCGTGCTGCGCCGCCGCCCGGCCCGGCTGCGCCCCGTACCCCTGCTCGCCGTCGCGATCGTCCTCGCCGCGGCCGTGGCCCTCGCCGGCTGGCTGGCCGACCGCCGCACCGGGCAGCGTGACCAGGCCGTACGCCAGGCCCTGGCCACCGCGCCCGCCGCCGCCAAGGCGCTCTTCTCGTACGACTACCGCACCTTCGACGACAGCATCGCCAACGGCCGCACCTTCGCCACCGGCGGCTTCGCCGAGGAGTACGCGCAGACCACCGCCGCGCTCAAACCGACCGCCACCAGACAACAGGCGGTGGTGCTGGCCGAGGTGTCCGCCACCGGCGTGGTCCGCGCCGAGACGGACCGGGTGGAGCTGCTCCTCTACCTCAACCAGTACCGCCGCAACGTGACCACGGCGGGGGAGAAGGTCGACCAGAACCGGGTCGTGCTCACCATGGTCCCGGTCCACGGCGAATGGAAGGTGGTCCAGGCCACCGCCATCTGACCAGCCGGGTTGCCGGGGTCTGCTAACAGTGGCGGCGTGTCCGCAACCGACCACCCGCCGACCACGGTGCCCAGCCCGCGCGCGACCGACCCCGAACCTTGCCGGCAACCCCGGTCCGGGGTCGCCAACCGGACAGCGGATGCACCCGTTGCGCCGATGGACGGCAGCTCCGCGGTGACCAGAATGATCAGCGAGACGGGGGTCGACACCCGTCCCTTGATCGCCGTGGAGTTCGTGGCATGAGCGGCTGGCAGCTGTCCGGCTACACCCCCGTCCGTCGGCTCGGCGCCGGGGCGTCCGGCAGCGTCATGCTCGCCACCCACGACGCCACCGGCGCGCCGGTCGCCATCAAATACCTGATCCGCGCCATCGGCGACGACCCGTCCTTCCGGACCGCCTTCCGCCAGGAGGCCCGGCTGCTCGCCGACATCGACGACCCGCACGTCTCCCGGCTCTACGAGTACGTCGAGTCCGCCGAGGGCGCGGCGATCGTCATGGAACTGGTCAACGGGGTGTCGCTGCGGCAGATGCTGCGTGAGCACGGCCCGACCACTCCCGAGTCGGCGCTCTGTGTGCTCAAGGGCTCCCTCGCCGGGCTGGCCGCCGCGCACATCCACGGCGTCGTGCACCGTGACTACAAGCCGGAGAACGTGCTGGTCACCGGGGAGGGGCTGAGCAAGCTCGCCGACTTCGGCATCGCCATGCCGATCGGGCAGGGCTCCGACACCACGGTCTCCGGCACGCCCCGCTACATGGCCCCGGAGCAGTGGACCGGCGCCCCGGCCAGCCCCGCCTGCGACATCTACGCGGCCACCGCCACCTTCTTCGAGTGCCTGACCGGCCGGCCGCCGTACGACGGGAAGAACCTCTTCGCCCTACGCGAGCAGCACGCCTCCGCGCCGATCCCCACCGACCCGGCCCCGGCGCCGGTGCACGAACTGCTCCGGCACGGCATGGCGAAACGGCCGGCCGAGCGGCCGCAGCCCGCTCAGGTCTTCCTCGAGCTGCTCGACCGGGTGGCCGGCGAGGCGTACGGCTCGGAGTGGGAGGAGCGCGGGCTGCGTGAGCTGGCCCGCCGGGCGGCACTGCTCGCCGCGCTCTGGCCGTTCCCGGACGGCAGCGGCGGCGCCACCAGCCTGGCCAGCACCGCGCTCGGCGCGGGCACGGGCACGGCGCGTACCCGGCGGGGCCTGTTCCATCGTGGCCGGAGGCGCACCGCGCTGGTCGGCGGCGCGCTGGTCGCGGCGTTGCTGGCCGGTGGCGTCGGCTACCGCTATGCCGCCCACGACGACCCCGCGGTCGCCGCCGGGCCGGCCGGCCCGGCCACTGTCGACCCGACCGGCGCCAGCGCTCCGGCCGCAGCCCCGACGCCGACCCCGGCCCCCACCCCCAGCGCTTCGGCCACGCCCACGCCGTCGGTCACCCCGACCGCCACGCCCAGCCGGTCCCGCTCGGCCGCGCCGACCCGCCCACCGGTACGCACCAGCGCACCGCCCCCGCCGACCAGCACCGCCCCGCCGCCCCCGCCCGACGTCACCGCCCCGACCGTCAGCGGCGTCAGCGCCAGCCCCAACCAGCTGTCCCCGGGGGTGTGCTCCTACGGCTACCAGAGGAGCACCGTCAGCGCCACGGTGACCGACGACCGCAGCGGGCCGACGGCGCTGAAGGTCAGCTTCCGGTACACCCTGGATGGCGTCACCTCGACCGTCGGGATGAGTTCGGGCGGGCAGGGCGCGTTCCAGGCAACGCTCGGCCCGCTGCCGACGCCGAAGGACAACACCCGGATCCCGATCTACGTCACCGCCGTCGACGCCGCCGGCAATGCGGCCACCTCCGCGTCGCCGGCGTACGTGACGCTCTACCGAGACTGCCCCATCGGCTAGGAGAACGACGTGCCCGCTGCCCAGTGCCTCACCACGATCCGGGGACGGCTCGCGTGACCCGGCCGGAGGAGCCCACCGAGGCGCTGCCCACCCGGGCGATGCCGCCGGTCACCGACCCCGGGGCCACCGTCGACCTCGACCGCACCGTTGCGCTCGATGGCGCCGGGCCCACCGCGCACCTCGCGGCCACCGACGTCACGGTGCAGCTGGACGCCCCGGCCCCGACGGTCCACCTCGGCACGACCGACCGGACCCTGTACCTCGGCGCGCCGGAGCGGACGGCGGCCGTCGGCGCGCCGGAGCCGACCGTGCACCTCGGCGCGACCGACCGGGCGCCGACCGTCAGCCCGCCGGTGCGGACGGTGAGTCCCGGCGCCACCGACCGGACCGTCAGCTTCGGGCCGGCGGACGCCGCCACCACCAACTTCGCCGCGCCGAGCGGGCCCGCGACCGCCGCTTACGGCGGCACCGCCGGGCCCGCACCCGCCCCGACCGGGCCGGCCACCGCCGGCTACGGCGGGACGACTGGCGCGTACGGCCACGGCCCGGCGTCGAGTGGTCCCGGGCAGCCGGCGTCCGGCGGCGAGGTCCGGTTCGGGCCGGGCGTGCCGGCGATCCCGCCCGGCGCCCCCGTCTGGCCGGCCCCGGCCTCGGCGCGCCGCCGACGCCCGGTGTGGCGCCGGGTGGTCTCGGTGCTCTCCACCCTGCTGACCCTCGCCCTGGTCGCGGTGGTCGGGCTGTACCTGTGGGAGCGGCTCAGCCCACTCGAGGTGGAGGGCGTCACGGTGGCCGTGCCGCGCCCGGCCGGCGACCGCTGCGACGTCACCGTCGACGTGGTGGCCACCGTACGGACGAACGGCCGGGGCGGGACGATCCGCTACCAGTGGTTCCGCTCCGACGCGCCGCCCGGGGCCCTGCTCAGCGAACGGGTCGGCCGCGGCCAGCGGACCGCCACCCTCACCCTCAGGTGGACGTTCAGCGGCGTCGGCGCCACCACCGAGACGGCCACCGTCAACATCATCGAGCCGTCGCCGGTCCAGGCCGGTACGCCGGTCGCCTACCGCTGCCGGCGCGGCTGACCGGGTTTTCCGACGCGACGCGGCGGGTAGGTCCGAGGCGGACCGACCCGAATCCGTCCGTGGAGGCCCTTCGATGAGAGACAACTTCGGGAACGCGGTGGGCGACGCGTTCCGTTCGGTGATGCTGTTCCTGCCCAAAGCGGTCGCCTTCATCGCGATCCTGGTGGTCGGCTGGCTGATCGCCAAGGCCGTGCTGAAGATCGTGGACAAGGTCCTCGAGCGGGTGCACTTCGACAAGGCCGTCGAGCGCGGCGGCATCAAGACCGCCCTGGCCCGCTCCCGCTACGACGCCAGCGACATCGTCGCCAAGCTGGCCTACTACGCCGTGCTGCTGGTCACCCTGCAGCTCGCCTTCGGCATCTGGGGCCCGAACCCGATCTCGGACCTGATCGCCGGCGTGATCGCCTGGCTGCCCCGGGCGTTCGTCGCCATCGTCATCGTGGTGGTCGCCGCGGCCATCGCGAAGGCGGTCAAGGACATCATCTCCAGCGCCCTCGGCGGCCTGTCCTACGGCCAGATCCTCGCCAACATCGCCTCGGTGTTCATCCTCGGTCTGGGTGTCATCGCCGCGCTCAACCAGATCGGCGTGGCCACCGCGGTGACCACCCCGGTGCTGATCGCCGTCCTGGCCACCGTCGGCGGCATCCTGGTCGTCGGCGTCGGCGGCGGCCTGGTCCGTCCGATGCAGAGCCGCTGGGAGAACTGGCTGGCCCGCGCCGAGGACGAGTCGCGCACCATCGCCACCCACGCCCGCGCCTACCAGGCCGGCCGGCGGGACGTCGAGGCGCGGCTGACCCAGGACAACCCGTACGCGGAGGCCGAGCTGACCCAGCCGGTGGCCCGGGACACCGAGGCCGACCGCACCCAGCCGGTCGCCCCGCACGGGTCGACGGCGCCGACCGTGTCGCCGTACGGGGAGGCGGAGCGCACCCAGCCGACCACGCCGCGCCAGCCCACCGTCGAGCAGGCGGCGGACAGCGAGGCCACGATGGTGCTGCCGCCGGTGGACGCGGACAAGTTCCGCCGCTGACCGCCGGTGCGGTGAACCGGGGCGGGCCCGATCGGGCCCGCCCCGGTCGTGTGTGCCCATGCCGCTTCCTTCTCGGGCCACCACCGCGCCGTCGACGCTGCCTACAATCACCGGTCAGGTCCTGAGGAGTGCGTGAATGCGCGTCAGCATGGCGACCGGCGCCGGTACGGCGGGCCGGCCGAACGAGGATTTCGTCGGCGCCGTCCCCGGCGCCGCCGTGCTGCTCGACGGCGCCGGGATCCCGGGAACCGAGTCGATCTGCTGCCACGGTGTCGCCTGGTACACCCACCGTCTCGGTGGCGCGCTGCTCGGCCGGCTGTCCCGGGACGACGGGCGGGACCTCGCGGCGATCCTCGCCGCCTCGATCGCCCAGATCGCCGCCGAGCACCGCGGCACCTGCGACATCACCAACCCCAGCAGCCCGCAGGCGACCGTGGTGATCGTCCGCGCCCACCTGGGCCGCCTGGACCATCTCCTGCTCGCGGACTCCTACCTCGTCCTCGACCGGGCCGGCGGTGGCCCGCAGGTCATCACCGACGAACGTGAGGTCACCGCCAGGCGCATCTGCTCGGCACCGCTGGAGGGCGTCCCTACGGGAACTCCGGAGTACGACCGGATCCGAGAGTCCTGCGTCGAGGCGCTGCGCGCCCGCCGGAACCGGCCGGGCGGCTACTGGATCGCCAAGGACGATCCGCACGCGGCGGAGGAAGCGGTGACCGGCAGCCGTGCCCTTCCCGACCTGGACGGCGTCGCGCTGCTCAGCAACGGCGCCAGCCGCATCGTCAGCCCGTACGGCCTGACCGACTGGCCGGGCGTACTGGAACTGCTCGGCGCTGACGGGCCGGCCGAGTTCATCCGCCGCGTCCGGCAGGCCGAGGCCCGCGCCTCCGCCGGATCCGATGCCCGGATCCCGGACGACGCCACGGTCGCTTACTGCACCCTTGTCGCTCCGTGAGGTCGGCGGACTGTCCCAGCCGGCAACCGGCCGCTGAGCCTGGCCCCGGCGGCCAGTCCCGCTGCGCGGCAGGTGGTGGTGTCCAGAGCGTCGGATACCGCCCTTTGCGCCATACCGCGCCGGGGGTCGTGGGGGCCGCGCGTCCGGCCGAGGGCGACTAGCATCGGGCGCATGACCTGGCGATGTTGATCCTGTCCTAGAGGTCGTGCCCGCGGGCCGCCGCGGACGCCGTACGTCCGGTGTCCGTCTCGTCCCCGTGGGAAGGCCTCATGATCGTCACTCCTGCGCGCGTACCCGCGACCCGCCGGCTGGCGGCCACGCTCTACGGCTACGCGTTCCTCACCGACTTCGTCCTGCTCTACCCGCTCTACGTGCTGCTGTTCGCCGACACCGGGCTGTCGGTCGGGCAGATCTCCTCGCTGTTCGTCATCTGGTCGGCCACCGGCATCGTGCTGGAGGTGCCCTCCGGCGCCTGGGCCGACGCGGTCTCCCGGCGGCTGCTGCTCGTCCTGGCCCCGCTGCTGCCGGCGGTCGCGTTCGCGCTCTGGGTGCTCCTCCCGTCCTACCCGGCGTTCGCCGTCGGCTTCGTGCTCCGGGGCGCGGGCGGGTCGCTGCGCTCCGGTGCCCTCGAGGCGCTGGTCTTCACCGAACTCGACCGGCTCGGCGCGGCCGACCGGTACGCCCGCCTCATGGGCCGGGCCCGCACCGCGGACGTGGCCGCCGCGGCGGCATCCGGGGCGGTGGCCGGACCGGTCTTCGCCCTCGGCGGCTACCCGGCCGTCGGCGTGGCCAGCATCGGGGCCGGTCTGCTCGCCGCCGCCGTCGCGACCCGGTTCCCGGAGCACCGCCCGGCCCGGACGGAGGCGCCCCCGCCGGTCGACGGGGAGGACGAGCCCGGCTGGTTCGCCAGCCTGCGCGCGGGCCTGGCCGAGGCGCGGGCCGACCGCACGGTCCGCGCCGCCCTGCTGCTCGTCCCGGCGGTGACCGCGGTCTGGGGCGGCCTCGACGAGTACACCGGGCTGCTGGCCCGGGACACCGGCGTCGCCGAGGCGACTGTGCCGCTGCTGCTCCTGATGCTCTGGGCCGGGATGACCGCCGGTGGGCTGCTCGCCCCGGTGGGGGAGCGGCTCAGCACCGGCGGGTACGCGGGCCTGCTGGTGCTCGCCGCGTCGGCGTTGGCGGCGGGTTCCCTGGTCGGCAGTCCGGTCGGGTTCGTGCTGCTCGCGGTGGCGTTCGCCGCGTTCCAGCTCGCCACGGTGCTCGCCGACGTGCGGTTGCAGTCCCGGATCACCGGTGCGGCCCGGGCCACGGTGACCTCGGTGGCCGGGATGGCGACCGATCTGACCATCGTCGCGTTCTACGCCGCGTACGGCGTGGTGGCCGGTGCCGCCGGCAACGCGGTCGCGTTCGCGCTGGGCGCGGTGCCGTACCTCGCGGTGGCGTTCTGGATGGTCGTGCGTCGCCCGGTGCCGCGACGAGCGGTGGAGCAGAGCCGGTGACGGGGGCGGCCCGGAGGCAGGCCCGACCGGGCGGCGCGGGTGGAGATCGGGCAGGCCCCGGCGCCAATCGGGCGCGCCAAAGGAGAAGGATGCGGCTTCTGGTGGGCTTTGCGCTGCCCGTGTGGTGCCGGATGGCGGGCGGCAAACACACCGCATTACCCCGAATGTGACCGTCGTCACGCCACGGCGCCGGTGTTACAAAAAGAAGCACGAGCCGGGCGGGAGGTGCGAGGTGGACGCAGCGCAGCGCAGACACCACATCCTCGGCCTCGCCCGGCGCCAGGGCGACGTCGACGTGCAGAAGCTGGCCGCCGACCTGGGCGTCGCGCCGGAGACCATCCGGCGCGACCTCAGCCTGCTGGCCCAGCAAGGGCTGGTGCGCCGCACCCACGGCGGGGCGTACCCGATGGAGACCGCCCGCTTCGAGACCACGCTGGAGACCCGCACCACCAGGATGGTCGCGGAGAAGCGGCGGATCGCCGCCGCGGCCGTCGAGCACCTCGGCGACGCGGAGTCGGTCTTCATCGACGAGGGCTACACCCCGCAACTGATCGCCGAGACGCTGCCCACGCACCGGCCGCTGACCGTGGTGACCGCCTCGCTGCACACCGCCGCGACGCTCGCCACCTACCCGACCGTCACCGTCCTGCTGCTCGGCGGCCGGGTCCGGGGACGCACCCTCGCCACCGTCGACCACTGGGCCACCGCCATGCTCGCCGGCTTCGTCATCGACCTGGCCTACGTCGGGGCCAACGGCATCTCCCGCGAGCACGGGCTTACCACGCCCGACCCGGCGGTGGCCGCCGTCAAGGCCCAGGTCATGGCGGTCGCCCGGCGGGTGGTGTTCGCCGGCGTGCACACCAAGTTCGGCGGCCACAGCTTCTGCCGCTTCGCCGACGTCGGAGACGTCGACACCATCGTCACGGACACCGCGCTGCCGGCGTCCGAGGCGCACCGCTACTCGCTGCTCGGCCCCGTGGTGCTGCGCGTCTGAGCGCCCGGCCGGCCCGTTTCCACCACCACACCACCACCTCTGGAGGTCCACTGTGTCCAGAACACGGTCTCCTCGCCGCTGGCGGGCCGCGCTCGCCGTCGCCGTCGCGGTCGGTCTCACCACCACCGCCTGCTCGGGCGCCGGCGGCGGCTCCTCGTCCGGCGGCAGCGGCGGCAAGACGATCACCGTGCTGATGGTCGGCAACCCGCAGATGGAGGACCTGGCGAAGGTCACCGCCGACAACTTCACCAAACAGACCGGGATCACCGTGCGGTTCACGATCCTGCCGGAGAACGAACTGCGCGACAAGGTCACCCAGGACGTCGCCACCCAGGGCGGCCAGTACGACGTGGCGACGATCGGGGCGTACGAGGCGCCGATCTGGGCCAAGAACGGCTGGCTGCACGAACTGAGCTCGTACGCCGACGCCGACTCGGGCTACGACGAGGGCGACCTGCTCAAGCCGATGGTCGCCTCGCTCTCCGGTCAGGACGGCAAGCTCTATGCCGCGCCGTTCTACGGCGAGTCGTCCTTTCTCATGTACAACAAGGAGCTCTTCGCGGCCAAGGGCCTGACTATGCCGGAGCGGCCGACCTGGCAGCAGGTGGCCCAGTTCGCCGCGCGGCTCGACGACAAGAAGGCCGGCGTCGCCGGCATCTGCCTGCGCGGGCTGCCCGGCTGGGGCGAGCTGTTCGCCCCGCTGACGACGGTCGTCAACACCTTCGGCGGCACCTGGTTCGAAAAGGACTGGACCCCGAAGGTGAACGCGCCGGAGTTCACCGCCGCGACGAAGTTCTACGTCGACCTGGTCCGGGCGCACGGCGAGGCGGGCGCGCCGCAGGCCGGCTTCACCGAGTGCCTGAACACCTTCGGCCAGGGCAAGGCGGCCATGTGGTACGACGCCACCTCCGCCGCCGGCACCCTGGAGGACAAGAGCGCGAGCAAGGTCGCCGGCAAGGTCGGCTACGCGTACGCCCCGGTGAGCAGGACGAAGTCGTCCGGCTGGCTGTGGGCCTGGGCGCTGGCGATGCCGAAGACCACCAAGAACGCCGACGCCGCCTGGAAGTTCATCTCCTGGGCCACCGGCAAGGACTACGAGAAGCTGATCGGCTCGTCGCTCGGCTGGTCCCGGGTGCCGGCGGGCAAGCGCCAGTCCACGTACGCGATCCCCGAGTACCGGCAGTCCGCCACCGCCTTCGCCGACCTCACCCTCAAGTCCATCCAGGAGGCCGACCCGGTCAACCCGGGGGTGCAACCCCGGCCCGCGCTCGGCGTGCAGTTCGTCGGCATCCCCGAGTTCGCCGACCTCGGCACGAAGGTCTCCCAGGAGGTCTCCGCCGCCATCGCCGGCAGCACCACCGTCGACAAGGCGCTCGCCGACGGCCAGCGGCTGGCCGAGAGCGTCGCCAAGGAATACCGGTAGCCGCCGGCCGGGGCCGGTCGACCGCCGGCCGGCCCCGGCCCTGCCTCCCGAGGTGGTCCCATGACCCAGACCGTCACCGCCGGCCCGGGCACGGCACGCCGGCGTACCGTCCGACCCGTCCCCGCCGCCGCGCGGCAGCGCTGGACCCGCCGCGCCCCGCTGCTGCCCGCCCTGATCTTCGCGATCGTGGTGACCCAGGTCCCGTTCCTGGTCACCCTCTACCTGTCCACCCTCGACTGGAACGCGCTGCGGCCCGGCCGGCGGGCCTTCGTCGGCCTCGCCAACTACGGCACGGTGCTCACCGACGGCCGGCTGCGCGCCGCCCTGCTGAACACCGTGGTGCTCACCGCCGCCTCCGTCGTGCTGTCCGTCCTGCTCGGCCTCGGCCTGGCCATCCTGCTGGACCGCCGGTTCCCCGGGCGCGGCGTGGTCCGTACCCTGCTCATCACGCCGTTCCTGGTGATGCCGATGGCGGCGGCGCTGCTGTGGAAGCACGCCATCTACAACCCGTCCTACGGCCTGATCAACGGCATCGTGGGCGGTAGCACCGACTGGGTGTCCCGGTATCCGATGCTCTCGGTGGTCACCACCCTGGTCTGGCAGTGGACCCCGTTCATGATGCTGATCATTCTGGCCGGGTTGCAGAGCCAGTCGCTGGAAACCCTGGAAGCCGCCCGGGTCGACGGGGCCGGACCGTGGCAGACCTTCACCCGGGTGACCCTGCCCTACCTGCGGCCCTACCTGGAACTGGGCGCCCTGCTCGGCTCGATCTACCTGGTGCAGACGTTCGACGCCGTCTTCACCATCACCCAGGGCGGGCCCGGCACCGCCACCACCAACCTGCCGTACGAGATCTATCTGACCACCTTCCGCAAGTTCGAGTACGGCGAGGCCGCCGCGGCCGGGGTCGTGGTGGTGATCGGCACCATCATCGTCGCCACCTTCGCGCTGCGGGTGATCTCCAGCCTGTTCCGGATGGAGGACGCGCGATGACGACCCTGACCCGACGCGCCTCCCGCCGGCGGACCAGCCCGGCCCGGCGGACCAGCGGCGCCACCGGAGCAGCGTGGACCGCGCTGGCCTGGCTGGCCGGGCTGCTGTTCTTCCTGCCCGTGCTCTGGATGGTGCTCACCGGCTTCAAGCGCGAGGTCGACGCCGCCAGCAACCCGCCGTCCTGGTTCTTCACCCCGGTCCTCGACGGCTACCGGCAGGTGTTCGACCGGGACATCACGCCGTACCTGCTCAACTCCCTGATGGCCAGCCTGCTGTCCACCCTGCTGGTGCTGCTGCTGGCCACCCCCGCGGCGTACGCGCTGTCGATCCGCCCGGTCGCCAAGTGGCGCGACGTGCTGTTCTTCTTCATCAGCACCAAGATGTTGCCCGCGGTCGCCGCGCTGCTGCCGATCTACCTGCTGGTCAAGGAACTCGGCATGCTCGACAACGTCTGGACCATGGTCATCCTCTACACCTCGATGAACCTCCCGCTCGCGGTGTGGATGATGCGGTCCTTCCTGCTGGAGGTGCCGGCCGCGCTGATCGAGGCGGCGGCGATGGACGGCGCGAGCCTGACGGTGACGATCCGGCGGATCCTGCTGCCGATCGTCGCGCCCGGCTTGGCCGCCACGGCCCTGATCTGTTTCATCTTCAGCTGGAACGAGTTCTTCTTCGCGGTGAACCTCACCGCGACCAGGGCCGGCACCTCGCCGATCTTCCTGGTCGGCTTCATCACCTCCGAAGGGCTGTTCCTCGCCCGGCTCTGCGCGGCGGCGACCACCGTGTCGCTGCCGGTCGTGCTGGCCGGCTGGATCGCCCAGAAGCAACTCGTCCGAGGACTCTCTATGGGGGCGGTCAAGTGAAGGCAGCGGTCATCGTCACGCCGGGTCGGATCGAGCTGGAGTCCGTGCCCGATCCCACGCCCGGCCCGCGCGACGTGGTCGTCGAGGTCGCCGGCTGCGGGATCTGCGGCACCGACCTGCACATCATGGACGGCGAGTTCGCGCCCGCGTACCCGATCGTGCCGGGTCACGAGTTCGCCGGCCGGGTGGTCGAGGTCGGTCGGGACGTCACCGACGTGCGGATCGGTGATGCGGTGGCGGTCGACCCGTCGCTGCACTGCGGGGAGTGCTACCAGTGCCGCCGGGGCCGGGGCAACCTCTGCGAACGCTGGGCGGCCATCGGGGTCACCGTCTCCGGCGGCGCGGCCGAGTACGCGGTCGCGCCGGTGAAGAACTGCTTCCCGCTGCCGGAGTCCGTCGCGCCGGCCGACGCCGCGCTGATCGAGCCGCTCTCCTGCGCGGTACGCGGCTTCGACGTGCTGCCCCGCCGGCTCGCCGACCACTACCTGATCTACGGGGCCGGCACCATGGGCCTGATGATGCTGGAGTTGGCGAAGCGCTGCGGCGCGGCGAGCGTCAGCGTGGTCGACCCGAATCCGGACCGGCTCGCCACCGCGATCCGGTTGGGCTGCACGGCCGGCGGCGCGAGCGCGGAGGACCTGACCCGGCCGCGCGGCTGGGACGTGGTCATCGACTGCACGGGCGTGCGGGCCGCGATCGACGACGGGCTGGGCCGGGTGGCCCCGGCCGGGACGTTCCTCCAGTTCGGGGTCGCCG
The DNA here is from genome assembly GCF_055586005.1 of Micromonospora sp. NPDC051924. Taxonomy (NCBI): domain Bacteria; kingdom Bacillati; phylum Actinomycetota; class Actinomycetes; order Micromonosporales; family Micromonosporaceae; genus Micromonospora; species Micromonospora sp. NPDC051924. Next base: position 63,847 of record NZ_JBVJJA010000010.1, read on the forward strand.
AGTACCGCACCCGGGCGACCGTGGAGCCGTACCGGATCTACAACCGGGAGATCACCGTCACCGGGTCGATGGCGGTGCTGCACAGCTTCGAGCGGGCGGGCGAGCTGTTCGCCGCGGGCGTGCTGGATCCGGACGTCTTCATCAGCCACCGCTTCCCGCTCGACCGGTACGCCGACGCGATGGCACAGTTCCGGGCGGGCGTCGGCCGCAAGATCCAGATAGCGGGTTGACGGGGGAGGGTAGGAGCGGTCGCCGGCAAATCGGTGGTTAACCGGATAAACGTTCGCCCTCTGGCTACGGTGGGGTGCGGCATGGCCGGCCGACCAGGGTCGACTGCGGGAGGCGATTCCGGTGACGATGGAAGCAGAGCGGACGCTGCGGGACGAGGAACTCACCCGGCTGGGTGACCTCGCCGCCCAGCTCCGGGTGGACTCGATCCGCAGCAGCACGAAGGCCGGGTCCGGCCACCCGACCTCCAGCCTGTCCGCCGCCGACCTGCTGGCCGTGCTGATCTCCCGGCACCTGCGCTACGACTGGCGCAACCCCCGCAACCCCGCCAACGACCACCTGATCTTCTCCAAGGGCCACGCCTCACCCCTGCTCTACGCCGTGTTCCGGGCGGTCGGCGCGATCAGCGAGCAGGAGCTGATGGACACCTACCGGCAGTCGGGCTCGCGCCTGCAGGGACACCCGACCCCGGTCCTGCCGTGGGTGGAGGTGGCCACCGGTTCGCTCGGCCAGGGCCTGCCGGTCGGCGTGGGCATCGCGCTGGCCGGCCGGTACCTGGACCAGCGGCCGTTCCACGTCTGGGTGCTCTGCGGCGACAGCGAGACCGCCGAGGGCTCCATCTGGGAGGCCCTGGACAAGGCCAGTCACTACGGGCTGAGCAACCTCACCGCCATCGTGGACGTGAACCGGTTCGGGCAGCGGGGCCCGACCGAGCTCGAATGGGACCTGGACACCTACCGCCGGCGGGTCGAGGCGTTCGGCTGTCACGCGCTCGTCGTCGACGGCCACGACCTGGCCGCCATCGACGACGCGTACCGCCGGGCCCGGGAGGCGACCGGCCCGACGGTCGTGCTCGCTCGGACGGTCAAGGGCAAGGGGGTGCCGGAGGTCGAGAACAAGCCGGACTGGCACGGCAAGGCGCTCAAGCCGGACATGGCCGAGCGGGCCGTCCAGGCCCTCGGGGGCGTACGGCAGATCCGCGTCACGGGGCGGCACCCCGGCAGCTTCACGCCGCCCCCCGCCCCCGCCCACGAGCCACCGGAGCTGCCCCGCTACGAGAAGGGCGCGAAGGTGGCCACCCGCAACGCATACGGGGACGCGCTGCGCGCGCTGGGCGCGCGCCCGGACGTGGTCGCCCTGGACGGCGAGGTCAGCGACTCCACCCGCGCCGACAAGTTCGGCGAGGCGTACCCGGACCGGTTCTTCGAGATGTTCATCGCCGAGCAGCAACTGGTCGCCGCCGCGGTCGGCCTCCAGGTACGCGGCTACCGGCCGTTCGCCGCGACCTTCGCCGCATTCCTCACCCGCGCCTACGACTTCATCCGGATGGCCGGCATCTCCCGGGCCGACATCGCCCTCGCCGGCTCGCACGCCGGCGTGGAGATCGGCCCGGACGGCCCCTCGCAGATGGGGCTGGAGGACCTGGCCGCGATGCGCGCCGTCCAGGGGTCGACGGTGCTCTATCCCAGCGACGCCGTCTCCTGCGCCGCCCTCGTCGCGCAGATGGTCGAATGCAAGGGCATCAGCTACCTGCGCACCACCCGCGGCAAGTACCCGGTGCTCTACGACAACGGCGCCGACTTCCCGGTCGGCGGCAGCAAACTGGTCCGCGAGGGCGGTGACGTCGCGCTGATCGGCGCCGGGGTGACCGTGCACAACTGCCTCGCCGCCGCCGACGAGCTGGTGCGCGAGGGGATCGAGGCCCGGGTCATCGACCTCTACTCGGTCAAGCCGGTCGACCGGCAGCGCCTGCTCGACGCCGTCCGGGACACCGGCGGCCGGCTGGTGGTGGTCGAGGACCACTACCCGCAGGGCGGCCTCGGCGCCGCCGTGCTCGAGTCGCTGGCCGACCTCGCCGACCCGGTACGGGTCAACCACCTGGCGGTCCGCGGCCTGCCCGGCTCCGGCACCCCCACCCAGCAGATGGACCAGGCCGGGATCGGGGTGAACGACATCGTCTCGGCGGCGCGCGCCCTGGCCTGACCGCCGACCCGGCCCGTTTCATCCCCACCCGCGCGGGTACCCGCAGGTCCGGTCCGAGAGGGGGTTCAGGTGAACTACACGGAGTTCATCCAGGCGGTGGCGGCGAAACCGAAGATGTCCCCGGCGCAGGCCGAGCCGATCACCCGCGCCACACTCCAGACACTGGCCGAGCGGATCACCGGCGGACAGGCGGAGGACCTCGCGGCGCAGCTTCCCGAGGAACTGAAGGCGTCTGTCACCAGCCGGGCCGGGGTGAATCCCGAGCCGTTCGGGCTGCCGGAGTTCCTTGAGCGGGTGCAGGCCCGGGCCGCGGTGGATCTCCAGGCGGCGACCGACGGCGTCCGCGCCGTGTTCGACACGCTGCGGGAGAGGATCAGCGCCAAGGAGTACGGGGACGTCGTCGACCAGCTGCCGCAGGACTTCTGGCAGCTCACCGGCCCGGCGTCCAGCCGCCTCGAAACCCGCCGGGTCGGCACGTAGCGGGGGCGACGGTCTGGAATGCTTCGCCCATGCCCTCCTACCCGCCCACCTTCGCCGACCAAGTCGTCGCACAGCCAGCCCAGGCCCAGTTCGAGGCGTTCCTCGACGAGCACCGCGGCGCGCTCAACGGCTGCTTGGACGGGCTGACAGAGGAACAGGTGCGCCGATCGTTGGTGGCCTCCCGGACCACGCTGCTGGGTCTGGTGAAGCACGCGACCTTCGTCGAGAAGGTCTGGTTTGACGAAGTCGTCACGGGCCGGTCGCGTGCGGAGATCGGCATCCCCGCGGCGTCGGAGGAGTCGTTCCTCCTCGAGGACGACGACACGATCGCCACCGTCCAGCAGGCACACCGCGAAGCCTGCGAAGCATCACGCCATGCGACGTCATCCCTGGGTCTGGACGACATCCTGCACGGGCACCGGCGGGGCCCGCTTCCGCTGCGGTGGGTGTATCTCCACGTGCTGCGCGAGCTCGCCCAGCACTGTGGGCACGCAGACATTCTTCGAGAGCAGCTCATCAACGAGTAGTGCCGCACTGACGAGACGCTGCGGCTTCTCTCCGTCTTCGGCGCCCAGCGCCTGACCGGACGCCGGTGACGCTTCCGGTCAGCTCCGCAGGAACGCGAGCAGGTCTTTGTTGACCTGGTCCTGCATGGTCGACGTGATGCCGTGCGGTGCGCCCGGGTAGTAGATCTCCTGCGTGTTCGCGACCAGCTGCGCGGTCTTGTGCGCCGAGTCCTTCACGGGGACGATCTGGTCATCCTCGCCGTGCAGCACGAGGGTTGGGACGTCAAATTTCGCCAGGTCGTCACGGAAGTCCGTCTCGGAGAACGCCTTGATGCTCTCGTACGCGTTCAGCAGGCCGGCCTGCATGCTCCACAGCCAGAACTGGTCAAGGATGCCCTTCGAGACCTTTGCGCCCGGCCGGTTGGCGCCGTAGAACATCTGCGCCAGATCCTGGTAGAACTGCGACCGATCGGCGAACAGGTTGGCGCGCATCTCGTCGAAGACGTTGATCGGCAATCCCTCCGGGTTGTCCGGGCTCTGCACCATGATCGGCGGTACTGCCGCGATGAGGACCGCCTTGGCGACCCGCCCGGTGCCGTGGCGACCGATGTACCGGGCGACCTCTCCGCCGCCGGTCGAGTGGCCGACGAGGGTGACGTCGCGCAGGTCGAGCGCCTCGATGACCGCGGCCAGATCGTCGGCGTACCCGTCCATGTCGTTGCGGCTGCGGGCCTGGCTCGACCGGCCGTGACCACGGCGGTCGTGCGCGACCACCCGGAACCCGTTCTGCACGAGGAAGAGCATCTGCCCGTCCCAGGCGTCGGCGTTCAGCGGCCAGCCGTGGGAGAAGGTGACGGCCGGGCCCTCACCCCAGTCCTTGTAGTAGATCTCCGCGCCGTCCGTCCCGGTGACGTAGCTCATGCCGCTGCTCTCCTCATTCGTCAGGATCGACACGCGGTTGTTCGAGTCAACTGCGTACCTGCCTCGTCTTCCACCGAGGCTAGGCCGTTCAAGGCAGCGGAACGGCAGGTTCACCAGGACCAGGAGGGTGTTCTCGGGTGGGCAGCCCCTTCACCACCACCTGGTCTTGCCAGAGGTGGGGCGGTGGGCCTCAACCGGCGCATAGTCTGATCGTGGCGACGCCGCATTCAGGGCAGATGGGCCAGGTTCCTACAGCCGGAGTGCTCCGGCGGGGAACGTGATTGCGCGCCGGTAGCTCCGGTCACCCCGGTCGCTCTTGCAACCGGACCTCGGCCGGGTCGCGGTCGCTGCGCAGCCCCTTCCAGGAGGGGTGCCGCAGCCGGCGGTCCGGGGTCCACGACCGGAAGGTGACATCGCCGACCAGCACCGGTTCGACCCAGGCGGCGTGGCGGGCGTGCTCCCGCGGAACCGGCGAGTCGAAGGGCGGATGCCGCCGGGCCAGCGGCTCCAGCCGCCGCTGGAGGTCGCGCAACACGGCCTGGGTGAAGCCGGTGCCGACCTGCCCGACGTAGACCAGCCGGTCCCGCGGGTCGTACATGCCCAGCAGCAGGGAGCCGATGGTGCCGGCCCGGCGACCCGCACCGGCCCGCCACCCGCCCACGACCACCTCCACGGTGTCGTTGAGCGGCACCTTGACCCACGCCGATGCCCGGCGACCGGGTTCGTACGCCGAGTCGAGCCGCTTGGCGACGACCCCTTCGAGGCCGAGCTCGGCCGCCGCCGTGGCCAGGTCCCGGCCGGCCTCGCCGGTCCAGTACGGCGGCGTCTCCACGCTGTCGCCGCTGAGCCCCAGCTCATCGAGCGCCGCCCGGCGTTCCTGGTACGGCAGGGACGTGGTGTCCCGCCCGTCGAGGTGCAGCAGATCAAACAGGTACAGCCGCACCGGGGTCGTGGCGACCAGCGCGGCGGCTGGCGCCCGGACGTGCATCCGGCGTTGCAGCGCCGAGAAGCTGGGCCGGCCGCCGGCGTCCAGGGCCACGATCTCCCCGTCCAGCACCGCCCGCCGCCCGGCCAGCAGCCCGGCGAGCTCACCCAGCTCGGTGTACGCCCGGGTGACGTCCCGGTCGTTGCGGCTGAGCAGCCGGAGCCCGTCGTCGACGTACGCGACCGCGCGGACGCCGTCCCACTTGAACTCGTACCCCCAGCCGGGGCCGGTGGGCAGCGCGCCGCTGGACGCCAGCATCGGCGGCACGAGTTTGGGCATCCTGGCCACGCCTCGATCATGGTCGTCCGCGCCGCGCGCGACGCAGGTTTCCGGCCTTTTGCCGGCCCCGCCGGCGCCCCACCGTTTGTGCCGGTCGCCGGCGGGTAGCCAGCCGGTCTCCGGGACGGGAAGGACGGGGCATGGCCGAGCTGGAGTTCTTCGAGAAGGTGGCCGCGCGGGCGGGCGTACCGGCGGAGACCGCCCGCGCCCTGACCGAGGCGACCCTGCGTACGCTCGCCGAACGGATCAGCGGCGGCGAGGCCGCGGACCTGGCCGACCACGTCGCCCACGAGCTGCGCCCGCTGCTGGCCCGGGCGCGCCCGGAGGAGCCGGAGGCGTTCGGGTACGACGAGTTCCTGCGCCGGGTGGCCGAGCGCGCCGGCTCGGCGCCGGAGGTCGCCGAGCGCGGCGTGCGGGCGGTGCTGCAGACCCTGCACCGGGTGGTCGGGCACCGCGAGTTCGAGCACGCGCTGGCCCAGTTGCCGCGGGAGATCGGCGCACTGGCCCAGCCGGTGCCCCGCGAGCCCTGACCGCCGATCGTCCGGGGCGGTGCGACGCCGGCCGTCGGCTTCCCCCTGGCTGGCCGATCGCCCACTAGGTTGGGTTGATGGCCCGGCTGAGCTTCGACCGACACTGCGCCGAGATCGTCGCCCAGAGCGACCTGCTGCGGTCCCACCTCGACCGGGCCGACCTCACCGTGGCCGTCCCGTCCTGCCCGGGTTGGAACGTCGGCCAGCTGGTCCGGCACCTCGGCGGCGGCCAGCGCTGGGCCGCCGAGGTGGTCCGCACCCGGGCCGCCAGCCCACCTCCGGACACCCATTTCCGCGACCTGTCGCCGTACGCCCGGGAGGAACCCGCGGTGGTCGGCCCGTAGCTGGTCGAGGGCGCCGCCGAGCTGGCCGACGCCCTGATGACGGCCGGCCCGGCTGTGGCCACCTGGACGCCGTTGGTGACTCCGGCGGCCGGCATGTTCTGGGCCCGCCGGTTCGCCCATGAGACGTTGCTGCACCGCGCGGACGCCGCCCTCGCGCTGGGCGCGGACTTCGCCGTTGACCCGATGCTGGCGGTCGACGCGCTCGACGAGTGGATGGAGCTGGGCTCGCTCCCCGAGATGCTGGACTTTCACCCGCACCAGCGGGAGCTGCTCGGCCCCGGCCGCACGCTGCACTTTCACGCCACCGACGTGCCGGCGGAGGTGGGCGCGGAGTGGCTGGTGGACCTCACCGGCGACGCCCTGGCCTGGCGGCGGGCGCACGAGAAGGCCACCGTGGCGTTACGCGGGCCGGTGGCCGAGCTGTTGTTGATCATTTACCGACGGCGCCCGGTCGACACCACCGTCGTCGAGGTCCTCGGCGACGCGAAGCTGCTGGACTTCTGGCTGGAGCGGGTCGCGTTCGGCTGACGGTGGGGCCGGCGGCCAAGTGGCCGCCGACCCCACCCCCGGCTCAGCCGGGCAGGTGCAGGAAGGACCACTGGTGGCCGTCGAGGTCCCGGAACCCGCGCATGTACATGAACCCGAGTTCCTGCCCCGGACCCAGCGAGGTGCCGCCCGCGACCACCGCCACGTCGACCAGCTCGTCCACCCGCTCCCGCCGGTCGACGCCGAGGCCGACGATCACCTCCCGACTGGTGGCGGTGTCGCACACCTCGGCCCTGGCGAACGCGGCGAAGGCCGCCGGGGTGTGCAGGATCAGGTGGGTGGTCTCGTGAAGGGTGAGCTGGGCGCTCTCGCCGCCGGGCTGCCGAGGCCCGGCCGTGAAGCCCAGCGCGGTGAAGAACTCGACCGCCCGGTCGAGGTCGGCCACCGGTAGGCTGACGAACGTCGCGCCGCTCATCGGGCCACCTCCGCCTTCTCCAGCAGCTGCTTCAGAGCGGCGAGCCGGTCCCGCCAGTACGCCTTGAGCCGGTCGGCCGCCGCGGCGTCGCTGAGCTTCTCGTGCAGCACGGCCACCCGCGCCTTCGTCCCGCTCACCGGAGTGAAGCCGACGGCGATTCGGCTCGGCCCGCCGCCCCAGTCCGCCCGGAAGGTCTTCGGCGCGGTGGCCGTACGGACCCGGATCGCCACGTCGGGCAGCCACCGCCGGCGTACCGCCTCGTCGGCGAACGCCGCGAACAGCTCCGCCACCGGCACCGCCACCGTCCGGCTGCCGGTGGCCTCGAAGCCGCCGCCGCGCCGCTGGCCGGGGGCGCGCAGCCCGCGCGCCTGCTCGTACCCGACGGTGATGGTCTGCGCCCACCAGCCCGGTACCTCGTGCGCGGTGACCAGCCAGCGCGCGGTCTCGGTGTGGGTCCGGTCGACCGCGCCCCAGGCGTCGAGCCGGCCGAACCACTCGTCCCAGTCGCGGCCGGTGCGCTCGCGCAGCAACGCGGCGGAGACGCGGTCCATCTGCGTCCGGGCGGGGGAGGAGGGTTCGGGTGCCGGGGCGGCGGCTCCGGGCCTGGCCAGCAGCTGCCGGCGGGCGGTCGTGTAGCTCTCGCCGGTGCGGGCAATCCGGGTCCGCACCCGGGACTTGAACGACTTGTGACTCGTCATCACATGCTCCCTGTCGAGGGCGCGGTCGCGGGGACTCACGCTCCCGTCGACCCCGCCCTGGGCATGTGGCGTGTCGGTGGGCCTGTCGGCACCGCGTCCCGAGGGCTCGGGGCCCCCTTTGCCTCCGCGGGACCGGTGGCGTGAGCACCGGGATGGAGGTGAGGCGCGGGACTGCGCCGCGCCCAGTCTACGCCCCGATCGGTCCCGGGTGGGGGAGGCCGGCTCAGCCGGCGGCTTGCTCCCACATCGACTTCATCTCGTCGAACGCCTGCTCCATGATCTGCACCATGGCGCGGCGGGCCCGCTCGCCGTCGCGGTGCTGCAGCGCCTGGGCCACCTCGGCGTGCAGGTGCAACGCCTGCTGATCGGGGTGGTGCGGCATCAGGTGGTAGTGGTGCCGGCCGGTCAGCACCTCGGCGACCAGTTCCTGGAGCTTCACGAACATCTCGTTGCCGGAGGCGACGAGGACCCGCCGGTGGAAGTCGATGTCCAGATGGAGGAACCGCTCCTCGTCGCCGGCCTCGCCGGCGGCCCACATCTTCGCGGCGATGCCGACCAGGTCGCTGGCCTCGTCGGGGGAGATCCGGCTCGCCGCCAGCCAGGCCGCGTGCGGCTCGATCGCGGTCCGCAGCTCGGTGATCGAGCGTAGCTGCGCCATCCGCCCGGCGGAGGCGAGCCGCCAGCGGATCACCTGCGGGTCGAAGACGTTCCATGCCTCGGCGGGCCGGATCAGCACCCCGACCCGGCGCCGGGTCTCGATGAAGCCCATCGACGCGAGTACGCGCAGGACCTCGCGGATCACCGACCGGGAGACCGCGTACCGGTCGACCAGCTCGTCGATGTTGAGCACCGAGCCGGCGGCCAGCTCGCCGCCGCAGACGGCGGTGCCGAGGTGGTCGAGGACGCGGGCGTGCAGCCCCGCCTCGGCGGGGCCGGACTGGGCGGGTGCGATCCCCGGGGAGGACTGATCCACGCGACGGAGCATATCAGTTCGGGATCACCCCTTGAATAAGTCAGCTTTTTCGGCCTAGCATCCGGTCGTTAAGCGGACGTTACAGCGTTGTGGCGCTCTTCCCCTGGGGCGGCGACCACGAGAAAAGGAGAGATGACGTGCGACGTCGATCGATAATCGGTACGTCTCTGGCCGTGGTGGTCGCCATGGGCCTGGCCGCCTGCGGCGGCGGTGGCGACGACAGCGGCGCGTCCAAGACCGTCCACGTGACCCTCGCGAACCACGTGTGGACGGAGAACATCAAGAAGGCCCTGCCCGAGTTCGAGAAGCAGACCGGGCTCAAGGTCGAGATCACCCAGCTCGGCGAGGACCAGCTCTCGGACCAGTACAACGTCAAGCTCAACGCCGGGTCGTCCGACCTCGACGTGATGATGTACCGGCCCCTGCAGGAGGGGAAGCTCTTCGCCAAGAACAAGTACCTGGCCGACCTGTCCGACCAGGTCAAGTCCAGCAAGGACTGGGACTCCTCGGACTTCCAGTCCGGCCCGGTCGAGGCCACCACGTACGAGGGCAAGTCGGTGGGCGTCCCGATCATCACCGAGCAGGAGGTCCTGTACTACCGCAAGGACCTGCTGGCCAAGGCTGGCCTGAGCGCCCCGCCGAAGACCCTCGACGAGCTCAAGGCCGCGGCCGCCAAGATCAAGGCGACCACCCCCGGCGTCGCGGGCTTCGTCGCCCGTACCGGCAAGTCGCCGGCGGTCACCCAGTTCTCCAGCTTCCTGTACAGCTTCGGCGGTGACTTCGTCGACGGCAGCGGCAAGGCGACCGTCAACAGCGATGCCGCCAAGCAGGCGTACGCCTTCTACGGCGGGCTCATCAAGGACAGCGGCCCGGCCAACGTCAGCACCGACATGAGCTGGCCCGAGGCGATGGCCATCTTCACCCAGGGCAAGGCCGCCTTCTACACCGAGGCCAACTCGCTCTACAAGAACGCCACCGACCCGGCCAAGTCCAAGGTGTCCGACACCGTCGGCTTCGCGCCGTTCCCGGCCGGCCCGGCCGGCTCCAAGCCGTACAACATCCCCTCGTGGGCGCTGGGCATCAACGACGCCTCGAAGAACAAGAGCAACGCCTGGAAGTTCATCGAGTGGGCCACCGGCAAGGAGCAGACCCTCGCCCAGCAGAAGGCCGGTGTGCCGAGCGCCCGTACCTCGGTCTGGGCCAACCCGGAGGGCACCGCGAACTACCCGAAGGACCTGGTCGAGGCAATCAACGCCAGCACCCAGGGCGGCGTCGCCCATGACCGGCCCGTGGTCGTGAAGGTCGGCCAGGCCCGCGAGATCGTCGGCCAGCCGATCGTCGACGCGATCACCGGCAAGGACCCGGCGGCCGCGGCCGACACCGCCAACGACGCCTTCCAGAAGTTCCTGGACGACGAGGCCAAGTAAGCCGCGCGCGGGTGGTGGGGCGGCTCGCCCCACCACCCCCCCCCCCCCCCCCCCCCCCGCCCCCCCCCCGCCCCCCCCCCCGCCCCCCCCCCCCCCCCCCCCCCCTCCTCCCCCCCCCCCCCCCCCCCCTCCCGCCCCCCCCCCCCCCCCCCCCCCCCCCCGCCCCCCTCCCCCCCCCCCCCCCCCCCCCCCCCCCCCCCCCCCCCCCCCCCGGTCCGTATCCCCCTCCTCGGGCAGGTCGAACGGGTGTGGCATGGTTGAAGGCGTGATTCCGGCTGGCGAGCGTTCAGGTGCCACCGGCCCCGGCGGTCGCCCGGGTCCGGAGGGCACGGGTCAGTTCGGCGCGCTCGGCCTGTACCTCGCCGACCCGCGCGTCGAAGCGTCCGTGCTGGGCGTCCTCGATCGGGTCGAGACCTACCTGCGGGCCAGCGTGGCCAGCGCCGACCCGCTCGTCACCGAGGCGGCCCGGCACCTGGTCGAGGCCGGCGGCAAGCGGTTCCGTCCGCTTCTGGTCGCGCTCGGTGCCCAGTTCGGCGATCCGACCAGCGACGAGGTCGTATCGGCCGCCGTGGTGATGGAGCTCACGCACCTGGCGACGCTCTACCACGACGACGTCATGGACGAGGCCGCGGTCCGCCGGGGCGCCCCGAGCGCCAACTCCCGCTGGACCAACTCGGTCGCCATCCTGGTCGGCGACTACCTCTTCGCCCGGGCCGCGGACATCTCGGCTGAGCTGGGTCCCGAGGCGGTACGCCTCCAGGCGCGCACCTTCGCTCGGCTGGTGCACGGGCAGATCGCCGAGACGGTCGGCCCGCGCGGCACCGACCCGGTCGCGCACTACCTGCACGTCATCGCCGAGAAGACCGGTTCGCTGATCGCCACCTCGGCCCGCTTCGGCGGCATGTTCGGCGGCGCGTCGGCTGAGCACACCGAGGCCCTGGCCGGGTACGGCGAGACCATCGGGGTGGCCTTCCAACTCTCCGACGACCTGCTCGACATCGCCAGCGAGTCGGTGCAGTCCGGCAAGACCCCCGGCACCGACCTGCGCGAGGGCGTGCCGACCCTACCGGTGCTCTACGCGCTGGCCTCGGACGACTCGGACGCCGCCAGCGTGCGGCTGCGGGAGATCCTGGCCACCGGCCCGCTGGTCGACGACGCGCTGCACGCCGAGGCGCTCGGCCTGCTCCGCGAGTCCCCGGCGCTCAAGCGCGCCCGGGAGACCGTCCGCAGCTACGCCGAGGACGCGCGGGCGCAGCTCGCCCCGCTCCCCGGGAGCCCGGCCCGCCGCGCCCTCGAATCCCTCTGCGACTACATCGCCGACCGCACCAGCTGACCCCCCACCCCCCACCCCCCACCCCCCGGCTCCGCCGGCCTTCGTGGTCGATCATGAAGTTTGCGGCGATGTCGATCTCATTGAGTGCCGCCAAGTTCATGATCAACGAGGCGGGGTCAGGTCAGGGGCGGGGGCGGGAGAGGAGGCGGGCGCCGAGGAGCATGAGGGCGGCGGCCAGGAGCATGGCTACGGCGGCGGCCGTCCACATGGTGGGGTAGCCGAGGTGGGCGGCCACCGCACCGAGGCCGAGCGGGCCCAGGCAGCCGCCCGCGTACACGCCGGTCTGGGTGATCGAGGTGGCCGCGGCCGGGGCCTGCGGGTGCAGCCGGACCACCGCGAAGTTCAGCAGGCCGGGCCAGGCCCAGCCGAGACCGAAGCCGAGCACCACGCCGGCGACCAGCGGCCCCGAGCCTGCCAGCGCGAGCAGGACCAGCCCGACCGCGCCGACCACGAGCATGCCGGCGATCAGCGCCACGTGCCCGCCCTCCCGGCGGTCGGCGAGCCAGCCGGCGCCCACCCGGGCCGCCACGCAGACCGCGCTGCCCAGCGTCAGGGTGAGGCCGGCCAGGCCCGGGGAGAGCCCGCGGCCGGCCGCGGAGTCCACCACGAAGGTGCCCAGCGCGTTCGCGGCGGCGGCGGCCAGGGTGGCGGCCAGACCGACCACCACCAGCGCCACCGTCGCCCGGCCGGCCCGTCCGGCGGCCGGCCGCCGCGCCGGGTCGCGCTCCTGCGCCGGTACGGTCGGCAGCGCCGCGAGGGCGGCCCCGGCGGCGGCCACGAACGCCCAGCGCCAGCCGGCGGTCAGCGCGATGGTGGGCACCGCCGCGCCGGCCAGCAGCGTGGAGACCGGGATGGCGGCCTGTTTCACCCCGAAGGAGAGCCCCTGCCGGTGGGCGGGGACGTGCCGGGCCAGGGCGGCGTTGCTCGCCAGCTGGCCGAGCGCGTTCGCGGCGGCGCTGAGCGCCAGCAGCCCGACCAGCACCGGGTACGACCGGGCCAGCGCCGCAACGGCCAGCAGCGAGGCGGCGGAGAGCAGGATGCCGGCGCGGGCCACCACGGCGCTGCCGTACTGCTCGACGAGCGCGCCGGAGGGCACCGAGGCGAGGGCGCTGATCCCGAAGTACACCGAGACGGCCAGGCCCAGGCCGGCGGGGGAGAAGTGCAGGTCCTGGCCCATTTGCACGGCGAGCCCGCCGAGCAGGAAGACGGGCAGGACGCAGGCGATCGTGGTGGCGATGGCCCCCGCGCTGGCCTGGACGGTACGTCGGGCCGCGGGGGGCGAGGGGTGCAAGGCGGTGTGGGTCATCGTCAGGCAAACCTACGCCGGCCATGTTTCGGCAGCTGATCGCCGTCTGTCGGTGCGCGGCCCGTGCCCGGTGATCTGGCATCCTCGATCCGAACAGGCATTTCGCACTCGGCCTCTTTTTCATATGGTGTAAGTCCCCGGCGGCGGAGGTGGTTGTGCGCGACCCCTTGGCGGAACCTTCGGACCTGATCCGAAGTGTCTCCCGCGCGCTTCGAGTGCTCGAGTCGGTCGGCCGTGCGCCGAGGGGACTCACCGTCAAGCAGATCGCCCGCCGCTGCGAGTTGACCGTGGCCACCACCTACCACCTGGTGCGCACCCTCGCGTACGAGGGCTACGTGATCCGGCGGGAGGACGGCACGTACATCGTCGGGCTGGAGGTGGCCGACCGGTACCGGGAGCTGGTGACCGCGTTCCGGGGGCCACCGGCGGTCGGGGAGTCGCTGCGGCGGGCGGCCGTGGACACCGGCTGGAGCCACTTCCTGGGGCGGTTCGTCGGCGGCCAGGTGGCGGTCACGGCGGTCGCCGAGGGGCCGCGCTCGCCCTACCTGGAGGACCTGGTGCCGGGCTTCGACGAGGGGGCGCACGCCACCGCCCTCGGCAAGAGCCTGCTCGCCACGCTCACCGCCGAGCAGCGCTTCCGCTACCTGCGCGAGTACGGCATGCGCCCGTTCACCAGCGCCACCCTCACCACGCCGGAGGCGTTCGAGGCGGACCTGGCCGCCGGTGACCGGCGCGGGATGCAGTTGGAGCTGGGCCAGTTCCGGCAGGGGGTGGCCTGCGCGGCGGTGCTGGTCACCCCGGACAAGGACATCGAGCGTCGGGTGGTGCTGGCCTGCGCGCTGCCGGCCAGCGAGATGATGACCTCCGCCCGGGTGGTCCGGGCCAAGCTGCTCACCGTCGCCCGGGCGGTCGCCGACGGCATCGCCGCCGACGTCTGACGCCGAACGGGCCCTTCCCCGGCGGGGGAAGGGGCCCTTCGGGGCGGTCCAGCGCCGAACCGCCAGGGGGAACGTCAGCTGCCGACCGGGCCGCCGTCGAGGCGCCAGGTGACCACCACGCCGGGCTTGGCGAAGTCGCCGTCGGGCCAGGTGGACGCCGGGTTCTCCACCGACGCGCCGGTGATCTCGCCCGGGTGCTGCACGGCCACGAAGACCGAGCGGTTGTCCCGGGTGATGAACGGGCCGCAGGTCTCCGCGCCGAGCGGCACGGTGAGGAACTGCTTGAGGTGACCCCGTTCCGGGCCCTCGACCGCGGTGGCGAAGAGGCCGTCGTTGCTGCCCAGCGCGTTGCCGTCGGTGGCGATCCAGAGGTTGCCGGTGGCGTCGAAGGCGACGTTGTCCGGGCAGGAGATCGGCGAGACCTTGGCCTTGTCGTACCCGGCGAAGTGGGTGGACGGGTCGGCCGGGTCGCCGCAGACGATCGGCAGCGACCAGGCGAAGCTCTCGCCGGTGTGGTCGCCCCGGTCCTCGACCAGCTCCAGGATCTGCCCGTGCTTGTTGAGGTTGCGCGGGTTCGCCTCGTCGGCCGGGGCCTTGCCGGCCTTGCCCCGGTCGGTGTTGTTGGTCAGTGCCACGTACACCTTGCCGGTGAGCTGGCTGGGCTCGACGTCCTCCGGCCGGTCCATCTTGGTCGCGCCGACCCTGTCGGCGGCGAGCCGGGTGAAGGTCAGCACGTCGGCCGCGGTCATCCCGTTCACGTACGAGCGGTTGCCGCTGACCAGCCTGATCCACCGGCCGCGCCCGTCGAACGCGCCGTCCGAGGGGAGCGTGCCGGTGCCGTCGATCTCACCGGCGCTGTTGCCGGTCAGCGCGGCCACGTAGAGCGTGCCGGACTCCAGCAGGGTGAGATTGTGCTTGCGGGCCACCCAGGAGCTGCCCGGCATGAACTTCTTGTCCGAGACGAACTTGTACAGGTAGTCGAACCGCTCGTCGTCGCCCAGGTAGGCCACCACGTGCCCGTTGTCGGCCACGATGACGTTGGCGCCCTCGTGCTTGAACCGGCCCAGCGCGGTGTGCTTGCGCGGGCGGCTCTCCGGGTCGAACGGGTCGATCTCCACGATCCATCCGAAGCGGTGCGCCTCGTTGGGGTGCTTCGCCAGGTCGAAGCGCTCGTCGGCGCGGTCCCACTTGCGGCTGCCGCTCGGGTAGCGCACGTCGGTCGGGATGCCGTAACGGGCCAGCTTCGGCTTCAGCTCCTCGGGCGCGGCGTCGCCACCGACGAAGTACTGGTTGAAGTTCTCCTCGCCGGAGAGCACGGTGCCCCACGGGGTGACCCCGCCGGCGCAGTTGTTCAGCGTGCCGACCACCGTACGGCCCGTCGGGTCGGCGGCGGTGCGCAGCCAGGCCGAGCCGGCGGCCGGGCCGGTCAGCTCGAACGTGGTGGCCAGTGCGGTCACCCGCCGGTTGTACGGCCGCCGGCCGTGGCCCACCGGCCGCCACCGCCCGGTGCCGTCCACCCGCTCCAGCTCGACCACGGACATCCCGTGCGCGGCCATGGCCACCCGCAGCTGCTCGACCGTGAGCGCGTCCTGGCCGGTGAAGCCGGGGAACATCAGGTCCTCGTTGGTGTACTCGTGGTTGACCACGAGCAGCGCCCGCTTCCGGTCGATCGGCAGCACGCCGACGAAGTCGTTGTTGTAGCCGAACTGCTTCGCCTGGGCCGCGGCGGTCTGTCCGTGCACGTCGAACTCGGGCGCGCCGGGCACCACCGGGTCGCCCCACTTGATGACGACCGCGTGGTCGTACCCGTTCGGCACGACCAGCGAGTCGAGCTTGTTCGGCGGGACAGGCCGGAAGGTCAGCGCGCCGCTGCCCACGCCGCCGCTCGGCGCAGCCTCCGGGGCCGCCGGGACGGTCGGCGCGGCGGGCGCGGCGGCGGCCGGCGCGGCACCGGCCAGCGCGCCGGCGACGGCGCCGCCGAAGCCGAGTACCAGGGCGCCGACGGCACCCGCGCGGACCACGCCGCGCCGGGAGACTTCGGCCTCGACCAGGTTTCCGAAGTACGGGTTGTCGGAGGAGTTCGGCACCGGGTGGTCGCAGGCGTTGCCGCACCGGTACTGGCAGGTCATCGCATCGCGGGTACCGTGTCGGGGCGCGCCGAGCAGCGGAAGCAGCCGGGGACGTTCACTCATGGGGTGGAGCCTCCTGATCGGACGTCGGTGGCGCGCCCGGGCGTCGGCGCGCGCGTACGGGCCGGACCCTGCCAGGGCGCGGTGAGCGGGCACCGGCACGGACGTGAACCGGACGTGAACAGCTGCGGCGTGACCTGCGGCTGAACCGTTCGGCGTCACGGCACGTATGGAGAGGTGAACGCACCGCTGGTCTCGCCGCCGGAAGCGAGGTGCCCCGCCATCAGCGACCACGACGCCCAACTGCTGCGCGCGTTGCACGACGAGCACGCCGACGCGCTCTTCGCGCACGCCCTCCGGCTGGTCAACGGTGACCGGTCGCGCGCCGAGGACCTGGTGCAGGAGACGCTGCTCCGGGCGTGGCGGCACCCGGAGTCGCTGGACCCGCGGCGCGGCTCGGTCCGCGCCTGGCTCTTCACCACCGCCCGGAACCTGGCCATCGACGCCTGGCGGCGCCGGTCCACCCGGGTCGGCGAGGTCTACACCGACGAGCTGCCCGAACCTCCCGAGACGGTCGACGAAGCGGAGCGTGCGGTGGAGGCGTGGACGGTGGCCGAGGCGCTGAACCGGCTCAGCCCCACCCACCGGGAGGTGCTGGTGGAGTGCTTCTACCAGGGTCGGTCGGTGGCGGAGGCGGCCGCCCGGCTCGGCGTGCCACCGGGCACGGTCAAGTCCCGCACCCACTACGCGCTGCGCTCACTACGGTTGGCCCTGGCCGAGATGGGGGTGACCGGATGACCCGCTGCGAGTTCGCGCACGACGACGGCGCGTACGTGCTGGGTGCCCTCGCCCCCGCCGAGCGGGCCGCCTACGAGCGGCACCTGGCCGGCTGCGCGGCCTGCCGGGAGGCGGTGGCCGAGATCGCCGTCCTGCCCGGCCTGCTCGGCCGGCTCGACCCGGCCGGGTTGGAGCAGTTCCTGGAGGTCCGTCCCGAGACCTCCCGGGTGCCCGCGCTGCTCGACGCCGCCCGGGCGCGGCGGCGCCGCGAGGGGTCCCGGTCGCGGCGACGGTACGCGCTGACCGCGCTCGCCGCGGCCGTGCTCGCCGTGCTGGCCGGCCTCGGGGCGGCCCAGCTCCGGCCGCCGGCCGCCCCGCCGGCGCGGCAGGTGACGCTGACCGCGATGCGGCCGACCGCCGGCCCGGTCCCGGTGCACGCCGAGGTCGGGTTGACCGACAAGAAGTGGGGCACCGAGGTCACCCTGCACTGCGGGTACGACCAGCGGGCCGGTGACCGGGAGGCGTACACCTTCCGGCTGGTGGCGCACGGCCCGGACGGCGCGACGGAGCAGGTCGCCACCTGGCTGGCCGCGCCCGGGGACAATCTCCGCATGACCGGCGCCACCCGCTTCACCCACGGCGAACTGGTCCGCCTCGAACTGCTGCGGGCCGACAACACTCCCGTCCTCGCCTACGACCTCCGCTGACCGCGGTCAGCGGGTCGCGGCGGGGACCGGGGCCGCGGCGGTCCGTGCCGCGGCGCGGCTGCGGCGGGCGTGGCGGACGGCGTCGGTGGTGAAGACCACCAGGGCGAGCCAGACCAGGGCGAAGCCGGCCAGCCGGGCCGGTGGCATCGGCTCGTGGTAGATCAGCACCCCGCAGCCGAGCTGGAGGATCGGGCCGACGTACTGGAGCATGCCGATGGTGGAGAGCGGCAGCCGGTTCGCCGCCCCGGCGAATAGCAGCAGCGGGATCGCGGTGGCCGCGCCGGCCAGCACCAGCAGCACGGTGTGCCCGGTGGAGACGTGGCCGAAGGTGGACGCGCCCCGGCTGGTCAGCCAGGTCAGGTAGCCCAGCGCGGGCAGCGCCAGCACCGCCGACTCGACGAACAGGCCCTCTGCGGCGGGCAGCCCGAGCCGCTTCTTGACCAGCCCGTAGCCGGCGAAGCTGAAGGCCAGGGTGAGCGCCAGGTAGGGCAGCCGGCCGTAGTCGATGGTCAACACCGCCACCGCCAGCCCGCCGACGGCGAGCGCCGCCCACTGCGCCGGGCGCAGCCGCTCGCGCAGCAGGAAGACCCCGATCAGCACGATGACCAGGGGGTTGATGAAATAGCCGAGCGCGGTCTCCACCACCCGGTCGGAGTTCACCCCGTAGATGTAGGTGCCCCAGTTGATCGCGATCAGCGTGGCCGCCGCGGCGATGCCGGCCAGCGCGCGGGGCCGGCGGGCCAGCGCGCGCAGGAAGCCGATGTTGCGCATCGCGGCCAGCACGAGGGCGACGAAGACCACCGACCAGACGATCCGGTGGGCGAGGATCTCCACCGGCCCGGCCGGACGGAGCAGCTTCAGGTAGATCGGGAAGAAACCCCAGATGAAGTACGCGCCGAAGCCGTACAGGTAGCCGAGGCGGGTCTGGTTCACGCCTCCACCGTAAGTGGTGAAGCGGCCTGTTGCTCCTTTCCAGTGACCTGGGTCACCCGCCGATCGAGGTGCATCCAGCGGTCCGGCTCCACCGGGGTGAAGCCCACCTTGGCGTAGACCTCGTGGGCGTCGTTGGTGGCCAGCACGATCCGGCGTACGCCCAGCTCGGCCAGGTGGTCGCGAACCGCGCCGGCCAGCCAGGTGCCCAGGCCGCGACCCCGCTCGCCCCGGTCCACGTACACGTCGCAGAGCCAGGCGAAGGTGGCCCGGTCGGTGACCACCCGGGCCACCGCCGCCTGCCGCCCGTCCCCGGGCCGGTAGACCCCGAAGCCGATCGAGCCGGCGAAGGCCCGCTCGACCGTGTCCCGATCCCGCCCGAGCGCCCAGTACGCGTCGGTGGAGAGCCACCGGTGCACCCGGTCCAGGTCGAGCCGGTCCGGGTCGGTGCTGAGCTGGTAGCCGTCAGGGCGGGTCAGGGTGAACACCCGACCGACGCTACCGCCGGTCCCCGGGCTCCTCGCCAGCCAATTCCCGCCCACTGGCCTGGCCGGTGGGCGGGAATCGACGGGACGGCTCAGTCGCGGTCGAGGACCGCGCCCAGGATCCAGGTCACGATGCCGACGAAGAGCGCGCCCAGCACCGCGGCCGGCCAGAAGTTGTCCACGTGGAACGGCAACCCCGCCTGACCGGCGATCCAACTGGTGAGCAGGAAGAGCAGGCCGTTCACCACCAGCGCGATCAGGCCGAGGGTCAGCAGGTAGAAGCCGCAGCCGACGGTCTTGATGATCGGCTGGAGTACGGCGTTGACCACACCGAAGATCACCGCGACCAGCACCAGCGTGGTCACCGTGTCGGTGACCGACTCCGAGTTCAGCTTGATGCCCGGGATGAGCAGCGTGGCGAGCCAGAAGGCCACCGCGGTCGAGGCGAGCCGGATCAGAAGACCCTTCAGAAAACCCATGGCGGGGATCGTGCCATGCGGCGTCGATGCGCGGAACCCTGTTGATCCGCTCAGCGGCGGCTCGGCCGACCGACCAGTTGCGACTCGATCGGCGTCGGGGAGAGCAGCGCCCAGCGCAACGCCCGCCGGTTGACCACGGCCACCATGTCGTCGCGGATCCGGGTCAGCCAGTCCGCCGAGCCGCCGAGACCGAGCGCCGCGCCGGCGAGCGCCGCCTCATCCGGGTCCAGCGGTTGCAGGATCGCCAGGTCGGCGCGGGCCAGCGCCGCCGAGTCCGCCGGGGTCAGCTCGTCCCGGACCACCAGGATGGACTGCCAGGGCGCCGCCGGCCCGACCTCCGGCGGCACCGGTCCGGCGTCGACCACCAGCAGCAGCGGTTGCAGCGGCGAACCTGGCGCGCCGCCCACCGGACGCCCGGGCGGGATCAGCGGCACCGCCCCGCCGGGCGCGGCCACGCCGCGGAGGAACGGCTCCCACGCCCGGGGCCGGGCCGTCTGCACCACCACCCGGGCGCCGAGCGCCAGCGCGCGCAGCGCCAAGAGTTGCGCGGCGCACACCCCGCCGACCAGCAGCAGGCGGGTCGTGCCGGGACCGAAGAGGCGTACGGTCACCGCGCCGCCGCGCCGGTTGGCCCCGATCATCAGCCCGGACTCGCCGACGGACAGCTCCAGCCCGTCCAGCTCCGCGCCGGCCACCCCCGGGCCGCCCCGGGCCGCCGCCAGCGGCAGGGTGGCGGCCAAGCCTGCCAGGTGCTCGCCGTCGAGCCGGCGCACCTCCGCGCCGAGGTCGCCGACGAGCCGGCGCAGCGCCCGTTCGGCCACGGCCAGCTCCGGCCCGGTCCAGGCGGCCAGGCGTACGCTCAGCTCCGCCGGAACCGGCGCGGTGTCGGCGCCGACGCGCGGACCGACGCAGAGCGAGACGGTGGTGGCGGTGGCCGGCAGCGCCAGCAGCCGGGGCACCAACCGCCGACCCGCGTCGGTACGCGGATCCGGCCACCGCCGCAGCCGGTAGGTGGCCTGGATGAGTCCGCCCGCCGTCACGGCCGGCCACGACTCGCGGACCGGTGCCCCGGCGTCGTGGTGGGCCAGTTCGGCGACCACCCGCAGCGCCGCCGCCCCGCCCAGCGGGCGGCCGGTCAGCGGGTCGAGCCGGCGGACGATCCGGCGGACCGTGCCGGAGAGCGCCCGGCGCAGTTCCCCGTCCGACCAGCCGTCGACCCGGAGCATCCGGACGGCGAGCACCGCCCGGGTTCGCGCCGCCAACCGGCCGTCGGTGAGCTGCCGGTACGACGTGCCGGCCGTGCCGGCACCGGCGGCCGGCGCGGGGGCGGGTGAGGCGGAGAGCAGGAGCTGGAGCCGCGCCGGTGGGCTCTCCGGGCCGGGCGGAGCCAGCAGGGAGAGCGGCGCGGGCAGGGCCCGCGGGCCGTCGCCGAGCAGGTCGCCGGGCTCACCGATCTCGACCAGCGCGGTGATCCCGGCCGGGTCGTCCAGCAGGGCCGCGGGGTTGCCGGCCAGCTCGGCGGCGTGCACCGACGCCCCCGGGGCCACCAGCTCCAGCAGCGCGGCCGGCCCCGAGGCGGTGGGCAGGGCGCGCCGCCGGGTGAGGTGCCCCAGGCCGACCAGCAGCCACTCGTAGAGCCACCGGCCGCGCCAGCGGACCCAGGCCCCGGGCAGCAACAGGATCGCCAGCAGCAGGGCCGCCGCGGTCACCGCCACGCCCTGGCCGACGGCTGCCACCAGCGCGGCGACCGCGACCTGGGCCGCCACCACCTGACCGGCCCGTACGCCGGGCGCGGGGCGGGGCGTCCAACGGGGCGGGTGCGGGGCCGTCGGTGCCGGCCGGCCGGTCGTGGTCGCCGTCACCGCCCCTCCTCCCATGCTCGCCGTGACGTTGCTATGGCTCATCGTAATGGCTTGTTGTCCACAGGGGAGGCTCGGGGGTAGCAGAACCGGAATCGGGCGGCTACCGTCAGCGACGAGTTCCGCCGAGCGCGCCCGTCCCCTCCCCCGTTTCCGGTTCCGCGCTCCGGCGAAGTCCACGGTGGTCGTTCCAGCGGCCAGCCACGACCGAGGAGACGAGGTGACGTCCGGGGTGTCCCAGACCCAGGCAGAAGCCGCGGTGATGCAGCAGACCGCCGCGAAGTTCGAGCAGGTGGACCAGTCGTTGCAGGCGATGCTCAGCGGCCTGATGGCCGAGCTGGAGGTGCTGCAGCAGGCCTGGCGCGGCGCCGGCGGGCGTTCGTTCGAGCAGGTCAAACAGCAGTGGGCGCAGGACCAGGCGGCGTTGCAGCGCGCCCTGCGGGAGACCGCCGGCGCCATCCGCACCGCCGGGGCGCAGTACGACGTCTCGGACACCGACGCCGCCACCCGGGTGGGCGGCACCCATCGCGGCATCCAGTTGCCGCTCTGACGACGGAAGGACGGATCCGATGGACCACGGTGTGCTGGTCGTCAACTTCGCCGCGCTGCAACAGGCCGCTGCGGACATCCAGAAGGCGCTGAACACCCTCGACGGCCAGCTCGGGCAGCTCGAGCGGGACGCCGCACCGCTCGTGGCGAGTTGGTCCGGCGGGGCCCGCGAGGCGTACGAGCAGCGACAGTCCCGGTGGCGGGCCGCCTCGGAGGACCTCCAGGCCATGCTGCGCGACATCAAGCTGGCGGTGGAGGACTCGGCGGCCGACTACCTCGACACCGAGAAGCGGAACGCCAACCTGTTCCAGTGACCACCGCAGCGGCGGCGGGCGCTCACCCATCCGAACCGCCGCCCCCGCACACCTCCGCCCGGCCCCGGCCCGGCTCACCGAGTTGATCAAGGGGTCTGCGTCGCCGTACTCCGGATTCCTGACGCAAACCTCTTGATCAACGAGGCGGCGCGGGTCGGGTGGGCCGGGTTCGGGGGTGGTGCGGGTCCAGGAGGGGGCGGGGTCTGAGGGGTGGGTGAGCCGATGGGGGGGCCGATCAGGCGGGGTCGGCGGGGCGCCAGCGGCGGCGGGCGCCGCGGGGCAGCACCGCCGCCAGCAGCGCCACGACGACGGCGGCCGCGCCGGTCACCCCCGCCACCAGCAGTGCCCGGTCCCGGGCCGCCAGCCGTCGCATCCGCTGCGCCGTCGCGGCCGGATCCGGCTGGTCCATCGCCAGCGCGGCTCTCCGCTCCGGTCCGGCGGCCACCGGCCCCGGTGACTCGGTGACCGCCCGGTACGGGTTCAGCACCCCGGCGCCGTATCCGTCGCCCCGCCCCGGCGCCGGATCCGTGCCGGCCACGATCCGCCCGGCGACCTCGGCGGCGGTCAACTCGGGGCGGTACTGCCGCAACAGCGCCGCGGTAGCCGCCACGAAGGGCGTCGCGTAGCTCGTCCCCTCCGCCCGGTGGTGGCCCTGCCCGGGCGCGGCCATCAGCACGTCCCCGCCCGGAGCCACCAGATCCACGTACGGGCCGGTCTGGGAGAAGGGGGTGCGGGCGCCGTCCGCCCCGATCGCGCCCACCCCGAGCACCCCCTCGTACGCGGCCGGGTACGGCCGGGGGTCACCGCTGTCGTGCAGGTTGCCGGCGGCGGCCACCACCACCACGTCCCGGCGCACCGCGTAGGCGATCGCGGCCCGGACCGCCGGGTTGTCGGCGTACAGCACGACGGAGAGGTTGAGCACGTCGGCGTCGTGGTCCACCGCCCAGCGGACGGCCCGGGCGAAGTCGGCCGCGTCGACCGTCCGCCCCGACTCCCGGCCCTCGACGACCTGCTGCTCGCTGACCCGTACCGGCAGGATGCGGGCACCCGGGGCGAGCCCGCGGAACGCCACGCCCGGGCGGGCGCGCGCGGCGATGATGCTCGCCACCCCGGTGCCGTGCCCGGCGCAGTCCCGGGTGCCGTCGCCACCCCGGTCGAGGAAGTCGGCGCCGTCGAGCACCCGCCCGGCCAGCTGCGGGTGGGTACGGTCCACGCCGGAGTCGACCACCGCGACGACCACGCCGGTGCCGTCGGCGAGCGGGGTGAGGCGGTCCGGCCCGTAGCGTTGCTGTGGCCACGGGGTGGCCGCCACGGGGCGGGCCGGCGCTGGTGGTGAAGCACACCCCGACGGCGCGCGAGCCGCCGCCGGTGCGGCCGGCAGCCCGGCGGTGATGATGGTGACCAGGGCGGCCAGGACCGGGCGCGCGGTGGGCCGGGACATCGACCGCCTCCGTAACGTGTCGGCTCCGGAACGGGATGTTAGCGCCTCGATCGGCGGACGGCGGACCGTCGATGGCCAGCCATTGTGATCTTGTTACCACCTTGTAGGTTGTAGGCGATGCCTGTGGCCTGCGCGCGGAAGGAAAGGTGGCCGTGACCGAATGGGAGCCGGCCACCGAGGCCGAGGTGGCGATGCGGGACGCGCTGCGTGCCGAGGATCAGCAGCTGTACTTCCGCATCCTGACCAGGGTCGATCTGTTGCTGCCGGTGGCCGGGCCGGCCGCCGCCGGGCGGCCCCAGGCCGGCTGGGGGACCTGGACGACCGGCGGCCGGACACACGTCCTCGCATTCACGTCCGTCACCGCGATGCGGGCCTGTCTGGGCGACAACGCGGGAGCCACCCGTCGCGTCCCGTACGCCGATCTGGCCGCCGGCTGGCCGAACCACGAGTGGTGGCTCGCGGTCAATCCCGGCCTGCCGATCGAGGGCTACCTGCCCGCCTGGTTCGTGGCCCAGCTCTCCCGGGGCGACGTCCGGCTGCCGGGGCGGACCATGGGGGCCCGCGCCCGGCTGGAGCGGGTGGAGAACGCCGCCCGGTCCCGTGCCGAGACGTCCGCCCGGGACGTTCCGTCGGCTTCCGTCCCGCCGCCGGCCGCCGCGTCGACCGGCCGGGCAGCGGCCGCCCCCGTCGGTCCCGGATCGGACCCGTCGGGCGAGCCCGCGACCAAGCCGTTCCCGACCACCCCGAGCACACCGGCACAGAGCGTGGCCGAGTCGTCGGTGCCGCCGATCCCCCGGCGTCCGGAACCGGCGAACGGGCAGCTCACCGCGGATCGCCTGGGGCGACTCGGCCCGCGCGGAGCGGACGAGGGAGTGGTCCGCGACGGGTGGCCCGCCCGGACCGTGGGCGACCCCGGCCGCCACGCCGGTGAGGTCGCCGCACCCGTCGAGCGGGCCGCCGATCGTCCCGGTCCGGGGCCGGAGCCCGCCCCGGACAGCCTCGCCGGCTGGGTCAGTGACCTGCGGCGGCGTCCGGACGAGTCGGACCCCTTCGACAACGCGGCCAGCTCCGGCACCGGCGCCGGCCGCTCCACCCCGCCCGCGCCGCCCCCGGCCCGGTCCTTCTTCGAACCCGCCTCCGGCCGGGCCGCCCGGCGTCCGTCCCCGCTGGACCAGCCGCCCCGGGCCGGGGACCGCGCCGTCCCGCCGTCCCGGTTCGCCCAGGGCGGCCAACCGTTCCCCCGCCGCCGGCCGCTGAACGAGCCGGTGCCGGAGGATCCCACCCGGGCGTTCCCCATGGACGCCGCCGAGACCACGCACGCGCTCGGCCCGAGCCGGCCGGAGGAGCCGTCCCGGCCCTTCCGCCCCGCGCCGCCGGCCTCGGCGGACGAGGCGACCCAGGCACTGCCCCGTCGCCGCCCCCGCGCCGCCGACGCATCCGACGGGGGCGAGCGCACCCAGCCGATCCCGGTGGGGGAGGCCGGGTTCGCCGCACCGCCCGACGCGGAGGAGCTGCCCCCGTCGGTCGCCGAGCCGGTGTCCGCACCGCCCGCGGGGCGTCGGGGCTTCTCGCCGATCGTCATCGAGGGCACCATCATCGAGTCCCGGGACCTCGCCGAGCCGGAGGCGGCACCGGCGACCCGCTCGGGTGCGGATCCCGTGGTCCCCGAGGCCTACGCGGTGCCCACCGTCCCCGCGGCCGCCTCGGCGATGGCCGCCGCGGCGGTGCCACCGGCGCACCGGGCGGACGGCGAAGTGCCCGCCGCGCCGTGGGCGGGTCCCGCCGAACCCACCGTGCCGCTCACCATCGACCCGGCCGGGTCAGCCCGCGAGAGCCGTTTCGAGCCGTCGGGCGACGAGCCGACCGTTCCGGCTGCGGCCCGCCTCGCTGAGGCCCCGGGTGCGCCGACGTCGCCGCCGGCCGGGCCGGAAATCACCGGCGGTCCGCACGGAGGGCGGAACGGGTCGTTCTTCGAGCCGGTCGCGCCGCCCGCCGAGCCGACCGTGCCGCTGTTCGGCGGTTCCGCGCCGGTGGACAGGTCCCCAGCCGAGCCGGCCGCCCCCACCGACGAGCGGACCGAGCCGGTGGTCCACGCCGCCACGCCGGTGGACGGGTCCCTGTTCGAGCCAACCGGCCCGGCGCAGCGGCGGACCGAGCCGCCGTACCCGTCGGGGGACCGGACCGACCCCGCGCCCGCGGAGCAGCGCACCGAGCCACTGTTCGCGTCCCCCGCGCCGTCCGCCGGGGAGCGGACGCAGCCGTTGCCCGCACCCGTCGCGGTTCCGTCACCTGCCCCGCCGCCCGCCTGGACCGCGCCGTCGACCCGGTCGGGCGATCCGACCAACGGCACGCCGCCCGCCGGCCCGGCCCCGCGCGAGCACGCCGGCCCGGCCCCGATCCCGGCCGATTTCGTGCCGGCGAACGAGGTCGAGGAGGAGCTGCTCGGTGCCGCGGGCAGCGGCAGCACCGACGGGTTTCTCACCACCCTGCTGCTGGCCCGGGTGCTGCTGCCGGTCGCGGCCGACTCCGCCGCCGGCAGCCGGCCCGGTGACCCCGGCTTCGTCTGGCACACCGAGCAGCTCGACGGCGGGCCGTACGTGGTGGTCTACACCTCCCCGGAGCGGCTGGCCGACCACGCCGACGGGCCGGTCGACACCGTACGCGTGAAGTTCGTCCAGCTCATCCGGCGCTGGCCGGACGAGAGCTGGTCGTTCGCGGTGAACCCGGGCACCCCGGTCGGCGCGACGTACCCCGGCGAGCAGGTGCTCGCCCTGGCCAACTGGGCCGCCGAGGTGGGGCTCGGCGACGACCCGGAGGGCGACCCCGAGCCGGCGGCCGCCGAGGCGACGCCGGCGGCGGAGCGGCGGCCCGCCCCGCCGGTGGACCCGACCCGTCCGGTGACCATGCAGAAGGCCATCGCGCCGAGCCAGCTCGCCTACTACCTGGAGCGCGGCTACGACCGGGTCTCCGGCTTCGTGCACCGGGCCAGCGAGCTCGCTCACCTCGGCACCCCGGCCGAGCTGTACGACGCGCTCGGCCTCGGTCACCCGGACACGCCGTTCTCCCGCGACGCCGAGGAGATCTACGTGCTGCGCTGGCCGGCGTACCGGCCGAGCCTCTACCGCATCCCGTACGGCGGGCAGAACGAGGCCGCGATGCGGGCCATGGAGGGCTGGGTGATCGAGCGACCGCCGTTCCGCGGCAACGGGTTCGCGCCGGGGGAGAGCAGCGACGTGGTCGCCGAGTTCAAGGTGGACAGCGCCCGGCTGCCGCACGGCGCGGAGTTGTGGCGGATCGGTGCGGACCGTACCGAGCGGGTGGTGGCCATCCTGGACACCGACGCGCTGCAATGGCGACCGGGAGGTGCGCCGTGAGCCGCGACGGCTACGTCGCCCGCTGGCGGGGCCGGGAGTACCAGGCCAGCCCCGACGGCGACGACGTCCGCCTCTACCAGCCGGAACCGGGCGAGGGCTTCGAGGAGGTACGCCCCGGCCGCTACGTCCGGGTGGTGCCGGCCACCGAGGCGGAGGACCTGGCGTACGTCCGGACCACCTGCACCTGGCAGGGTCAGCCGTTCATCGTGCTGGCCGAGCACGAGGGCTGGCTACGGGTGGAGTACACCGGCGGCCGCTGGCCGGTGGCCCGGGCGATGGGGCTGGAGGCCTTCGACTTCGGCGTCTACCAGGGCTGGGCACCGGCGAACGAGGTCGCCGACCTGCGCGAGAAGCGGGTTTAGGCCGCGTCCTGCCCAGTCAGGACTTCGTCCAGCGCAGGATCTCGCCGAGCACCACGTCCCGGGCCTCCACGTGCGGGAAGTGGCCGACCCCGTCGAGCAGCCGCCACTCGTAGGGCGCGCTGACGTAGCGGCCGGAGCCCTGGGCGGTCCGCGGCAGGGAGGCCTCGTCCAGCGCGCCGTGCAGCTGGAGGGTCGGGGCGACCAGCGGTTTCTGCATCAGCTTGACGAACCGGTAGCCGTGCAGCCGCAGCACCGAACGGAACGCCCAGCGGTAGCCCTCCATCGCGCAGAAGGCGGCCTGCGGGATCTGCATGGCCACCCGGCAGCACCGGGCGTACGCCTCGAACTCCGGACTGTCCACCCAGCCCGGCCCGCCCCAGCGGCGCAGGATCGCCTCCACCTCGGTGGCGTCGTCCCGGGTCAGCACGTGCTCGTAGCGGGGGAGCTGGAACTTCAGCGTCCGGGTGGCGGCGGCGAACTGGCCGCGCGGGTCGGCGAAGATGGCCGCCCGCAGCCGCAGCGGGTGCGGTGCCCCGAGCACCACCAGCCGGCGGACCAGGGTGGGGTGGAACGAGGCGGCGGTCCACGCGATGAGTCCGCCCGACCCGGTGCCGACCAGGGTCGCCGACCGCTCGCCGAGGGCGCGGATCAGCCCGGCGACGTCGGCGGCGAGGGTGTAGCCGTCGTACCCGCGGGGCGGCTTGTCGCTGGCGCCGTACCCGCGCAGGTCGACCGCGACCGCCCGGAACCCCGCGTCGGCGACCGCCGGCAGCATCTCCTTCCAGGCGTACCAGTACTCGGGGAAGCCGTGCAGGAAGAGCACCATCGGGCCGGTGCCGGCCTCGACGACGTGGAAGCGGCTGCCGTTGGCGCCGACGAACCGGTGCGTCCACGGCCCCTCGGGGAGGACGCAGGACTCGTCGACGGGCCCGCCACGCTGGTCGGTCATGGGGCATAGCCTAGGACCGGCGATCCGTCATCGGCCCCGCAGGTGGCGAGGATCAGGGATTTCTCCGGGGCCGCCCGGCGTGGGCCGGGGCCGGCACCGCGATCGGTGCCGGCCCCGCGAGCGTGCGGTCGGATCAGTTCACGTAGTACTTGGTGAAGAGGTAGTTGGCGACCGAATCACCGGTGGCCAACCCCTGGTCGGCGTCCCACTGGTAGTGCACGCCGAGGTAGAGCCGACTGTTCGCGTCCTCCGTCGCGGCGGCGCTGACGCTGGTGAAGGAGCGGGTGACCCCGCTGGCGTGCGGGTCCTCGGTGGTGGCGGTGAAGGAGATGGCGTCGGTGCCGTAGAACCGCTTGACGATCCCCGCCCAGGCGCCGGCGAAGGTGGCGTGCCCCGAGACGTACGCCGGGAACGGCGGCGAGAAGTGGACGCCGTTTCGATCGGCGGACAGCGGCTGCCAACCGGCGTCCGGGACGGTGGCCGTGTTGTTGTCGGACTGCGGCTCGTGGATCGCCGTCTCCGGGCGCCACAGGTCGATGGACGTCTGGTACTTGGCGTCCCAGGCGGCGACGCCGGCATCGGCCATCGCCAGCGACACCAGGGCGAAGAGCCGGGTGGTGTCGGTGCCGGTGCGGGCCTTGGCGATGATCTGGGTAAGGGTGTAGAGCTGACCCGGCGGCTTGTACGTGCCGTCGAGGTCGTTGGCCCAGAACCAGGCGAGTTGGGTCTGGTCGGCGGTGCGGTCGGCGGTGGTGGCGGTGGCGGAGCCGTACCGCTTGACGTCGTTCACCTGCTTGGCGTACGCGCTGCTGGTCAGCATGTCGGTGATGGTGGTGAAGCCGCCGGGCAGCGACGGGCGGAACTGCGAGCCGGCGGTCAGCCCGAAGGGCTTGACCAGACCCCAGTTGGGGCCCGCGGCGCTGCCGGAGCCGGTCGGCTGCCACTGGCCCGCCGTGTAGCTGATCGGATAGGGGGTGTTGTTGGTGGACCCGTCGTTGGCGCGTGCGTTGAGCATGTTCTGCGCAGCCGTCTGGCCGACGCTGACGCTCCAGCCGTTCGGCCCCGGCTCCCCGATCGGCGCGATGGACCGCGAGTTGGCGTAGTCCTGGGTGAAGTCGATGGACGGGAACACGACCTTCAGCACGTCGTACGCGGCCTCGTCCAGGTTCATGTCCAGGTCGTAGCTGTAGCTGGCCTGCTGGGCGACCGTGCCCAGGTACGGCTTGCCCTGCCCGCCCAGCGACACCTTGGTGTCGTACATGGCCAGGTGCATCATGGCGCCGGCGCGGGACAGCGTGGTCGGTGGGCCGCCCGCCTGCCGGTAGGCCTTGAGCAGCACGTTGTTCCAGTAGATGGTGTGGTCGAAGCCAGCGCTCACCGCGCGCGCCGGTTCTCCGGTGGCGGTGATCGACGTGGCGAGCCCGACGGTGGCGAGCGCGGCGACGGCGACCCGTCGCAGTCCGAGTGTCCTCAACGTGGTCCTTTCCCCGTACCGGGCCCGTCACCGGAGCTGCGGCGGCGAGCCTCGATCCATTGATGACCACGATTGTCCTGGGCGGGTCGGGGTGCCGGTATGGCGAAGCGGCAGCCGGTCCGCAAGTTGCAAGATCAGATCCAGCCGCGCCGGGCCGCGGCGATGCCCAGGGTGAGCCGGTTGGTCGCCGAGAGCCGTTCCTCCAGCAGCTCGAAGTGCCGGCGCACCCAACGGGCACTGCGGCCGAGGCTGAGGGCGATCGACTCGTCCTTCAGGCCGGCTGCGGCCAACCGGAGGATCTGGAGTTGGACGGGCGTGGGCGCGCCGTCGGTGTCGGCCGGGGCCCCGTTGGCGAGTGGGATCGCCTGCCGCCACAGCGCCTTGACGTACTGGGTCAGCAGCGCCACCAGGGCGGGGCTGCGAACCAGCAGCAGCTGTCGGTGCTGGTCGGTGGGGGGCAGGGCGAGCAGCGCGGTGCCGTCGACCGCCAGCAGGCTCGCCGGCAGCGCCGGGAGCACGCGTACGCCGTGCCCCGCGGGCAGCGCGGCCTCGATCCCTTCGCGACGCTCGGCGTTCGCCAGCAGCGGTCGGGCGCAGATCATCCGGACCGGGTGCGGCGTGCTGGGTGGCGGGGACAGGTCCGGTGCCGACTCGTCGAGGAGGATCAGGGCCTCCGCTGTGGCCGTGTCGAGCAGCCGGTGAGCGAGGTCCCGGAACCGGTCGGGTTCCGTGACCACCTCGATCCCGTCCGGGCGGTCCCCGGACCGCGCCGCGTCCTGATGGGCTATCCGCTGGAGCCGGGTGTAGTGGTCGGTGAGGCGGTTCTGGGCGCGCATCAGCTCGCGGGCGCTGTCCGCGAGCACCATCCGCAGTTCCAGCGACGGCGTCAGTGGGCCGTGGTCGGCCAGCCGGATCCAGAGGGGAATCTCGTCCGACCTGCCCGGATCGTCGGTCGCGATGTCAGCTGACAACCGGATCACCCCCCATGATCGTCGATGGGATGATCGTCACGTCCGCTGGTCGTCGCCGTCAATCGGCTGTAACGATGATGACACGATTCGTGTTTTCTGGTGGCCTGCGCGGAGCCCGAAACGGGCGGTGCCCGGGCAGGACATCTGCCCGGGCACCGGTGGTGCGGTCGATCCGTCGATCAGGAGATGCGGACCTTCATCGTGGTGCCGTTCTGCTCCAGCACGCGGATCTTGACGCCGACGGCCGGGAGCTTGACGCCGTGGTTCGGCAGCTCCGGGTACCAGTACTGCTTGGTGTCGTCGAACAGCGGCTGCGCGGCCTGGCCACGGATGTACTGCGGCTGGCTGTTGATGTGCAGCGTGAACGAGTCCGCCTTCTGCAGGCTGAACGGCGCGTCGTAGACCTGGACGCGGGCCCGCCAGGGGTTGCCGGTCAGGTTGTAGATCGGCCGCGGGTGCGCGTCAATGATCATGTTCCGACCCTCACCCGGGTGGTCGAACGTGTCGTTGTCCGCCCACCGCAGGTTCCAGTAGGAGATCAGCAGACCCGTCTGGTACGCGTAGTGGTCCACGTAGTCCGGCCGGGTGTTCATGTAGCCGAAGTAGTACGGGCCGGTCTTGAGGTACTTGTCGTACGAGACGTACGACCGGTTGCCGGCGATGTAGTAGTTGTCGAAGTCGCGGGTGTAGGTCTCGGCCTGGACCGAGAAGCCGTTGAGCGTCCAGTCACCCGCGCCCGCCTCCGCACCGTCGGTGAAGAGGGTCGCCCCGTCGGCGGTCACGGCGATCGCGTCACCGTAGAAGCCACCGGCGGAGACACCGCCGTCGGTCGTGTAGTGCAGCCGGAACTGCACCGTCTTGCCGGCGAGCGAGTTCAGCGGGATGTTGACGTCTACCCACTGGGGCGGAGTGTCCTCGTCGGGGGCGCTGGAGCCGGTCAGGGCGTAGCGGCCGGGGGAGATCTCCTCCAGCGCCTTGCCGCCGACCGTGCCGGGCAGCGCCGTCCAGGTCTGGCCGCCGTCAGTGGAGGCCTCGAAGAAGAGGTAGTCGTACCCCTCTTCGATGTTGTAACGACCCTTCATGGTGAACGCGGCGCTGGTCTTCCCGGTGAGGTCGATCGTCCGCGTCATCGTGGTGTTCAGGTCGTCCTCGTTGCCCGAGAAGTACTGCTTC
This sequence comes from Micromonospora sp. NPDC051924, assembly GCF_055586005.1. Classification (NCBI taxonomy): domain Bacteria; kingdom Bacillati; phylum Actinomycetota; class Actinomycetes; order Micromonosporales; family Micromonosporaceae; genus Micromonospora; species Micromonospora sp. NPDC051924. The sequence continues at coordinate 95,712 of NZ_JBVJJA010000010.1, forward strand.
GCGCCCTCGAACGGCTTGCCGTTGTCGAAGGTGTACGTCCGCTTCGGCAGCACGACGACCGCGCCCTGCGCCTCATTGGAGTTGTACTCCTGCGGACCCAGCTTCAGCGTGCGCTTCTGGCCGGCCTTGATGACCTCGTAGTCGAGCCAGCCGAGCTGGAGCTTGTTCCAGGCGCCGAGGTCGCCGCCCCGCTCACCGATGCCGCCGTCGTTCTTGCCACCGAGCCGGCTCTGGGCCATCAGGGTCCAGTGCTCGTTGTTGTTGTCCCCGCCGTTGGTGACGTTGTAGTCGTCCGGCAGGCCCAGGTCGTGGCCGTACTCGTGGTAGAAGACGCTCCGGCCGCCGTTCTCCGGCTGGATGGTGTAGTCACCGATCCACACGCCCGTGTTGCCGATCTGGGTGCCGCCGGCCGGGAAGGTGGCCGGACCGGTGTTGCCCTGGTCGGAGGCGTAGGCGTACCAGCGGTGGCTCCAGATGGCGTCCTCACCCTGGTTCGGGTCACCGTCGGCCTCGTCACCGCCGGCGTGGACGATCTGGAAGTGGTCGATGTACCCGTCCGGCTCGTTGAAGTTGCCGTCGCCGTCGTGGTCGTACCGGTCCCACTGGTCCATCGACCTGACATCGGCGGCGATCTGTGCGTCGGTCCGACCGGCGGCCTTCTGGTCGGCGACCCACTGGTTGGCGGCATCGCGCACCAGCGTCCAGGTGTTGGTGCAGACGTTGCTGGCGCAGACGGCCGGGTCGTCGCCGTTGGCGTCGGTCGGGTCGTCGCCCGAGCGGCCGTAGCGGGCCTCGTTGTACTTGACCCTGACCCAGTCGGTGACCTCGCCGTCGACGCTGTACCGGCCCGAGGACTGCGCCTCGTAGTACTGCTTCAGCGACTCGTCACCCGGGGCGGTGCCGAAGTAGAGCTTGCGGTAGTGGTCGGCGTCGAAGCTCGGCTGCCAGACGGTGGAGTTGTCCACCGCCCGGTTGGGCGCCGGGATCTCGTTGTTCAGCGGGCCGTCGAACCGGGCCGGGCCCGCAGTCAGCGGGTCGGTGTCCTTGTCCGGGTACGCCGGGTGCCGGTCGTTGCCGAACTCGGCGAGGATCACGAAGATCTTGTCGGTCCGCTCGCGCGACAGCTCGACGTACTGGTCCTTGACCGGGCCTTTGCCGGCCCTGGTGCTGCGGGCGGACCGGCCGGCGGCGGCGCCTTCGGCCGCCGTTTCGCCGACCTTGACGACGGTGCTGCCGTTGATCTTCTGGGCCTTGGTGCGGCCGGCGAGGACCTCGCTCAGGCCCTCCTGGCGCAGCGCCCGTCGCTTGGTCTCAAGCGGGTTGGGCAGATCGTGATCAGTCTGCGCGGGCTCGGCGACCGACGGAGCGGCGGCCGGCAGCTTCGGCGTCGGCGCGGCACTGGCGGCCGTGCCCGCCACCAGTCCCGTCGCCGTCAGCGAAAGCCCGAGCAGACCCACTGCGACTTTGCGCACGTGGATACCTCCGGTGTGAGGGAACCGGCCCTACGGGGGTACGGGCCGGTAGAGACGTCCCACGTGTGGGACCAATGGTGAAGATAGACAGTCACGTAACGCGTGGGAAGACGGCGACGCTGTTTTGTAGCAACTTTTTGTTGGGGCTGCTTCTCACCGTCACATCCGTACCGGCCGATGCCGTACCTCATCAGGGCGAACACTATCGGGGTACGCGAAAGGGGCCGGTGGCGTCGCCGCCACCGGCCCCTCCCGGTCTGGTGCTACCCGATCAGTTGGTGACCTTGACGATCATGTCGCTGGTCGGGGTGGTGCCCTGCTGCAGGATCTCGATGGTGGTGCCGGTGCCGGCCACCTTCACCGAGTTCCAGGCGTTGCCCGAGGTCCAGTACTTGCCGATCCCCTTGTCGCTGAAGATCGGGTTGGGCTCGAGCTCCGGCACGACGACCGCCACACCGTTGCGGTGGAAGGTCTGCGCCGGCTTGGTGTACAGGCTGAACGTGGCGTCGTAGCCGTTGCGCCGGTTGCTGATGGTGCCCTGGCCGCCGACGTTGATCTTGTCCGGACGGACGTCAACCGGGAGGTTGAGGCCGTAGCCCGGGTGCTGCGACGTGTTGTTGTCGCCGTACGCGTAGTTCACGTACCAGACCAGCATGCCGGGCTGGTTCGAGAACCGCTCCACGAAGTCCGGCCGGGTGTTGCCCCAGCCGAAGTTGTACGGACCGGTCCGCAGCGTGTCGTCGTAACCGAAGTAGGTCCGGTTCTCGGCGATGTAGAAGCGGGGGTAGGTGTCGGTCACCGAGCCGGTGATCCGGGTCCAACCCTTGGCGGTCCACTCCGCGGCGAGGGTCTCCGCGTCGTCGGTCCAGGCGACCGCGCCGTTCTTGGTCAGCGAGATGTTGTCCAGGAACGGACCGGCGAAGTGCACGCCGCCGTCGGTCGCGTAGCGGTAGCGGAACAGCACCGTCTTGCCGGCGTACGCCGACAGGTCGTAGGTCGAGTCGACCCAGGCGCCGTTGCTGGAGCCGTCGATGCCGCTGTCACCGGCGTCGACCAGGTTGTTCTTGACATCGGCCCAGGTGGCGCCACCGTCGGTGGACACCTCGGCATAGAGGTAGTCGTAGTCCTCTTCGATGTCGAACTGCAGCTTGGAGGTGATCGACGCGGTGGTCGCGCCGGTCAGGTCCAGGGTGCGGGTCAGCGAGGTGTTGAGGTCGTCCGCGCTGCCGCCCCACCACTCATACGACCCGCCGAACGGCGTGTTGTAGTTCGTGGTCTGCGTCTGGGCGGGCAGGTTCACCACGACAGCCTGGGCCTTCGGCCCGTCGCTGTCACCGGCCGGGCCGAGCGTCACCTGGGTGCTGCCCTTGCCGTAGTCGACCGTGGTGTGGTTCAGCCAGCCCAGGTAGAGCTTCGACCACGGGTCCATGTAACCCGGGGTCGAGCCGATGTCTTCGGTGCCGTGGTTCAGCCACGAACCGGAGGACATCAGCGTCCAGAAGCCGGTGCCGTTGTCGCCACCCGCGGTGTCGTACAGGTCCGGCAGACCGAGGTCGTGACCGTACTCGTGGGTGAAGACACCGAGACCGCCGTTCTCCGGCTCCGTGGTGTAGTCACGGATCCAGAGGCCGGTGTCACCGATCTGCACACCGCCCGCGAGGTTGCCGGCCGGGCCGGCCTTGCCCTCGAGGTTGGTGAACGCCGCCCAACGGTGCGACCAGATGGCATCCTCGCCCTGGGCGCCGCCGCCGGCCTCCTCGCCCTCACCGGCGTGCACCGCCTGGAAGTGGTCGATGTAGCCGTCGGGCTCGTTGAAGTTGCCGTCGCCGTCGAAGTCGTACCGGTCCCAGACGTCGAACTGCTTGAGGTAGTCCTTGATCTCCTGGGACGACTTGCCGGCCGCGGCCTGGGTCTGGTACCAGGACGTCGCGGTGTCCCGGATGAAGTTCCAGTAGCCCTCGGCCTCGGAGATGTTGTCGTTCGGGTTGTCCGGGTCGTCGTTGTGACCGTAACGGGCCTCGTTGTAAGGCACCGTGATCCAGTCGCTGACGTCACCGTCGACCGTGTAACGACCACCGGACTGCTTCAGGTAGAAGTCCCGGAACGACTCGCCCTCACCGTAGAACATGTCCATGTAGTGGGCCCGGCTGAAGTCGGACCGCCACAGGGTGCTGTTGTTGTCGGTGGAGCTGCCGTCCCAGTTGCGGTCCGGCTCGGGGATCTGGCCCACCACGGGACCGGCGCTGCCGCCGGCGCGGGGGTCGACCTTGTCACCGAAGTTGACCAGCATCGTGAAGATGGGGTCTTCCTTCGGCGCCTGCTGGTACTCGACGAACAGGTCGTCCTTCACCTGGATGACCTTCGAGCCGTTGCGCGTCTGGAGCTTGGCCTTGCCCGTGAGCAGGTCCGAAATCGCCTGCTTCTTGATCTCCCGCTGCTGATCCGCCTTGGGATCCGGGAGGTTGTCCTTGCCGTGCTTGGCCTTGTCGACGCCGGGGGTGGGCTCCGCCGCCGGGGTGGCGGACGCCGGCGCCGTGACGACACCGGCTGCCAGCAGCGCGGCCGCGGCCGAGGCCAGGCCCGCTGTGACTCGTCTCCTCAAAGGTCCTCCTCCTTTGTGGATTTGTTACATGACAGGGACAGCTATAGCCATCGCTGTCATGTCATGCGTCACTCACAATGACAGGTGTTTGCATCGTTGTCACCGGTCAATCACCTGAGGGACCGACCTTCTTTCCCGGGCAAACCAGGGCCAAAAGGCGCAGGGGCTCGAGGCCGAATTACATTACGGTTTGGCCACGATCACTGAGAGCGACGACAATTATGAGGTCCCCAAGGGGGAGCGCCGGCGCCTGAGAAAATGTCACACGGATTCTGGAAGAAATCTGAGGACACGTAAGACGACGGGGCCCGTCCGGAGCAGTGTGCTCCAGACGGGCCCCGCCGTGTGTCCCGACGCGCGGGCGGTCAGGTCACGGGGTCGCCGAGGTCACGTACACCGTGGCGTACGAGTTGTCACCGGCGGCCTTCTTGATGGTGATCGTGACGCCGTACGCGACGGCCGCGTCACCCGGGTTGCCGGTGCCGAGCACGATGGCCCCGCCACCGAGGGTGGCCCCGTAGTACGCCGTGGCCGGCGTCCCGTCCGGGTTGGTCACCCGGGTCGTGTACTTCGCATTGCCCCGCGACGGGATGACGACGGAGGCGTCGTTGTCCCGGGCGTACGCGGAGCCGTTGCGGATCTCGATGCCCGGGTACCAGCCCTTGGCGTCGCTGAACGCCGGGACCGGCGCCTGGGCGCCGAAGTTGGTGCAGTACTCGCTGTACGGCTCGCCCGCCGCCTCCAGGCACTCCTTGAAGGGGTACGTGGGGTTGAGCGAGAAGGCCGCGTTGGACGACTGCGGGCGGCTGGGCAGGTTGTCCAGCACCGACGGGTCCTTCACGGCCGCCTCGCCCTGCCGGCGCAGCGGGTCGTTGTGCGAGTCGACGATCAGCAGACCGCCCTTGGCGCCGTAGCTGGGCAGCGCGGTCATCTGCGCGGTGACGTGGTTGACGTCGCCGAGCACGGTGTCCCGGTACCAGACCAGCATGCCCGGCGCGTTGTACGAGACCCGGTCGACCTTCCACGCCTCGTGCGAGTAGACCGTGTCGTAGGTGTACTTCAGGCCCTTGTCGAAGCCGTCGAAGTTGCGCCACTCGGCCAGGTAGTAGTGCGCCTTGACCTGGGTGCCGCCGTCGGTGTGCCAGCCGGCGCCGGTGGTGTCGGTGAAGGTGCCGCCGGTCTGGGTCCAGCCGTTGGCGCCACCCTCGACGTCGTCGCTCCAGGTGGTCGCGCCGCCACCGGTGACCGAGAAGTCGTCGGCGAACCAGCCGCGCTCCACGAACGCCTCGTCCGTGGCGTACCGCAGCCGCAGCTGCACGGTCTGCCCGGCGTACGCCGACAGGTCGACGTAGTCGTGGCGCCAGCCGCCGGTGCTGCCGGTCAGGCCGTACTTCTTGCCGCCGTAGTCGACCATGCGGCCGTTCGGGTCGGCGTAGCCGTCGTTGGTCGTGACGAGCTTGCCGGTGGCGTCGTAGACCTTCTGCTCGGTCCAGTTGGCGCCGTTGTCGGTGGAGACCTCGAGGAAGCCGTAGTCCCAGTCCTGCTCGATGACGTAGTTGTTCCACATCCAGAACTTCGCGTCGGCGGCGTTCGGGACGGTCACCGTCCGGCTCAGCTTGACGTCCGCCCAGTCCTGGTCGGCGCCGCTGTACCACATGTTGGCCCCGCTGTGCGGCTGGGCCAGGGTGATCACCTTGTTCGGCAGATTGATCTTGATGCCGTCCTTGGTGCCGACCGGAGTGTTGGAGGTCTGCCCGAGCTGCACCGAGCGGGCGTCGTCACCCGGGTTGACCTGCAGCGGGTCGGCCCAGCCGAGCACCCACTTGTCCCAGAGGCCCATGTGGGTCGGGAGCGCCTGGAAGATCTCGCCGGAGTGCGAGCCCGAGGCCATCAGGTCCCAGAAGTCGACGTCCGAGTCGGCGTTGCCGGAGGTGTCGTAGAGGTCCGGCAGGCCGAGGTCGTGGCCGAACTCGTGGGCGAAGACGCCGACGCCGGCGTCCTCCGGCTGCACGATGTAGTTCGACACCTTCAGGTTGGTGCCGGGGATGGTGTAGCCGCCGGTGACCGTCGAGGAGTGCGCCCAGACCGAGTAGACGCCGATGTCGCCGCCGCCGCGGGACTTGCCCTGGTTGGCGTGCACCAGCACCAGGTGGTCGATCACGCCGTCCGGCTCGTTGAAGTTGCCGTCGCCGTCGCGGTCGCTCTGGTCCTCGATGTCGTAGTCGGCCCACGGGAAGTCGGGCCGCATCTTCGCCAGCGCGTCGATGGCGTCGGTGGCGAGCCGGCCGGCGCCCTGCGGGTTGTCCGGGTGGCCGTTCATCGACTGCTCGCGGCCGGCGACCCAGTTGCCGTTCTCGTCCTGGAAGCAGCGGGAGGCGGCGTACCAGCCCTCCGAGTGCGGCACGGTGATCCACGGGCTGGCCTCGCCGGCCACCGTGTACGCGCCCTTGGACATCTCCAGGTACATGTTGTGCATCGTGCGCCCGGAAATGTCGATGCCCGGCTTGCCGTCCGGCCCGGTCAGGTCCTTACGGACCCGCTCGGTGATGCCCTCCTTGGTGTAGAGCATCTTGTCGTAGTGCTCGGGCGAGAAGTTCGGCACCCACATCGAGTTGTTGTCCTCGCGGGACAGCGTCCCCGGGTCCGGGATGGTGTTGTGCTTCGGGCCGTTCTGGACGGTGCCGAGGACACAGCTCCGGTCCTCGAAGACCGTCTTCGGCACGTACACGTTGGTGAAGTCGTCGTTCGCCTGGTCGTTGAACTCCACCAGCAGGGTCAGCAGCTTGGCGGTCTGGGTGCCCTTGGCCTGCTTGATCTGCCGCGGGCTCTGGCCCGTCTTGATCGCCTTGGCCTCCAGCTTGGCCAGCTCCCGCGCGGCCACCGGGTTGCCCCCGGCGAACTTGCGGTCGTAGGCCCGGGCCTCGTCGACCGCGTTGGTGTAGACCCCGTCCTTCCCCTTGACCTCCTTGCCGGCGGTGTCCGGCTGGACCTCCGGCTCGGCGTAGTTGATGTAGTGCTCGTCCGCCCCGATCGACCGGGCCGGGCCGGACTCCTGGGCGGCCGCGCTGCCGGTCACGGTCAGCGACGTGGCGGCGAGGGCGAGGGCGGGCAGCGCGACGAGTAGGCGTCGGCGTGACCCGGATTGCGGAAATGTGTTCATGCCGCTCCGTTCGTGGGGCATGGGAGGAGAGAACCGGCCGGTCGCAGTGACGCCTGCCGACCCGGTCCGGTGCGGCTGAACCTAGAGGAACCAGCGCTGCCACTGAGAGGGGTGACAGCGTGCCTCTGCCCGTTCAGCCTGTCGCGCCTCCACCGAACTTCCGATGCGTACCCCCGGAAACGACGGTGGGTGACGGCCCGTCCGGACCGTCACCCACCTGATTCGGTACGCCTGCCGTCAGTCCTCGTCGGACTTCCCGCCACTCATGCCCGAGGAGATCAGCTCCATCACCGAGGAGTCCTGGAGCGTGGTGACGTCACCGAGCGAGCGGTTCTCCGCGACGTCCCGCAGCAACCGGCGCATGATCTTGCCGGAACGGGTCTTCGGCAGTTCGGGCACCAGCATGATCTGCCGCGGCTTGGCGATCGGGCCGAGCGTCTTCGCCACGTGGTTGCGCAGCTCGGCGATGAGCTGCTCGCCGGCCTCACCGGAGATCTCGGCGCTGCCGCGCGGGATGGCGAAGGCGACGATCGCCTGCCCGGTGGTCGGGTCGGTCGCGCCCACCACCGCCGCCTCGGCCACCGACGGGTGGCTGACCAGCGCCGACTCGACCTCGGTGGTGGAGATGTTGTGGCCCGACACCAGCATCACGTCGTCGACCCGGCCAAGCAGCCAGATGTGCCCGTCGTCGTCCTTCTTCGCCCCGTCGCCGGCGAAGTAGACCCACTCGTCGCCGCTGTTCGCCCCGGCCCCGAAGCGGGACCAGTACGTCTCGATGAACCGGTTGTCGTCGCCCCAGACGGTCCGCAGCATCGACGGCCACGGCTCCTTGAGCACCAGGTAGCCGCCGCCGCCGTTCGGCACCGACTGGCCCTGGTCGTCCACCACGTCGGCGACGATGCCCGGCAGCGCGGTCATCGCCGAGCCCGGCTTGGCGTCGGTGACACCCGGCAGCGGGGAGATCATGATTGCGCCGGTCTCGGTCTGCCACCAGGTGTCGACGACCGGCAACTCACCCCGGCCGACGTGCTGCCGGTACCAGATCCACGCCTCCGGGTTGATCGGCTCGCCGACGCTGCCCAGCAGGCGCAGCGAGGAGAGGTCGTACCCGGCGGGGATGTCCTCGCCCCACTTCATCATGGTGCGGATCAGCGTGGGCGCGGTGTACAGGATGGTGACCTTGTACTTGTCGACCACCTCCCAGAACCGGCCCTTGTGCGGGGTGTCCGGGGTGCCCTCGTACATGACCTGGGTGGCGCCGTTCGAGAGCGGGCCGTACACGATGTACGAGTGCCCGGTGACCCAGCCGATGTCGGCGGTGCACCAGTAGACGTCGGTCTCCGGCTTCAGGTCGAAGACGGCGTGCGTGGTGTACGACGTCTGGGTGAGGTAGCCGCCGGTGGTGTGCAGGATGCCCTTCGGCCGGGCGGTGGTGCCGCTGGTGTAGAGGATGAAGAGCGGGTGCTCGGCGTCGAACGCCTGCGCGCTGTGCTCCGGCGCGGCGGTCTCGACCGTCTCGTGCCACCAGTGGTCCTTCGCCGACCAGGCGACCTCCTCGCCGGTCCGGCGGACCACCAGCACGTGCTCCACCGAGGGGCACTTCGCCACCGCCTCGTCCACGGTCGGCTTGAGCGCCGACGGCTTGCCCCGGCGGTAGCCGCCGTCGGCGGTGATCACGACCTTGGCGCTGGCGTCCTGGATCCGGTTGGTCAGCGCGTCGGCGGAGAAGCCGCCGAAGACCACGCTGTGCGTGGCGCCGATCCGGGCGCAGGCCAGCATCGCCACCGCCGCCTCGGGGATCATCGGCAGGTAGATCGCCACCCGGTCGCCGGCGGTCACACCCAGGTCGGTCAGCGCGTTCGCCGCCTGGCAGGTGAGCTTGTGCAGGTCGGCGTAGGTGAGGGTGCGGGTGTCACCCGGCTCGCCCTCCCAGTGGATCGCCACCTTGTCGCCCCGGCCGGCTTCCACGTGCCGGTCCAGGCAGTTGTACGCCACGTTGAGCTGCCCGCCCACGAACCACTTCGCGAACGGCGCGTTCGACCAGTCGAGCACCTGGTCCCACTTCTTCGCCCAGGTCAGGCGGTCGGCCTGGCGCTCCCAGAAGGCGAGCCGGTCCCCGGCCGCCTCGGCGTACGCCTCGGCCTTGACGTTGGCGTTCGCGGCGAGCTCGGCCGGCGGCGGGAACTGGCGCGTCTCGTTCAGCAGGTTGGCCAATGCCTCGCTCATGCGATGACTCCTTCGTCGCGTGACCTGCGTCTCCTACCCGGGAGAGGTTAGTCGGGCGGTACCGCCGCCGCGAGCGCCCGGGGACGCGCCGCGCGCCCAGCGGCCCCCGACACGCGCCGGGTGGCGGCCGGCCCGGCCGCCCGGGGCCGGGCGCGGAATGCGGCAGACCGGCGCTTTCCGGGGCGGGGAGGGCGCGGATCGCCGCGGCCGGTGTCGATCATCGTGGTCGGGGTCGCCTGCCCGCCGGGTGGCGCCCGGTGGGCGCGGCGGGGTGGATAGCGTGGCGGGGTGACCACCGATCCGCTCGCTCCGCTGCTCGCGCTCGCCGACATCGCGCCCGCCGTCGAGCGGGCCCGCGAGCGGGTCGACCAGGCCCACCGGCACCGCGCGCTGCGCCGCCACGGCGGGCAGGTGGCCGCCGAGGTCAGCCTCCGTTCGGCGGTGGCCAGCGCCGCCCTGGAGGGCCGCCCGCACGAGCGCGAGGAGGTACGCGCCGGCACAGTCACCGACCCGGTGCTCCAGGGGGCGCTACGGGTGGCCGGGGCGCTGCCCGGGCTGAGCGAGCTCTGGCCGAAGGCCCCCCGGCAGGCCCTCGCCCGGCTGCACGTGCTCGCCGCCCGGGACGTCGTCGCCGAGGCGGAGCTGGGTCGGCCGGTGACCGACCCGGTGGTCGCGGCGCGCCTCGACGGGCTGTCCGGGCTGGTCGCCGGGGGAACGAAGGTGCCGCCGCTGGTGCTGGCCGCGGTGGTGCACGGCGAGCTGCTGAACCTGCGCCCGTTCGCCGGCCCGTCCGGGGTGGTGGCCCGGGCCGCCGCCCGGCTGGTGCTGATCTCGACCGGCTTCGACCCGCGCGGCCTGGTCGCCGTGGACGTCGGCCACCGGGAACGGGAGCCCGAGTACGTCGGCGCGGCCGGCGCCTTCGCCACGGGCACTCCCGACGGGCTGCGCTCCTGGCTGCGCCACTACATGTCGGCCGTCGAGGTCGGCGCGGACCAGATCTCCCTGATCGGCGACGAGGTCCTCGCCACCTCCTGACGCCCCCAGCGTCCCCCCGCGGCGGTCAGGCGGTGGGTGCGCCGGTGCGGGTACGGCGGTGCCGGCCGTACCAGGCGATCCCGATGGCCACCCCGACGCCCACCCCGAGGGCTGCGGCGGCGACCGGCACGGCGGGGCGCTCGCGGAGCCGGCGGCCCAGCGGAACCGGGTGCCGGAACTCCAGCACCGGCCACGAGTTCTCCACGGCCAGCTTGCGCAACGCCCGGTCCGGGTTGACCGCGGTCGGGTGGCCCACACACTCCAACAGCGGCCGGTCGCTGTACGAGTCGGAGTAGGCGTATGAGTCCGCGAGGTCGTACCCGCGGGCGGTGGCCAGCTCGCCGACGGCGTCGACCTTGCTCGGCCCGGCCGCGTAGAACTCCACCTCGCCGCTGTAGCGGCCGTCCGCGACCGCCATCCGGGTGGCGATCACGTCGGTCACGCCGAGCAGCTCGCCGATCGGTCGGACCATCTCCTCCCCGGAGGCGGAGACGAGCACCACGTCCCGGCCGGCCGCCTGGTGCTCCTCGATGAGGGCGGCGGCCTCCGCGTACACGTAGGGGTTGATCAGCTCGTGCAGCGTCTCCGCGACGATCTGGCGGACCTGCTCCACCTGCCACCCCTTGCAGAGGGTGGCCAGGTAGTCCCGGGTCCGGGCCATGGTCTGCTCGTCGGTGCCGCCCAGCCGGAACATCAGCTGCGCGTACGCCGACTTGACCACGTCACGCCGGGTGATCAGCCCGTCCCGGTAGAACGGCCGACCGAACGCCAGAGCGCTCGACTTGGCGATGACGGTCTTGTCGAGATCGAAGAAAGCGGCACTTCGGCCCACGGCGCGAAAGTCTAGCGGGACGGGCGGCCTCCGGCGGGGGCCCGGGGGCACCCCGAGCGTGGGAGCCATCGTCACCCTCTGCGCAGAGTGATGGCGGTCACACTCTGCGAACACAATTTAGCAATGGGTGGAGCGAGGACCACTCGACGTATACGGGTCCGCTGCGGCATGCTTGTGCGCGACGAGAGTTCACGCCTCGTCGACCGAGAGGCCCTCGGCGGTTGCACCCCCCGTGACCGCTGAGCGGGTTCGGCTCGACCCCCCCGGAGCCGAACCTCCGACGACCCCCGTCTCCCCCCGACGGGGGTCGTCCCTTTCTGGGAGCGATGCTCCGTAGCAGGTCACACGCCCTCCCCGTCCTCGTCCAGGGCACTTTCCGCCCGATTTCCTCGCCCTGAGGAAGCAGCGAGGCGGCAGAGCTCCGGTCGCCGGGCGACCGGCTCTACCTCTCTACCGCAGCTCGGCAGCGATCTGGTCGACACCGGCGGTCAGGTCGTCGTAGCCATTGGCCGTGAGCTTGCCGCCGTGCAGCAGCTCGTCGAGCTTGTCCCGGAGCTTCTTGAGCTGCTCCTCGGCTTGGTCGGTGTCACCCTCGGCGATCTCCTTGGCGATCGCGTCCACCTTGCTGTGCAGGTCCTTGGCGGCGTCCGGGTTGAGCTGGCCGGTTTCCACCTGCTCCTGGATCGAGAGGCGCATGGCGACGATCGGATCTGCGGGCGGGGTGGGACTCGGGGTACGGGAAGCGGCTCGAGGGCTCGGCGTCGGACTGGCCGAGGTGCGGGTGGCTGACCCGGCGGCGCGCAGCGTCGGGGTGGTGGGTGCGACGGTGACCGGCACGGCCGGCGCCTCCGGTGCCAGGGAGGAGGTGGTGGCGGCGGCGGGTGCCGGCGGCGTAGTGGGCCCCGCCACGGAGGTGTCCGCGTCGCGGTCGTGCAGCGTAGCGCCGGCCAGGGCGAGAAGTGCGAGGCCGACCAGGGTCCCCGCCAGCAGTGCGCGCCGACGTCGGGCCGGCCGGTCGCCCGGGGCCGGCCGTTCCGGGCCGTCCGTGTCCGCCCTGAGCGGGCCAGTGATCGCCGGGCCGGACCGCCGGGGATCGGCTGGATCCTGGTCCACCGGCACCAACGGCAGCGCGGTGCCGGCCCGGGGCAGCAGGGCCGCGAGCCGGTCCTGGACCTCGGCCGCGTCGTTCGGCCGAGCGGCGGGATCCTTTGCCAGCAGTTCGGCGACCAGGCCGCCCAGCTCGGCGGGTACGTCGGGCCGGTGATCGCGCAGCGGCGGAGGCGGCTCGTTGACGTGTTGATGCAGCACGCTCAGCGGATCGCCGACGAACGGAGGACGGCCGGCGAGCATGGCATAGAGGGTGCAGCCCAGGCTGTACAGGTCGGTGCGGTGGTCGACCGGCCGGCCGAGCGCCTGCTCAGGAGACATGTACGAGCTGGTGCCGAGCTTGGTCGCCGGCCCGGTCAGTGAGTTCTGCTCCGCGTGCGGTAACCGGGCGATGCCGAAGTCGCAGATCTTCGCCGTTCCAGCGGGCGTGACGATGAGGTTGCCCGGCTTCACGTCCCGGTGCACCACCCCGACCGCGTGCGCGGCGGCGATCCCCTCGCAGGCCTGCACGGCGATCGACAACGCCTGTATCACGGGGAGCGGGCCGTCGGCGATCAGGGCGGACACCGTCCGCCCCTCCACCAGCTCCATGACCAGGTAGGAGTCGTTCTCCTCGGTGCCGAAATCGTAGACGCGCACGATGTGCGGGTGGGTCAGTCGGGCCGCCGTACGGGCCTCGCGGTCGAAGCGTTCAGCGGCCATCGGCTCCTGCAGCCCGGCAGAGGTGAGAATCTTGATCGCCACCGGGCGGTCGAGCCGCAGGTCCCGACCGCGCCACACCTCACCCATGCCGCCGCTGCCCAGCAGCTCATCGAACCGGTAGCGGCCATTCAACAGACGTTTCAGCACCACCTCACTGTTTCCAACCGTGCGCTCCGATACACGGGGCGGCCGGCAGTGACATCCTCGGCCGGGCCATCAGGAGCTGCTCGTAATCGACCACCTCCTCACGGTAGTCAATGTTTCGCAGTCATCAGGGCCGACAGGCCGGCGTCGCGGACAACCTGGCGGACCGCCACCGGCTGCGTGCAGATGGGGCAAACTTTTTGGGCCGTTGCCGGGCCGTCTGAGCCGCGGCGTCTGGTGGCCGACCGGAAACGCGGCAGCTCCCGCCCCCACATCCACCGCCCTGGCTGCGGCACCGCGTCCTGCCGGTGCCACCGGGATGGTCGAGCCAGTGGGCGAGGACCGGCTCCGCCCGGTCGTGGATGAAGGCCTCCGGTCGACCGGTCTCCGTAGCAGATCCACTCGCCGGTCGCGGACCATCCACAGTCGCCCGCGCTGTCCACAGGGCGGGGCCACCGGACGGCGTGCCGCACCGGGCGCGACGAGGCTTCCCCCAGCACCCCGAGTCCGACCGCTGGAGGCCGCCATGCCGCCCCGTACCCCGCTCCCGCCGCGCCGCCGGCTGCCCCTGCTCGTCACCGCCGACGGTGACCTCCTCGACGAGTTGCTCCGGCTCGCCGCCGCAGGCGGCACGGAGGTCGAGCTGGCCGCCGACCCGGCTGCCGCCCGGGCCCGCTGGACGCCGGCTCCGCTGGTGCTCGTCGGCGCCGACCAGGCGCGGGCCTGCCTGCGGGCCCGGCTGCCGCGCCGGTCCCGCACGGTGCTCGTCGGCCGCTCCGGGCACCTCGACCCGGGCACGGAGATCGCCGAGCTGATCGGCGCCGAGCACGTGGCGACCCTCCCGGCAGCCGAGCCGTGGCTGGTCGACCGGTTCGCCGAGTGCACGGCCGACCCGTCCGGCGGCGGACCCGCCCGCGTCGTGGCGGTGCTCGGCGGGCGGGGTGGCGCGGGTGCCAGCGTGCTGGCCGGCGGCCTCGCGGTCACCGCGGCCCGGTCCCACCGGCGCACCCTGCTGGTGGACGCCGACCCGCTCGGCGGCGGGCTCGACCTCGTGCTCGGCTGGGAACAGCTGGAAGGGCTGCGCTGGCCGGGGCTGACCGGCACCGGCGGGCGGGTCGATCCGCCCTCGCTCGTCCGTGCGCTGCCCAGCCGGGGCGACCTCGTGGTGCTCTCCTGGGACCGGGGCGACCTGCTGCCGCTGCCGGCCGAGGCGATGGCGGCCACCATCGACGCCGGCCGTCGTGGCCGGGACATCGTGGTCCTCGACCTGCCCCGACACCTGGACGACGCGGCCGTCGTCGCGTTGCAGTCGGCGGACCGGGCCCTGGTGGTCGTACCGGCGGAGCTGCGGGCCACCGCCGCCGCGGCCCGGGTGGTGGCCGAGGCCGCGCCGCACTGCGCCGACCTGGCCGTTGTGGTGCGCGGCCCCGCGCCGGGTCGACTCAAGGCCACCGAGGTGGCCCGGGCGCTCGGCCTGCCGCTCGCCGGCACGCTCCGGCCCGAGCCCGGGCTCTGCCGAGGGCTGGAACGCGGGGAGGCACCCGCCGCCGCCGGCAAGGGTCCCCTCGCGGCGCTCTGCCAGCGGATCCTCGACGAGCTGACCGGCGAGCCGACCACGACGGGTGCGGCATGACCGGGCCCGCCGAGTCGGGGGAGCTGGCGGTCCGCGTCCGGCACCGGTTCGCCGCCGGGGCCACGCCGGTGACGCCCGCCGCCATCGTCTCCGCCGTACGCGCCGAGTCCGACGCCGCCGTGCTGGGTGACACCGCCCTGCTGCGGATCGCCGACCGGGTGCACGACGACCTGATCGGCGCCGGGCCGCTCGCACCGCTGCTGGCCGACCCGGAGGTCACCGACGTCCTGGTCAACGGGGTCCGGGTGTGGGTCGACCGGGGCCGGGGGCTGCGCCAGGTGCCGGTGCCGCTCGGCACCGTCGACGACGTGCGCCGGTTGGCGCAGCGGCTGATCGCGTCCGCCGGGCGCCGGCTCGACGACGGCTCCCCGTACGCGGACGCCCGGCTGCCCGACGGCACCCGGCTGCACGCCGTGCTGCCTCCCGTGGCGACCGACGGGCCCTACCTCTCACTGCGCACCTTCCGGCAGCGCCCGTTCACCCTCGACGAGCTGGTCCACCAGGGCACCGTGCCCCGGCCGGTGGCCCCGGTGCTCGCCGCCGTGGTCGAGGCCCGGCTCGCGTACCTGGTCAGCGGGGGTACGGGCTCGGGCAAGACCACCCTGCTCAACACGCTGCTCGGGCTGGTGCCCGGCACGGAGCGGATCGTGCTCGTCGAGGACGCCGCCGAGCTGCGTCCGGTCCACCCGCACGTGATCGGGCTTCAGGCGCGTACCTCGAACGTGGAGGGCGTCGGCGCGGTCAGGTTGAGCGACCTGGTCCGCCAGGCGCTGCGGATGCGCCCCGACCGGCTGGTGGTGGGCGAGTGCCGGGGCGCGGAAGTGGTCGACCTGCTCGCCGCGCTGAACACCGGCCACGACGGCGGCGGGGCCGGCACCCTGCACGCCAACGCCCCCGGCGACGTACCGGCCCGGCTGGAGGCGCTCGGTCTGCTCGGCGGGCTGCCCCGGGCGGCCCTGCACGCGCAGGTCACCGCGGCGCTCCAGGTGCTCCTCCAGCTGCGCCGCACCGCCGAGGGACGGGTGCTGGAGTCGATCGGCCTGCTCCTCCCCGAAGGCCCCGACCGGCTGGCCACCGTGGTTCCCGCCTGGGTACGCGGACGCGGGCTGGGCCTCGCCGCCCGGCGGCTCGGTGCGCTGCTGGACGAGCGTGGCGTGGCCGTCCCGCCGATCCTCCGCGCGACCTGGCCCGGCTCGGCGGGTCCGGCGTGACCGGGCCGGCCTGGTTGGTGAGCGTGCTCCTGCTCGGTGCCGTGGCGGTGGTGGCCTGGCCGGTATGCCCGGTGCGGTCCCGTCGGCGTGCCCTCCTCGGCACGGGATCCCGCACCGGTGCGGCCCGCGAGCAGGCCGGTACGCGGGCCGGCGTACCGGTCGCGCGTCGGGCGGCTGTCCCGCGGGGGCGTCCCGGTGAACGGTCCACCCTGGACCGGCCAGGGCCGACGCGACCGCCCAACCGGCGGGACTCCGCCCGCCCGTGCACCGACCCGCCGTCCGGCCGTTCCGGTGCCGCCCCGCGTGGCGGTCCGGTCGACCGGCGAGCCCTGGGGCGGGTGGCCGAGCTCCTGCCCCGGCACGGCCTGCCGGCGGCGGTCCTGCTGGGCGGTGGAGCCGGGGCCGCACTGGGCGGGCCGGTGGCGGCGGTGGTGCTGGCCGCCTACGGCGCGTTCGGGGCCCGGGCGGTCCGCCGCCGGCACGCCCGCCGGTCAGCCGACCAGGGCCGCCGCCGGGAACTCGACCGCCTCTGCACCCTCGCCGCGGACCTGCGGGCCGGGCTGCCGGTCACGCTCGCGCTCGTCGACGGGCCGGACCGGGTGGCCCGGCTGGCCCGGGCCGCCGTGCGGCTGGCCGACCGGACCGGCGCACCCCTGGCCGAACTGCTCGAACGCGTGGAGGCGGACGCCCGGGCGACCGACCGGGGCCTGGCCGCAGCCGGCGCCCAGGCGGCTGGTGCCCGGGCCACCGCGTGGCTGCTCGCCGCGCTACCGCTCGGCGGCATCGGGTTGGGCTACGGCATCGGCGTCGACCCGGTCACCGTGCTGCTGCGAACGCCCGTGGGCGGTGGCAGTGCGCTCGCGGCCGTCGCCCTGCAGATCAGCGGGCTGCTCTGGGCGGAGCGGCTCGGCGCGACGCCGGGGCGGGTCGCCTGATGTCCCGGCAACTGGTGGCGGCGCTCTGCCTGGTGCTGGCGGCCCCGCTGGTGGTCGTGGCCGGCGGCTCGGCGGACCGGCGGCTACGCCTGCTCACCCGACCGCCGGCGGCGGGAGGCGCGGAAGGCGCCCGGCCGGCCTGGTGGCCGGACCGGATCCGGCTCGGCTCGTGCCTGGCCGGCGTGGCCGCCCTCGTGCTGGTCGGCGGCGCGGCCGGCCTGCTCGCCGGGGTGCTGACCGGCGGGGTCGCGGACCGCCTGCTGCGGCGATTCGAACCACGCGTCGCCCGCGAGCGGCGGCTACGGGAGGTCGGCGACCTGCCCCTCGCCGCCGATCTGCTGGCGGCCGCGCTCCGGGCGGGCGCCCCGGTGGACCGGTCGGTAATCGCGGTCGCCGAGGCGCTCGGTGGACCGCTCGCCGAGCGACTCAGTCGGGTGGGCCGGACGCTCGAGCTCGGTGGCACCGCCACCGAGGCCTGGACGCACCTGCACCCGGTGTCCGGTGCGGAGCGCCTGGCGGCGGCCGCGATCCGCTCCGCCGACAGCGGTGCCGCGCTGGCCGGCGCGCTCACCCGCCTCGCCGACGACCTGCGCTCCGACCGGGCCACCGCCGCCGAGGCGGCGGCCAGGCGGGCGGGCGTCCTCATCGTGCTGCCGCTCGGGCTCTGTTTCCTGCCCGCCTTCATTCTCGCCGGTCTGGTGCCGGTGATCGTCGCCGTCCTCGGCGACGTGCTGTGATCCCTCGAGACAGGAGTACGACATGCGCAAACTCCTCGCCCGCCTGCGCGGCGACGCCGGGATGAACACGGCTGAGTACGCCGTCGGCACCCTCGCCGCGGTGGCCTTCGCCGGCATCCTGCTGAAGGTGCTCACCTCCGGCAACGTCCAGTCCGCCCTCACCGCCGTCATCGACCGGGCGCTGAAGTGACCGGCCGCCGGCGGGCCGGCCGCCGCCGGGCGGGTCCTCCGCTGCGGCGTGCCTCCGTCATCCCGCGCCGGAGGCCGTGCGGTGACGGGGAACGTGGTTCCTTCACCGCCGAGCTGGCGGCCGGCCTGCCGGCGCTTGTCCTGCTGCTCGCCGCCGGCCTCACCGCGGTCGGGGCGGTGACCACCCGGGCCGGTTGCCTCGACGCGGCCCGGGAGGCGGCGCTCGCCGCCTCCCGGGGAGAGCCGGGCTCGGCCGCAGGCAGCCGGCACGCCCCGGACGGCGCCGACATCTCGGTCACCGTCTCCGGCGACCGGGTCACCGCGACGGTCCGGGCACCGGTCCGCACGCTCGGCGCACGGCTGCCCCGGATCACCGTGTCCGCCACCGCCGTGTCCGCCGTCGAACCGGGCACGCCGGGACCGCGCCCGTGAGCCGGGCAGCCACCACCCGCGGCCGAACCGCGAACGTCGCAGCCGCTCCCGGCCGAGCTGCGGGCGCCGCGACCGTTCCCCGCCGAAGTGGGGGCGCCGCGATCGCTCCCGGCCCAACTGCGGATGCCGCAACCGCCCACGGCCCCGGGGGGCGCGTGGTGGACCGGGGCGGAGCGACCGTCTGTCTGCTCGCCGTCGGCCTGGTCTACGTGGTGGTGGGGCTCTTCGGCGCGGCGCTCGGCGCGGCGCGGGTGGCGCGGCAGCAGGCTCGCGCGGCGGCCGACTTCGGCGCGCTCGCGGGAGCCGGTCGGGCGCTCGACGGGGACGCGGTCGCATGCCGGCGGGCCGGCGAGTTCGCCGGGGCCAACGGCGGCCGGTTGGTGGCCTGCCGACTCGACGGGCTCGACGTCCTGTTCACGGCGGAGGTGACGATCTCGCCCCTGCCCTGGCTGACCCGCACCGCCGCGGCGACCTCCCGGGCCGGCCCGGTCCGCGGCTGACCTGTCGACCTGCGGCACAACGCGGGAAATGCGGAACCGGGGCGGGGCGGTGCGCGCGGACCATCCGGCCCCGACTCTGCCCGTGCCACGCGGCGCGGCCCGGTCCTTCCTCCGTCGACCGGGCCGCCGCGCGGGTCAGCGACCCTGGAGGGCGTCCAGGCCGACGGCCATGGCGATCACCAGTCGCCGGTCGATCTGCGGGTTCTGGATCTCGACGACGTACCGGTCGCGCAGGCCCCACTTCTTGACGACCGAGAACACCGGCTGGCCGCCGGCGACGAAGTCGAAGTGGTACGGCAGCCAGGAGAGCGAGTCGACGAACCGGCGCAGCAGCGCCACCGGCAGGCTGCGCTCCTGCCCGGTGATCTGGGGCAGGCCGGCCTGCTCGACGTGCCAGGTCGATCGCAGCAGCGACTGGGCGAAGTCCTTGCGGAACAGGCCGATCGGGTTCCCGGCGTGGTCGGTCACGTCGTACGTGGCGCCGAGGTCGAGCCGCTGGCGGGCCTTGAAACCGAGCAGCGGGTACTGCTTGGAGTCGTCGGTGTAGATGGTCACCTGCTCCTTGAACGCGAGGCGCTTCTGCTGCGCGAACGCGAGCAGCGGGCCCTCGGTGCCGTCGGGCGCCACCGCGCGGACCTCGTACTGGTTGACCATCATCCGGATCCGCTGCCGGACGAAGAACTGGTGCTGGGTCTGCAGGCTGTCGAGCTGCATGGGATCTCCTTCAAGGGGTGAACGCCGGAGTCTCGCACAGCTCGACCCTCGGCGTCCGCCCCCGCAGGCCGGTGTCCCATCGATCGACACCGACGCCGGCGCTGACACCGGCGGGCCCGGTCAGCGTCCGCCGTCGACGGTCGCCTTCATCGCCCAGGCGTTGAGCACCTGGTGGATGCCACGCAGGCGTTCGTTATCTGCTCCAGGCGCTCGGCCTGGGCAAGGTTGGCCAGTGCGCTGCCCAGCGCGATCAACTGATCGGGGGTGAGGTTCTCGGGAAAGGATCTCAAGGTCGTCTCTCCGGGGAGAGGCGGGGGGTTCGGGAGACGCGGCCCCGTCGGATTCAGTCGGTGACGATGCCGTCGGGGGTGGTTAGTCCCGACACCCGCCCGTCCTGTCGGGGCAGCGGTGCCCGCGCCGACCCGTCCGCCACCAGATCGGCGGAGCGACGGGGCGTGGCGCCGGGGACCGCCGCGGTGCCACCCGAGCCCGAGGGAGGGGTGGCGGTGTCGGGCAGGTTGGCGAGCACCACGTCCAGGACCTTGACCGCGTCCGGCTTGGAGAGCGGGTTGTTGCCGTTGCCGCACTTCGGGGACTGGACGCAGGACGGGCAGCCGGTCTCGCAGCCGCACTCGGCAATCGCGTCGCGGGTGGCGCGCAGCCAGGCCGCCGCCGTCCGGTACGCCCGCTCGGCGAAGCCCGCCCCGCCGGGATGGCCGTCGTAGACGAAGACGGTGGGCGCCTCGGTGTCCGGGTGCAGCGCGGTGGAGAGCCCGCCGATGTCCCAGCGGTCGCAGGTGGCCATCAGCGGCAGCAGGCCGATCCCGGCGTGCTCGGCGGCGTGCAGCGCCCCCGGGATGTCCGCCGCCTCGATCCCGGCCGCCGCCAGCGACCCGGGGGAGACGGTGAACCAGACCGCGACGGTCCGCAGCTCCCGCGCCGGCAGGTCCAGCGGCCGGGTGTCGATCACCTCGCCGGTGGCGATCCGCCGCCGCTGGTACGACACCACCTGGCTGGTCACGTCCACCTCGCCGAGGAAGAGCCCGACCGGGCCGGCGTCCATGTACGAGCGGACCGACACCACGGACAGCGAGGTGACGTCCCGGGCGTGGGTGGACCAGTCCGGTTCCTCGGCGTGCACCAGCGCGCACCCGTCCGCCAGGTCCAGCGAGTCGACCACGTACGAGACGCCCTGGTGCAGGTAGACCGCGCCGGGGTGGAGCAGGAAGTGCGACGAGCCGCCGTCGACGGTGCCGAGCAGCCGGCCGGTGGACGCCTCCACCACGCAGACCGGTGCCCCGTCCTCACCGCGCAGGTCGACCTCGGGGCGTTCCCGGTGCCGCCAGTACCAGCCGGTGGGCCGCTGCCGCAGCGCCCCGGCCGCCACCAGCGAGTCGACCGCCTCCTTCGCGCCCTCGCCGAAGAGTTCGAGGTCGGCCGGGGTGAGCGGGGCCTCGTGCGCGGCGCAGGCGAGCTGCGGGGCGAGCACGTACGGGTTGGCCGGGTCGAGCACGGTCGCCTCGACCGGCCGCCCGAACAGCGCCTCCGGATGGTGCACCAGGTAGGTGTCCAGCGGATCGTCCCGGGCGACCAGCACCGCGAGGGCCTCGTCACCGGAGCGGCCGGCCCGGCCGGCCTGCTGCCAGAGCGACGCCCGGGTGCCGGGCCAGCCGCAGATCAGCACCGCGTCCAGCCCGACCAGGTCGACGCCCAGCTCCAGAGCATTGGTGGAGGCGAGCCCGAGCAGGTCGCCGTGCAGCAGGGCGCGTTCCAGCTCGCGCCGCTCCTCGCGCAGGTAGCCGGCCCGGTAGGCGGCCACCCGGTCACCCAACCCGGGCACCGCCTCGTCCAGCGCCCGCCGGGCGTTCGCGGCGACCACCTCGGCCCCGCGCCGGGACCGGACGAAGGCCAGCGTGCGGACCCCCTCGACGACGCTGTCGGTGAGCAGGTCGGCGGTCTCCCGCAGTGCCGACCGCCGGACCTGGAGAAGATCGGCATCGGGGGAAGGGGCATCGGAGGGAGGGGGCAGCAGTGGCGGCTCCCAGAGCGCGAAGGTCACTCCGCCGCGCGGCGAGGTGTCCTCGGTGACGGCGGTGACCGGCAGGCCGGTGAGCCGCCCGGCCGCCGTCGCCGGGTCGCCCGACGTCGCCGAGGCCAGCACCAAGACCGGGGTACGTCCGTATTTCGCGCACTGCCGGCGCAGCCGGCGCAGCACGTGAGCCACGTGCGAGCCGAACACCCCCCGGTAGGTGTGGCACTCGTCGATCACCACGTACGCGAGCCGGCGCAGGAAGCCGGACCAGTGCGCGTGCCCGGGCAGGATGCCGTGGTGCAGCATGTCCGGGTTGGTCAGCACGAACCGGGAGTGCCGGCGGATCCACTCGCGCTCGGTGCGGGGGGTGTCCCCGTCGTAGGTGGCGGGGCGTACCCCGTCGAGTTCCAGTCCGGCGACGGCGCGCAGCTGGTCGGCGGCCAGCGCCTTGGTCGGGGCCAGGTAGAGCACGGTCGCGCGCGGGTCGGCGAGCAGCGTGGCCAGCGCCGGCAGCTGGTACGCGAGGGACTTGCCGGAGGCCGTCCCGGTGGCGACCACCACGTGCTCACCGGCGTACGCCAGCTCGGCGGCCTCGGCCTGGTGCCGCCACGGGGCGACCACGCCGCGCCGCGCGAACGCCGCCCGCAGCTCCTCCGGGGCCCAGTCGGGCCACGGCGCGGGCTCCCCGGCGCGGGCCGGCACCCGCTCGACGTGGGTGACCGGGTCGGCGGCGTGCCGGGCCCGGAGCCGGCGCAGCAGCTCGGCCGGCGGGCGGGCGGGCGCTTTGCGCGCCGGTACGGTGGCGGCGGACGACGGCTTCCGGTCGTGCGACAGTTGCGCCGAGCTGGAGTCGTCGAACGTCACGTCCTGCACTCTCGCACTGGTGTTCGGAATTGGGAACCCGGGGGCCGGGGTATGGGGAAGCCTCCGCCGGTGACCCGGAAGGGTCGCGCGTGGAGATGGTTAGATGCCCAGGAGAGCCTACCGAGGAGGGACCGATGGAGCTGTCGCTGGCGACCCGCACCGTGGGGGAGCACACGGTGCTCGAGGTCGGCGGTGAGGTGGACGTCTACACCGCGCCGCGCCTGCGGGAACGGCTCCTCGAACTGATCGACGGCGGTGCCCGCCGGGTCGTGGTCGACCTGGGTCGGGTGGACTTCCTCGACTCGACCGGCCTCGGCGTGCTGGTGGGCGCGCTCAAGCGGCTCCGCTCGGCCGGTGGTTCCTTCGCCCTGGTCTGCGACAAGGAGCCGCTGCTCAAGATCTTCCGGATCACCGCGCTGGACCAGGTCTTCCCGCTGCACCCCACGGTCGATGCGGCGATCAGCGCCGACCCGACCGGCACCGGCGCGTGATGGCGACCGTCAAGCTGTCCTTCTCGCCGGCGCCGGTGCACGTCCGCACCGCGCGCCTGGTCGGCGTGGCGGTGGCCCGCCGGGCCGGGGTGCGCGAGGACCTGCTCGACGAGGTGCGCCTGGCGATCGGTGAGGCGTGCACCCGGGCGGTGGCCCTGCACCGGCAGTACGGGCTGGCCGATCCGGTGTACGTGGAGATGTCCGACAGCGGGGCGTACACGGTGCGGGTGGTGGACCGGGCCCCGATCGAGGCGAGCATCGGGCTGGCCGCCCTGCCCCCGGACGAGCTGGCCAAGGAGTCGCTCAGCGAGGACGCGCTGACCACCGGCGTGGGCTTCGCCCTGCTCGCCGGCTTCGTCGAGGACCTCCAGGTGCGCCCGGTCGAGGAGGGCGTCGGCACCGAGGTCCGGATGGTGTGGCCGGTCCGCCGCTGACCTGACGAACACCCGCCCAGGCCGCGTTTCCCGTCGGGGAGCGCGGCCTGATCGTGTTGGCCGCCCTATATATCAGATTTCTTCGCATAGCACAGCGACGAAGATCATCGAGGCCGGGTGCCCCCTCGGTGTGACCCTCAACACGTCAGAGGGCTACAGTACGCGAGTTGTCAGCAAGTGACCCGTCCCGTAGCCAGCGGGAACGGGTGTTCATCGCTGGTCCGCCGGGGTGGGTTGGCGCGCGCTTGCGAGTTCGCATCCAGGCGTCGGCCCGTGCGTCTCCACGGACCGGCGCGAGTTGTTCGGTACAGGAGGACATAGATGTCCGGGACCTTGGCCGCCGACGGCGGCGCACTGTCCCTTACCGGAGCCAACGTGACGTACGTCGTCATCGCCGCGGTCATCGCGCTGGTGGCGCTCGTCTTCGCCGCCGCCTTGACCAGGGCGGTGCTGGCAGCCGGTACGGGAACCACCAACATGCAGGAGATCTCCGGGGCGGTGCAGGAGGGCGCGTCCGCGTACCTGCTGCGGCAGTTCCGTACCCTGGCGATCTTCGTGGTCATCGCCGTCGTGCTGCTCTTCCTGCTGCCGGTGCACGACACCGACGGCAGCGTGCTGCTGGTGAAGATCGGCCGCTCGGCGTTCTTCGTGGTGGGCGCCCTGTTCAGCGCCTTCATCGGGGGCGCCGGCATGTGGCTGGCCACCCGCGCCAACCTGCGGGTCGCCGCGGCCGCCCGGGAGCGGGAAGGCGGGCGCGAGGGCGCCATGAAGATCGCCTTCCGGACCGGTGGCGTGGTCGGCTTCCTCACCGTGGGCCTCGGCCTGTTCGGTGCGGCGCTGGTCGTCCTGCTCTTCAAGGGCGACGCCCCGACCGTGCTGGAGGGCTTCGGCTTCGGCGCCGCGCTGCTCGCCATGTTCATGCGGGTCGGCGGCGGCATCTTCACCAAGGCCGCCGACGTCGGCGCCGACCTGGTCGGCAAGGTCGAGCAGGGCATCCCGGAGGACGACCCGCGCAACGCCGCCACCATCGCCGACAACGTGGGCGACAACGTCGGTGACTGCGCCGGCATGGCCGCCGACCTCTTCGAGTCGTACGCCGTCACCCTGGTCGCCGCGCTGATCCTGGGCCGCGCCGCGTTCGGCGAGACCGGTCTGGTCTTCCCGCTGATCATCTCCACCATCGGGGTGCTCGTCGCGATCGTCGGCGTCTTCATCACCCGGCTGCGCGCCTCCGACCGCAACGGTCTGACCGCGATCAACCGGGCCTTCTACCTCTCCGCGGCGATCGCCGCGGTGCTGGTGGCGATCGCGGCGTTCGCGTACCTGCCGGCGACCTTCGCCGAGCTGGAGGGCGGGCTGACCGACGTCGACCGCAACCCGCGGCTGGTGGCCATCGGCGCGGTGGTCATCGGCATCGTGCTGGCCGCCGCGATCCAGGCGCTGACCGGCTACTTCACCGAGACCAACCGGCGCCCGGTGCAGGACATCGGCAAGAGCTCGCAGACCGGTGCGGCCACGGTCATCCTCGCCGGCATCAGCGTCGGCCTGGAGTCGGCGGTCTACTCGGCGCTGCTGATCGGCGCCGGCGTCTTCGGCGCGTTCCTGCTCGGCGGCAGCTCCATCACGCTGTCGCTGTTCGCGGTCGCGCTGGCCGGCACCGGCCTGCTGACCACCGTCGGCGTCATCGTCGCGATGGACACCTTCGGCCCGATCTCCGACAACGCCCAGGGCGTCGCGGAGATGTCCGGCGATATCGACGAGCACGGCGCGCGGACGCTGACCGAGCTGGACGCCGTCGGCAACACCACCAAGGCGATCACCAAGGGCATCGCGATCGCCACCGCGGTGCTCGCCGCGACCGCGCTGTTCGGTTCCTACACCGACACGCTGCGCTCCTCGTACGCGGACGCGGGCGTGGGCGACGTCGGCCAGGAGATCCTCAACGCGCTGAACGTGGCCAACCCGCGCAACCTGGTCGGCCTGATCGTCGGCGCGGCGGTGGTCTTCCTCTTCTCCGGCCTGGCCATCAACGCGGTCTCCCGCTCGGCCGGCGCGGTGGTCATGGAGGTCCGTCGGCAGTTCCGCGAGCTGCCCGGGATCATGGACCGCACCCAGCGCCCCGAGTACGGCAAGGTGGTCGACATCTGCACCCGGGACGCGCAGCGCGAGCTGATGACCCCCGGCCTGCTGGCCATCATGGCGCCGATCGCGGTCGGCTTCGGCCTCGGCCCCGGCGCGCTGGCGTCGTACCTGGCCGGTGCGATCGGGGCGGGCACCCTGATGGCGGTCTTCCTGGCCAACTCCGGTGGCGCCTGGGACAACGGTAAGAAGCTGGTCGAGGACGGCGCGTTCGGCGGCAAGGGCTCCGACTCGCACGCCGCGACCGTCATCGGCGACACCGTCGGTGACCCGTTCAAGGACACCGCCGGCCCGGCGATCAACCCGCTGATCAAGGTGATGAACCTGGTCTCGCTGCTGATCGCGCCGGCCGTGGTGGCCTGGAGCGTGGGCGACGACAAGAACAATGCGCTGCGCATCACGATCGCCGTCGTGGCCGCGCTGGTCATCGTGGCGGCCGTGGTGTTCAGCAAGCGCAAGGGCGTGGCGATGGCCGAGTCCGACAGCGACGCCGGCACGCCCGACAAGGAGGCGGAGCCGGTCAACGCCTGACGTGTCCGGTAGCACGGTTCCCGGTCGGCGGCTCGCCGGCCGGGAACCGTGCCGTCCGGGGGGACGGCTCCAGGTCGTGGCGCGGCGTCAGACGCGCCGAGCTGGAGTTGTCGCACGTGCACGAAACCTGACCGGTGGCACTTCCACCGCGAGGCCGTACGCTGCTTCGCATGCGTACGCGGGGGGCGGGAACCGCCGGAAAGCTCACGGTGGTCCTGGCCACGCTCGTTCTCCTGGTCGCCGGCTGTGGCGGTCCCAGCCCCCGGGCCTGGGCCGCGTCGGTCTGCGAGGCGCTCACCCCGTGGCGCGCCGAGATCAACAAGCTGACCAGCAGCACCCAGCAGCAGATGACCGCGCAGACCACCCCGGCGCAGGCCAAGGAGAACCTCGTCCGTCTCTTCGCCGGGGCCGAGCAGGCCAGCGAGACCGCTCGGCGCAGGATCGAGGAGGCCGGCGTGCCGGAGACCGACCACGGCGAGGAGATCTCCGCCGGGTTCCGCGCCTCGCTGAGCAAGGTGCGGGACGCGTACGGTCGAGCCCGGGACACCATCGACGGGCTGGACACCGCCCAGGCCGGCCCCTTCTACGACGGGGTGCGGGCCGCGGTGGACACCCTGAACAAGGAGTACGACGCGAGCTCGCTGGACACCAGCCGGCTCAACTCACCCGAACTCAAAGAGGCCTTCGACGAGGTCCCGGAGTGTCGCTGACGCCCCCTTCCCCGCATCCGGTCCGCCAGCCCTCGCTGTTCTCCACCGAGGCGGCCGATCCGTCGTTGGCGGACCTGGCCGGCCTGCTGGCCGGGCCGGGGGAGGTGGTGCGGATGGGCGGCACGGCCCGGCTCGCGGTGGTGGTCGACGCCGCCTGGCGGGTGCACGTGCTGGTGGCCGAGCTGGCCGACCGGGGGGTCCCGGCGAGCTGGGAGCCGACTGAGGACGGCCAGCACCTGGTCCGCACCGCGTACGCGACCACGCTGGCCCCGCTCGCCCGGACGTGGCTGCGGGGCACGGCGAAGCGGCCCCCGGCCGGGTTCCACCTGAACGGGCGGCGGCTGCGGCTCTGGGTCGCCGCCGCCGGGGCGGCCGATCCGGCCGGCTTCCTGCTCCGGCTCGGCGCCGGCGACGAGGACTGCTGGCCGGCGGTGCGGGCGGCGCTGGCCGTGGTGGGGCTGCCGGGGGCGTTCGTGGAGCCGGCCGAGGGCGGGCCGGCGTACCGGATCGGGGGCCGGCGGCGGCTGGCCCGGCTGGCGGAGCTGGTGGGCGAGCGCCCGACCGCCGCCCCGGCCGCGGGGTGGCCGGGCGCAGAAGGCTGACCGGGCGGGGCGCAACCCCACCGGCTGTCCGATCCCGGACACCTCCGGGCGGTGGTTTGCCCAAGAAAACGGACCGGCGGCGCTCGGCCGTGGGTGTGTGATCGTCACAGTGACCCGCTCGGTGCCCTACTCACGGTGTACGGTGGCGCCGTCCGGCGGGTGTCGCCGCGCGCACCGGCCGGGTGGTCGCCGAAACTGATCGTTTGCCGCCCACGAAACCCGGAACGCGGACGGCGCGTTACGTTGGACATCCGGACCGCCGATGGCCCGGCAGGTGAAACACGGCCCGAAACGGGCATTGGTGTAGGAGTGAGGTCGGAGAGAGACGTGCCGAGCAACGCTGGAACCACCCGTCTGGTCATCGTCGAGTCACCGGCGAAGGCCAAGACGATCTCGGGCTACCTCGGCCCGGGGTACGTCGTGGAGGCCAGCTTCGGCCACGTCCGGGACCTGCCCCGCAACGCGGCCGACGTGCCGGCCCGGTACAAGGGCGAGCCGTGGGCGCGGCTCGGGGTGGACGTCGACAACGGCTTCCACGCCCTCTACGTGGTCTCGGCCGACCGCAAGCAGCAGATCAGCAAGCTGACCAAGCTGGCCAAGGAGGTCGACGAGATCTTCCTGGCGACGGACGAGGACCGCGAGGGCGAGGCGATCGCCTGGCACCTGGTGGAGACGCTCAAGCCCAAGGTGCCGGTCAAGCGGATGGTCTTCCACGAGATCACCAAGCCGGCCATCCAGGCCGCGGTGGCCAACCCGCGCGAGATCGACCGGGACCTGGTCGACGCGCAGGAGGCCCGGCGCATCCTCGACCGGCTGTACGGCTACGAGGTCTCCCCGGTGCTGTGGAAGAAGGTCATGCCGAAGCTCTCGGCAGGCCGGGTGCAGTCCGTGGCGACCCGGATCGTGGTCGAGCGGGAGCGGCAGCGGATGGCCTTCCGCACCGCCGAGTACTGGGACATCCTGGCCACCCTCGCGGTGGTGAACCCGGGCGAGGGGCCGCGCAGCTTCAACGCCACCCTGATCGCGCTGAACGGCGACCGGATCGCCACCGGCAAGGACTTCGAGCCGACCACCGGCCGGGTGCGGGCCGGCGCGGGCGTGGTGCACCTGGACGAGAGCGGTGCCCGGGGGCTGGCCGCCCGCCTGGAGGGGCGGCCGTTCACCGTCACCCGGGTCGAGGAGAAGCCCTACCGCCGCCGCCCGTACGCGCCGTTCATCACCTCCACGCTCCAGCAGGAGGCGGCCCGCAAGCTGCGGTTCTCGTCGCAGCAGACGATGCGCACCGCGCAGCGGCTGTACGAGAACGGCTACATCACCTACATGCGTACCGACTCGGTGAACCTGTCGGAGACCGCCATCGCGGCGGCCCGCCGGCAGATCGTCGAGCTGTACGGCGAGCGCAGCGTGCCGCCGGAGCCGCGCCGCTACACCGGCAAGGTGAAGAACGCGCAGGAGGCACACGAGGCGATCCGCCCGGCGGGCGACAACTTCCGCACCCCGGGCGAGGTGGCCAAGGAGCTCTCCGCCGAGGAGTTCAAGCTCTACGAGCTGATCTGGCGGCGCACCATCGCCTCGCAGATGACCGACGCGGTCGGCTCCAGCGTCTCGGTGCGCATCCGGGCGCTCACCTCCGCCCAGGAGGAGGCCGACTTCGGGGCGACCGGCAAGACCATCACCGACCCGGGCTTCCTGCGGGCGTACGTCGAGTCGAGCGACGACGAGAACGCCGAGGCGGAGGACGCCGAGCGGCGGCTGCCCACCCTGGTCAAGGACCAGCCGCTGACCGCCGAGGAGTTGGCCGCGCAGGGGCACCACACCCAGCCGCCGGCGCGCTACACGGAGGCCTCGCTGGTCAAGGCCCTGGAGGAGCTGGGCATCGGCCGCCCGTCGACGTACGCGTCGATCATGCAGACCATCCAGGACCGCGGCTACGTGTCCAAGCGCGGCCAGGCGATGATCCCGTCGTTCCTGGCGTTCGCGGTGATCGGGCTGCTGGAACGCCACTACCCGCGCCTGATCGACTACGACTTCACCGCCAGCATGGAGAACGAGCTGGACGAGATCGCCGGCGGCGACCACGCCGCGGTCGACTTCCTCACCTCCTTCTACTTCGGCAGCGCCAACGGCACCGGCGACCAGGCGATCGCGCACGCCGGCGGCCTGAAGAAGCTGGTGACCGAGAACCTCAGTGACATCGACGCGCGCAGCGTCAACTCGATCCCGCTCTTCACCGACGACGAGGGGCGCGAGGTCGTGGTCCGGGTCGGCCGGTACGGGCCGTACCTGCAGCGGGCCCTGCCGGGCGAGCAGCCGGCGCCCGCCGGCGAGGGCGAGGAGGGCGGCGCGCCGGGCGACCGGGCGCCGATCCCCGAGGGGCTGGCGCCGGACGAGCTGACCCCGGAGAAGGTGCACGAGCTGTTCCTCGGCGGCGGCGGCGAGCGCAAGCTCGGCGACGACCCGGCCACCGGCGAGCCGATCGTGCTCAAGTCCGGCCGGTTCGGCCCGTACGTGGCCAGTGGCGAGCGGAAGTCCTCGCTGCTGCGGTCGCAGTCGCCGGACTCGCTCACCCTGGACGAGGCGCTGAAGCTGCTCAGCCTGCCCCGGGTGATCGGCACCGACCCGGAGGGCAACGAGGTCGTCGCCAACAACGGCCGCTACGGCCCGTACGTCAAGCGCGGTGACGAGTTCCGCTCGCTGGACTCGGAAGACAAGATGTTCACCGTCACGCTGGATGAGGCGCTCGCCCTGCTGGCCGCCCCGAAGACCCGGCAGCGCCGGGCCGCCGCGCCGCCGTTGCGGGAGATGGGCGCCGACCCGCTGACCGAGAAGCCGCTGGTGATCAAGGACGGCCGGTTCGGGCCGTACGTCACCGACGGCGAGACCAACGCGTCGCTGCGGCGCGCGCAGACCCCGGAGGCGCTGACCCTGGAGGAGGCCTCCGAGATGCTCGCCGAGAAGCGGGCGAAGGGTCCGGCCCCGAAGAAGGCGGCGGCGAAGAAGGCCGCCCCGGCCAAGAAGACGGCGGCGAAGAAGACCGCCGCCGCCAAGTCGACGGCCGCCAAGAAGACCACCACGGCCAAGGCGACGACCGCGAAGAAGGCCCCGGCGAAGAAGGCGGCCCCGAAGAAGGCGAGCAGCACGGCCGAGTGACGGTCGGTGGCGCGCCACCCCGAACGGGCTAATCGTCCCTTTCGGGGGCCGCCGGCTCGGCGGCTGCCACCTAACGTGAGGGCATGTCGGTACGCGCAGTGCCGCGTCGGGTGCTCCTCGGCGTCGGCGTGGCCCTCGTGCTGCTGGTGGCCGCCGTGCTCGGCGCGTGGGCGCTGGGCCCGGCCGACCCGGTGGCCCGAAACGCGGGGCCGTCGTCCGGGCCCGCCACCGCGGCCGCGCCCAGGCCGACCAGGGAGACTCCGCACCCGCGGGTGCTGCGCCTGGTGGCCGCCGGCGACGTGCTGGTCCATCCGGAGGTGACCGCGCAGGCGCGCCGGGACGCCGGCCGCTCCGGCCGGCCCGGCGGCCTGGACTTCGCGCCGATGTTCGCCGGGGTGGCGCCGGTCGTCGGTGGCGCCGACCTCGCGCTCTGCCACCTGGAGACACCGCTGGCCGACCCGGCCGGTCCGTTCTCCGGCTATCCATCGTTCAACGCGCCGCCGCAGGTGCTCGACGGGGTGCGGCAGGCCGGCTTCGACGGTTGCTCGACCGCCTCGAACCACACCCTCGACCAGGGGCCGGACGGGGTGACCCGGACGCTGCGGGCGCTGGACGCGGCGGGTCTCGGGCACACCGGCAGCGCCCGGAGCGCCGCCGAGGCGGCCACCGCGCGGATCTACCAGGTCGGCGGGGTCCGCGTCGCGCACCTGGCGTACAGCCTGAACTTCAACGGGCTGGCCCGCCCGCCCGGCCGGGAGTGGCTGGCCAACCTGATCGACCCGCCGGAGATCCTCGCCGCGGCCCACCGGGCGCGGGCCGCCGGCGCCGACATCGTCGTGCTCAGCCTGCACTGGGGTACGGAGTACCAGCACCTGCCCGACGCCGACCAGCAGGATTGGGCCCGGCAGCTCATCTCCTCGCCCGACGTGGACCTGATCCTGGGGCACCACGCCCACGCGGTGCAGCCGTTCCAGCGGTTCGGGGACAAGTGGGTGGTCTTCGGGATGGGCAACGAGTTGGCGCGGCACGCCGAGCCGGTCGCGGACAACCGCGAGGGGGTGATGGCCCGGGCCACCTTCACCGAGGTGCGCCCCGGGCACTGGACGGTGACCCGGATGGAGGCGTTGCCGACCTGGACCGACCTCGCGCCGGACCTGCGGCTGGTCGACCTGACGGCGGCACTGACCCGGCCCGGCGCCGCCGCCCGGCCCGACTACCGGGCGGCGTACGACCGGGTGATGGGGTACGTGGGGGCGCTCGGGGCCGGCACTCAGGCGGTCGCGCCGGACGGCGCCCCGCCGAGCACCCGGTCGAGGTAGGCGTTGGCGAAGACCCGCCCCGGGTCGAGGCGGTCCCGGACGGCGAGGAAGTCGCCGAACCTCGGGTACGCGGGGGCGAGCGAGGCCGCGTCGCGGTAGTGCAGCTTGCCCCAGTGCGGCCGGCCGCCCAGGTCCGCCGCCACCTCCTCGAACGCCCGGAAGTACGGCTCGTACGGCGCGCCGACGTACTGGTGGATCGCGATGTACGCGGAGTCCCGCCCGTATCCGTGGGAGAGCCAGATGTCGTCGGCGGCGGTGAACCGCACCTCGACCGGGAACTGCACCTTGAACGGCAGGCCGTCCACGATCCGGCGCAGCTCCTCCAGCGCGGTGGGCAGGGCGGCGCGGGGGAGGCCGTACTCCATCTCGACGAAACGGACCCGGCGCGGGGTGCAGAACACGCGGTCGGAGCGGCCGGTGTAGGTGCGTTCGGTGAGCGCCCGGGCGGAGACCGCGCTGATCCCCGGGACGAGCGCGGGCACCGCCCGGCCTAGCCGGCAGGCGCCCGCGAAGACGGTGTTGGCCAGGAACTCGTCGTCCAGCCAGCCGCGCCAGCGGGGCAGCGGCCGGTTGTCGGCGGCCACCCGGTCGTTGGTCTTGACCTGCACCCGCGCGGTGTACGGGAACCAGTAGAACTCGACGTGGTCGTGCCGATCGACCAGCTCCGGCAGCTCGCCGAGGACCTCGGCGAGCGCCGCCGGCCGTTCGTGCGCCCGGAGCACGAAGGCGTCGACGCAGCGCAGGGTCAGCTCGACCAGGACCCCGACCGCGCCGAGCCCGACCCGGGCGGCGGCGAACACGTCCCGGTGCTCGTCGGCGGAGCAGCGCAGCACCTCGCCGGTCCCGGTCACCAGGGTCAGCCCCACCACGAAGGTGGAGAGGCAGCCGAGCCGCCCGCCGGTGCCGTGGGTGCCGGTGGAGAGCGCCCCGGCCACCGTCTGGGCGTCGATGTCGCCGAGGTTGGGTAGCGCCAGGCCGTGCTGGGTGAGCAGTTCGTTGAGCGCGTGCAGAGTCATCCCAGCCGGTACGGTGACCAGTCGACGGGTGGTGTCGACGTGGACACCGGTGTCCAGGTCGGTCAGGTCGATCCGGTGCCCGTCGGTGAGGGCCGCCCCGGTGAACGAGTGCCCGCTGCCCGCCGCCCGGATCGTCCGGCCGGCGTCGGCGGCGGCGCGGACCGCCTCGGCGACCTCCTCGACGGTCCGGGGCCGGACCACGAGGGCGGCGGTGCTGCGCTGGTTACCGGCCCAGTTGGACCACACTGCTGGCGTACCGGACATGCACGCTCCTCGACATGAATATGAACTGACTTCATATCAGGAACGTTGTGCCTGGTAAATACCGCAATCGGTGCCCGCTCGTTGTACCGGTAGTCACGGTCTCGTGACGTGCAGATATGTTCATCCGTCGAGAGGGGGTGCGCTGAGTGTCCACACCAGCCGCCACGACCGGGCCGCTGCGCCGGGTGCCGGTGCAGGGTCGAAGTGTCGCGCGCGTCCAGCGGATGCTGGACGCCTGTGCCGAGCTGGTCGACGAGGTGGGGTACGAGGGGCTGACCACGACTCTGCTCGCCGAGCGCGCCGAGGTGGCGATCGGGTCGGTCTATCAGTTCTTTCCGGACAAGCGGGCGATCGTGCAGGCGCTGACCCTGCGCACGATGGAGTCCTACCTCCAGCGGCTCGACGAGCGGTTCGCCTCGGACGACCTGACCCACTGGTGGGACGGCGTCGACGCGGCGATCGACGAGTACATCTCGATGCATCGCACCGTCCCGGGGTTCCGTACCCTGCACTTCGGCGACGTGGTCGACATGCACCTGCTCGATGAGCAGCGGGACAACAACGGGGTCATCGCCGACCAGCTCGCCCGGGTGCTCACCGAGCGCTTCGGTCTGGCCGGCGTGCCGGACCTCCGGTTCCATCTGGAAATCGCCGTGGAGGCGGCGGACGCCCTGATCAAGCTGGCGTTCCGGCGCACGCCGGACGGCGACGAGCGGGTGCTGGTCGAGGCGAAGGCGCTGATCCGGGAGTACCTGCACCGGCAGGTCGACGACCGGACCGAGGTCGCCCGGCCGAGTTGAGCGGTGCGGTCGCCGCCGTGGTGCCGGCGGCGACGAAGGAAAGGTGCGATGCCCGGGGTGCGACCGGGGCAGGACGACGAGCGGCGGGTTCCCGAGGTGCGCCGGGGCCCGCCGTCACCGTTTCCTACAGAAAGGCGTGGCCCTCGCCGCGGTAGGTCGGCACGGTGGCGACCACCGACTCCCCGTCGACCAGGTGCAGCTCGTTGACCCGCTCGCACAGCTCGCCGGCCTTGGCGTGCCGGAACCAGACCCGGTCGCCGACCCGCAGAGCCGTCGCCGCCGCGCCGGCGAGCGGGGTCTGCACCTCGCCCGCGCCCTCGGCCCCGAGCAGCTTCAGGCCCGCCGGCAGCCACGGCCGGGGCAGCCGGCTGTCGGCGGCCGGGCCGGAGGCGATCCAGCCGCCGCCGAGCACCGTGGCCAGCCCGGGCCCCGGCCGGCGGACCACCGCGCAGGCGAAGAACGCCGCCGGGGTCGGGCGCCAGGCCCGGTACGCGTCGAAGAGCGTCGGCCCGTACAGGCCCGATCCGGCGGTCACCTCGGTGACCGCCGGGTCGGCGCTGGTGGCGGCCACGCTGCCGGTGCCGCCGCCGTTGACGAACTCCAGGTCGGCGTGCTCGCGTACCGCGTCGACCGCCGCCGCGCGCCGGGCCAGCAGTTCCCGGTACGACCCGCGCTGGGCGACCCGGATCGCGGTGCCGAGCACCGCCTGGCCGGGCGGGGCGTCGCCCAGCCCGGCGATCTGTGCCTCGTACGACATCAGCCCGACCAGCCGGAAGCCCGGCCGGCCGGCGACGGCGGCGGCGAACGCGCCGGCCGCCCGGGGGCTGTGCACCGGGGACCGCCGGACGCCCACGTGCACCCGGCCGCCCATCGGCCGCCAGGAGGCGTCCAGGTCGAGGCAGACCCGCAGCGGTGGCCGTCGACCGGGTGGGCACACCCGGTCGACCAGGTCGAGCTGGGCGGTGTCGTCGACCATCAGGGTCACCGCGCCGGCGAGCGCCGGGTCGGCGGCCAACTCGGCGAGCGCGTTCCGGTCGGCGGTCGGGTACGCGACCAGCACGTCGTCGCTGACGCCGGTGCGGGCCAGCCAGACCGCCTCGGGCAGGGTGAACGCCATCACGCCGCGCCAACCGGGGCGGTCCAGCACCCGGGTCAGCAGGTCGCGTACCCGGACGGACTTGCTGGCGACCCGTACCGGCTTGTCGGCGGCCCGGTTGACCAGCGCGTCCGCATTGGCGTCGAAGGCGGCGAGATCGACCACGGCGTACGGCGGGTCGAGGTGAGCGGTCGCCCGTTCGAGGCGATCGCGAAGTTTGTCACTGTCGGTGGCCACGTTTGCACGCTAACTGTCTGGGCGTCAATGCGAAATACCCTCGCGTCTGTCCGGGCTGCGGCCGGTGGTGCCGGCGGCCTAGGCTCAGCGAGCAGGCGAATGTCGCGGAGGGGGACGCTTCTCGCCGCGACTAGAGTGTTCCACCGGAGAGGCCCAACGCTGGGCCGGCACGTGGAGGTACCGCCATCGAAAGCCAGAAGAACGGCGAGTCGTCCGGCGTGTCGGCGTCCGGGGCCCAGGCCGACCGGTCCGGCGCCGCCGCCATCCGCTCGGTGCTGCGCATCCGGCCGTTCCGTCGGCTCTGGATCGTGCTCGGCGCGGCCTCCTTCGGCGACTGGCTCGGCCTGCTCGCCACCTCGGTCTTCGCCGCCGCCCAGGTCTCCGGCAGCACCGCCAAGGGTGCCGCCTTCGGCAGCCTGATCGCGGTCCGGCTGCTGCCCGCGCTGCTGCTCGGCCCGGTGGCCGGCGTCCTCGCCGACCGGTTCGACCGGCGCTGGACGATGGTCATCTGCGACCTGCTGCGCTTCCTGCTCTTCGCCTCCATCCCGCTGCTCGCGCTCACCGGCGCCAGCGGCGGCGTGGTGGTCAGCTGGGCGGCGATCGCCACCTTCCTGATCGAGACGATCACCCTGCTCTGGATCCCGGCCAAGGAGGCCGCGGTCCCCAACCTGATCCCGCGTGCCCGGCTGGAGACGGCCAACCAGCTCACCCTCATCACCACGTACGGCCTCACCCCGGTGCTCGCCGCGGTCAGCCTCTCCGTGCTGGACCGCAGCGTGCGCGGGCTGACCGGCGGGGAGATCCCCAACTGGGCCGAGCCGGCCCAGCTCGCGCTCTGGTTCAACGCGTTCTCCCGGCTCGCCACCGCGATCGTGGTGGCCTTCGGGATCAAGGAGATCAGCCAGGGCCAGGCGGACGAACGCGAGCGCACCGAGCAGAGCATGATGCGCCAGTTCACCGAGGGTTGGACGTTCATCCGGCAGACGCCGCTGGTCCGCGGCCTGGTGCTCGGCATCTTCGGGGCGTTCGCCGGCGGCGGCATCGTCATCGGCACGGCCAAGTTCTTCGCCGCCTCGCTCGGCGCCGGTGACGCCGCCTTCTACCTGCTCTTCGGCGCGATCTTCATCGGTCTCGCGGTCGGCATCGGGGCCGGTCCGCTGATCGTCCGGGACATGTCCCGGCGGCGCTGGTTCGGCATGAGCATCGTGTTGGCCAGCGCCTCGGTGCTGGTGCTCGCCTTCGCTATCCACCTCTCCATGGCGATGGTCGGCGCGATCCTGGTCGGCGCGGGCGCCGGCATGGCCTTCCTGGCCGGCACCACGCTGCTCGGCGGCGAGGTCGCCGACGAGGTGCGCGGCCGGGTCTTCGCGGTGGTGCAGATCGGCACCCGGCTGGTGCTGATCCTCGCCATCGCGCTCAGCAGTCTCCTGGTCGGCGTCGGCGGCTCGCGCAAGCTGACCATCGCCGACCTCGGCATCTCGGTCTCCTCGACCCGCCTGCTGCTGCTCGCCGCCGGAGCGGCCGGCATCTTCGCCGGGATCAGCGCGTTCGGCCAGATGGACGACAAGAAGGGCGTGCCGGTCCTGGCCGACCTCTGGGGCTCGATCCGCGGTCGTCCGCTGATGCCGGCCGAGCACTTCGTCTCCAGCGGGCTCTTCGTGGTCTTCGAGGGGGGCGAGGGTGCCGGCAAGTCCACCCAGTTGACCGCGCTCGCCGACCGGCTGCGCGAGCAGGGCCGGGACGTGGTGGTCACCCGGGAACCGGGCGCCACGCCGGTCGGCGAGCGGATCCGTTCGCTGGTGCTGGAGAACGCCGGCGACGAGGCCCCGTCACCGCGCGCCGAGGCGCTGCTCTACGCGGCCGACCGGGCACACCACGTCGCCACCGTGGTCCGGCCGGCGCTGGTCCGCGGCGCGGTGGTGGTCAGCGACCGGTACGTCGACTCGTCCCTGGCCTACCAGGGGGCCGGCCGTACCCTGCCGGTGCAGGAGGTCTCCTGGCTCTCCTCGTGGGCCACCGGCGGTCTCAAGCCCGACCTGGTGGTCCTCCTCGACGTCGACCCGCACACCGGGCTGTCCCGCGTCGAGTCCCGCAACCAGGGCGCCGACCGCCTGGAAGCCGAGTCGATCGCGTTCCACGAGCGGGTCCGGTACGCCTTCCTCGACCTGGCCGCCGCCGACCCCAAGCGTTACCTGGTGCTCGACGCCTCCCGGCCGGCCGAGGAGATCGCCGAGGCGGTGGCCCGGCGGGTGGAGGAGTTCCTGGTCGACCCGGCCGGCATCGTGCATCCCCGCCCGGCCCAGGGGCCGGACACCACGGTCCAGCCGGAGTTATCCGACGCGGAGCTGGTGACCATGGAACGCCCCAACTGATGGCGGACGTCTTCGTCGACCTGGTCGGACAGGACGAGGCGGTGGCGACGCTGCGCCGGGCCGCCGCCTCGGCCGGCGCCCTGCTGCGCGCCGCCGCCGGCGCGCCGGTCGGCCGGCCCGCCGGCCCGGCCGACGGCGGGAACGACGCCTACGACGAGCTGAACGCGCTGGCCGAGGAGTTCGACGCCGAGTCGGCCGCCGGCCCGGGAACGGCGGGCGCGGCCCCGCCCGAGGCGACGAGCGCGGGTGGCGACCCCGGCGCGGGCATGACCCACGCCTGGATCTTCACCGGCCCGCCGGGCTCGGGCCGCTCGGTCGCCGCCCGGGCCTTCGCCGCCGCGTTGCAGTGCGTGCACGGCACCGGCTGTGGCACCTGCCCCGGCTGCCACACCACGATGACCGGCACCCACGCCGACGTCCGGCTGGTGGTGCCCGAGGGGCTCTCCATCGGCGTCGGCGAGATGCGCGCCCTGGTGCTGCGGGCGGCCAGCACGCCGTCCGGCGGGCGCTGGCAGATCGTCATCATCGAGGACGCCGACCGGCTCACCGAGGCGGCCGGCAACGCACTGCTCAAGGCGATCGAGGAACCGCCGCCGCGGACCGTCTTCCTGCTCTGCGCCCCGTCCACCCACCCGGACGACATCTCGGTGACGATCCGGTCGCGCTGCCGGGTCGTACCCCTGCGGCAGCCGCCGGCCGGCGCGGTGGCCGAGGTGCTCGTCCGCCGCGACGGCGTCGCACCCGACGTGGCCGGCTGGGCCGCGGCGGCCGCGCAGGGGCACGTGGGTCGGGCCCGGCGGCTGGCCCGCGACCCGGAGGCCCGGCAGCGCCGGGACGCGGTGCTCGCCGTGCCGCGCCGGCTGAGCGGGGTGGGTGCCGCGTTCGACGCCGCGTCCGCGCTGATCGAGGCGGCTGAGGCGGAGGCCGCCGCCTCGGTCGCCGAGGTCGACGAGGCGGAGCGGACCGCGTTGCAGACCGCGCTCGGGGCGGGCGGCACCGGCCGGGGCGCGGCGGGTGCCATGCGCGGCGCCGCCGGCCAGCTCAAGGACCTGGAGAAACGGCAGAAGTCGCGGGCCACCAGGGCCCAGCGGGACGCGCTCGACCGGGCCCTGGTCGACCTCGCCGGCTTCTACCGGGACGCGCTGACCATGGCGCTGCGGGCGCCGGTCGCCCCGGTGCACACCGACACCGCGGCGCTGGCCGAGGCCGGCGCGCAGCGATGGGACGCCGAGGGGGCGCTGCGCCGGCTGGAAGCCGTGCTGGAGTGCCGGGCGGCGATCGAGGCGAACGTCAAGCCGCGGATCGCGGTGGAGGCGATGATGCTCGCCCTCTGGCGAGGCTGACCACCGCCCTCCGGGGTTGTGCACAGGGCATCGACATGCGTTTTGACGTGCGGTACGGTCCGGTGTGCCGCGGTGACGGCGGCAGCACGCTCAGTGAGGGGCCAGCCGGGAGGAGACCGCCGATGCCGCGCGGGGAGATCGACGAGGCCTGGATCGAGGAGGCGGTGCGGCGCTACCGGCGCATCGAGACCCTGCAGGCCGAGTTCGACCAGGCGGTGGCGACGGTCGAGGTCACCGTCCGTTCGCCGGACGGGTTGGTCGAGGTGGTGGTGACGGCCGGCGGCCGGATCACCGACGTGCGTTTCCTCGGCCCGCTGCACCAGCGCAGCCCGCGTGACGTCGCCGGATCGGTGCAGGCCGCGGTCACCGCCGCCGCCGACGCGGCCCAGTGGGCCCGGGAAAAGCTGCACAACGAGACCTTCGCGGCGTACCGGCCGCTGGCGGGAGCCTGACATGGAGACGCTCCGCGCCCTGGCCGCGCGCCTCGACGAGGCCAGCCTCGCCCTCGCCATGTTGTCCCGCACGGTGACCGCCACCGACCCGGCCCACCCCGCCTTCGGCACCCACGCCGCCGGCCGGCCCGGCGAGGTCGGCCGGGCGCTACACCGGCAGTGGGCCACCGCCACCGGCGACCGGGCCCGCGAGGCCGGCGCCGCCGCCGCCCGGCTGGCGGCCGCCGCGGCCGCCGTGCGCAGCGCCGCCGACCGCTACGCGGCGTCCGACGAGTCCGCCCGGCTCCGGTTGCTCCGGGAGGCGTGATGGACGCCCTGGACCGCCTCGCCGAACCGGGGCTCGACCTGCTCGCCCGGGTCGACACGCTGCTCGCCGCCGGCGCGCCCGAGGGGCACCGGTTCTGGCCGCTGCTGCGCCGCATGCAGGTGCTGCCCGGCGAGGCGGTGGGCGAGTTCCTCGAGCTGCATCCGGCACCGCTGGCCGGCGCCGGCCACGCGGTGCGCCAGCTCGTCCGGGGATACGACGACACCTGCGCGATGCTCGCCGAGCCGGTGTCCTGGTCCGGCCCGGCCGCCTCGGCGTACGACGAGGCCCGGGGCGCGCTGCTCCGGCACCTCGACGAGGGGCCGGAGAGCCTCGTCGGGCGGCTGGAGTCGACCGCCGGCTACGCGGACGCGCTGGCCGACTGGGTGGAGGGCAGCCGGCTCGCGCTGGCCCGGGCGCTGGCCGACGTGCTGCGCTCGGCCGAGGCGGTCACCGTGCACGCCGCCACGCGGCCCGGGTCCGAGGCCGGGCGGGCCGGAGGGCTGGCAGCGGCCGAGATCGCCACCCGGGTGCTGGGGACCCTCGGCGTGGCGTACGACGGGGCGGAGAACCTGCTGCGCCAGTGGGCACCCAGCCTGGCGGAGACGACCTGGCGGGACCGGCCGGTGGCCGGCGCGCCCCACCTGGGCGGGGCCACCCGGATCGGCCACTGACTCCCCGGGCGCCCGCGCGCCGGCGACCGGGCCCGATACGGGCCACGGCGTCGCGCCGAACCGGCCGTGGCCGGGCTCCGGCGGCGACGCCGTGGCCTTTCCCTGCACCCCCCGCAGGTCTGTCTTCACTCAACGCGGTCGGCCGCCGTTTGTCCTGCGGCTCGCTCAGGTTTCAGCCGTCCGGGCGAGGGTCAACGGCACGCCGGGCCGGAAATGGTTCGGTCGAGTCGACAAACATGGATTGCTGCGCCGGGTGACCGGACGGCGACGGCCGGCAGGCCCGGAACCGCTCGAAGGTCGTAGGGTGAAGGGCATGGGCATGCTCTGCGCGGTCAGTTTCAACCGGTACGGGCGCCTCTACTACCTCGACCCGGGCGAGCTGCGCCCGCAGGTGGGCGACAAGGTGCTGGTGCCCACCGACGAGGGCCCGGAGGTGGCCGAGTGCGTCTGGGCCGCGCAGTGGGTCAGCGAGGACACCGCCGGCTTCGCCCGGCTGGCCGGGCTGGCCGAGGAGGAGGACCTGCGCCGCGATGAGCTGCTGCGCCGGCGCAAGGCGGACGCCAAGGTCGCCGCCAAGCGGCTGATCCGCGAGCACGGGCTGCCGATGAAGGTGGTGGCCGTCGACCACGTCCTCGCCACGCCGGAGACCGGCAGCGACCGCACCACCATCTACTTCACCGCGCCGCACCGGGTGGACTTCCGCTCCCTGGTCCGCGACCTGGGGGCGACGCTGCACTGCCGGGTCGAGCTGCGGCAGCTCTCCGCCCGCGACTCGGCCCGGGTGCAGGGTGGGATCGGCTCCTGCGGCCGGGACCTGTGCTGCGCCACCTTCCTGAACGACTTCGAGCCGGTCACCATCCGGATGGCGAAGGACCAGGACCTTCCGCTGAACCCGCTGCGCATCTCCGGTGCCTGCGGCCGGCTGATGTGCTGCCTGAAGTACGAGCATCCCCTGTACTCCAGGTTCCAGGAGTCCGCCCCGGCGATCGGCGCCCGCGTCACCACGCCGGAAGGGGAGGGCCGCGTGGTCGGCCACAGCGTCCCCAGAGACGCGGTGACCGTCCGCCTGGACGCCGACGGCTCGCGCTCCATGTGCTCCCGCGCCGACGTCTGCGGCTCCCGCCGCGCTTACGAAAGCCGTGACCAGTCGGGCCCGGAGGGTGCAGCGCGGTGATCGGCTTGCCTCGTCGCTCACGGCTGTGATCCCGCCTCAGGCGGCCGCGCCTCAGCTCCGGTCAGCGGAGGACGATGGGGGGTTCGGCCAGGCGGGGGGTCAGGGGGGTCTTGGGGAGCAGCCAGGAGGCGGTGGGGGAGTTGTCGGGGTTCAGCTGCCAGGCGTGGGAGACCTTGTCGAGGGCGATCGGGTAGATGGTCAGGCTGCCGTCGGGGTCGAACCGGAAGCGGAGGAACGCCTTCGAGTCCTCGATGCCCTGGGCGGCGAACAGCTCGTTGAGGTTCACCCCGAACGAGCCCGCCACCAGCAGGTAGAGCGCGACGAGCTGGCTGGAGACCAAGCCGATCACCGGGCCGTACAGCACCGCGGCGGCGGCCGCGGGGAGCGGCCACGGCCAGTCGTAGAAGGGCAGCTCCAGCCAGAGCCAGGTGCCGGCGGCGGCCAGCGCCACGTGCGCCAGGCCGTGCGAGACGCCGAGGAGCCAGTGCCGGACGTGCCGTTTCCCCCCGGCGCTGGGCGGCTTGGCGAAGAACGCGGCGCTCAACATGGTCACCACCACCATGATCACCAGGGGGACGCTGAGCAGCCGTTGTTCGGTGGTGCCCACGTGATTCGCCGTTACCCCGGCCATGGCCAGCATCAGCAGCGTGTGCAGGGTGCCGAGCAGCGTGGTGAAGCCCGGGTTGCGGAACGGCAGCCGGGCGAAGATCCCCCAGCCGTAGCGGCGCGAGCGGGCCTTGTCCGGGTAGCGGGCCGCGAGGGCGTACTCCTGGGTGCGGCTGGCGCGGCGGGCCAGCGTGTCGCGCGGCGGCACCTCCAGCCGCTCCGGCAGCTCATGCGTCGGGTAGAGGTAGGCGCCGCCGCCTCCGCAGGTGATGAGCTGCCGCTCCGGGCCGGTGTAGCGGGCGTAGTGGTGCAGGTCGCCGGAGATCAGCAGCCGCACCTGCGCGCCGGTGGGGGCGATGATCGTACGGATGAAGTAGTCGATCGAGTCGTACGCGGTCGGGTGGTCGACGGCCTTGACCCAGGTGGGCGCCGGCACGGCGAGAATGACCTTCGCGTGCGGGGTGAGCTTGCGGGCGACCTCGTCGAAGTAGGTGAGCTGCGGGTCGTCCAGGTACGACCCGGACTGGTCGTCGAGGCCGAGCAGCCACCAGTCGGCGGGCAGCTCCACCGCGAAGTACGAGCGGGACTGGCCGGTGCCCCAGCCGGCGAAGTGCCGGTCCCGGGAACGGACGAAGAGCCGCAGGAACGCGGTCAGGCCGTCGTACCAGTCGTGGTTGCCGGGGACCGCGAAAAGGGTCGGCCGCTCGGGCGGCGACAGCGGCAGTGCCGCCTGGTACGGCCCCTTGCACCGGTCCTCGTACGCCTCGTAGGACGCCGACGGGTAGACCTCGTCGCCCCCCATCACCAGGGTCTGTGCCCGGGGCAGCCGGTGCCCGTTGATCTCCAGCTCCGGCTGGGCTAGCAGGTACGCGACCGAGTAGGTGGCGTCGAAGCCGTCGCCCAGGTCGGCCACGTAGTCCAGCCACAGCCCGCCGTCCGGCCCGACCTGCCGGAATGTGCCGTCCCCGAAGGCGTTCTGCAGCTCCCGCTTGTCCAGGTACGCCCCGAACAGCATCGCCAGCAATGTCCGCAGGCCGGTCTGGATCAGCAGCAGTGGCGCGAGCCAGGGGACCGGTTTCCGTGGGGTGAATCCCAGCTCCAGGGGGTCCAGGCTGCGCGGCCGCCGGGAGGCCCGCTCGCCGGGGTGCGCCTCGGGGATCGACTGCGGTGGTGGCACGTGGTCGTCGCTCACCCGCCGCAGGGTAGTCGTCCCCGAACGCGAACGCCCTCCCCGGAACGTATGGGACCGGCCTTGATGTCCGGATCCCGTGGTAGGGGGATCCCGTTCGGCTTCCGGCGGGCGGTGCCGTACACTTGACGATCGTTGCCGCCTTAGCTCAGTCGGCTAGAGCGACGCACTCGTAATGCGTAGGTCGACGGTTCGATTCCGTCAGGCGGCTCGGTACAGAAGCCCAGGTCAGTGG
This sequence comes from Micromonospora sp. NPDC051924, assembly GCF_055586005.1. Taxonomy (NCBI): domain Bacteria; kingdom Bacillati; phylum Actinomycetota; class Actinomycetes; order Micromonosporales; family Micromonosporaceae; genus Micromonospora; species Micromonospora sp. NPDC051924. The sequence continues at coordinate 139,377 of NZ_JBVJJA010000010.1, forward strand.
CCTGGGCTTCGCCGTTTCCCGAGGTCGACAACACCGCCGCCGGCCGTGCCAGTCCGCAAATAGTCCGCATCCCGCGCCGCGAACGCCTCATCCAGCCGGGTGGCGACCGCGTCCAGGTCGTCACCGAAGAGGCCGGCGTACACGTCCAGCGTCATCGACGCCGAGGCGTGCCCGAGCATGCGCTGCACCGCCTTGACGTTGGCCCCCGCCGCCACGGCCAGGCTCGCCGCCGTGTGCCGCAGATCGTGCGGAGTCAGCCCCGCCAGCCCAACCGACACCGCAGCCGGCGCGAAGACGCGAGCCCGGAAGTTGGTGTTGCGGAGCGTCCCGTCTATCAGATCAAGGCGGCCCGCAAAGCGGGCCGCGCCGGCCCGGCCCCGGCCTGCTGGCGACCCCCGGCCGGCATCGGCTGGGCCGGCCGGCCACACTGCGGGGAGTCATGAACGAGAGGCTGAGGCGGGACGATCGCCATCGGGGTTGCTCTCCATGGAGGTAGGGGTGATCGCTGCCGCGCAGCAGAGCTGCTTGCCCCCGAGTCTTGCGGGCGCTGTCGGCGGCCGGATGAGACGAGGACCAGGGCGTGACCCATCCCCCTGCTGCCCGATCCTCTACGCCACCCGGACGGCGTCAAGGGCGCTGCGCGTCGGCACGCCGATGGCCTACGGCCACCCTTGACCCCGACCGGGCGCCGCAGTCTTTGGCACCTATCCGGGGGATGGGAGCAGTGTGGCGGAACCTGCCGCGGCAGGGGGCAGTCGACCTCACAGCTTGAGCCGTCGAGGCGTCCCGGCCACCAGATCCTCAGCGCGTCTGCGACGGAACTCCATTAGGGTCAACGCCGTGGCGATCAGCGGTCCCAGGGGCAACACGATCGCAAGGTAGATGGCCCACGGCCTCTCTCCCAGGAGGAGGCCCGCAAGGAGCGGCACAATCCAAGACCAAGCCAGCAGGCCCGGTCCCCAGAGCCGCCACGGCGATGCACCTGGTACGGCCTCCCGGAGGTCAAGCCGGCCGAGGCAGGCACCGATCACACCTGCCCATGTAACAAGCAGGAGCAATACCCACAGCAGGTAACCGAGCGCTTCCACGGCGGGAGTGTGCGCTTCCGTACGAGCCAGAGACAAGGCCCCGACCAGCAGTCAACCAAGGCCGTGACGGGCCACCCACGGGCCAGTAACCGTGGCGCGCAGCGGTCATGAACGGGCACGAGAGGCACCCAGCGCTGCCGCCGGCCGCAGGCGTTTCGGGCATCACGGCCCGTTGAGCGCGCTCTTCCAAACTGCGGCTACGACCCGACGGTGGGCCAAAACTCGTCGTCCTCCTCGTCTGGCGACGAAGGGGCGTACTGCCGCAGAGCGCCGTTGCGAATCATCCAGACGCGGAAGAAGCGCTCCTCCTGGTCCATCACGAAGAGCTGCACTGCATTGGGGTTGTGCCAGGCCAGGGAACCGAAATGCTCCACAACAGCAGCGAGGTCGGCGTGGTTGAGCGCCCCGGCGAACACCTCACATTCGGGGTTCTTGTGTCCGCCCCACTGGTTGTCGGCAGCGGTGATCAGGCGCAGGTTGCCGCAGCTACCCGGCCTCATGCCTAGCTCACGACGGGGGCACTCGTTGTCGAGCCACCCGCTGAACGCCTCAGCGTTGAGGCGGTCCTCCGGACCCACCGACAGCATCACGTTGGCAACCCAGCTCACCGCATCCCCCAATCCACGGCAGTCGACCAGCCAGCCCGGATCTTCTTCTAACCCGCAGGCCGCGGGTCGTTGCTTGGCGCTGTGCCACCGCACGTGATGTCATCTGCGCCATGAGTGTGCCGCAGTCGGTTGAGGCGCTGTGCGACGAGCTACGTCGGCGCGCAGGGTCGGGCCATCACGTAGACCTTTGGGTGCCCGACGAGCTGTCGCTTGGGGGCACGGCAGTACCAATGGAGCCGACCGGCATTGCCATGGCCATCATCTGCGACACCGCGTTGTCGCTCGACCTTTGGCCAGAAGGCTTCACCCAGGGAGGAGGCGGGCGTACATACCACTACAAGGCCAACGACTCCTCACGTTGAGCGCACGGCTTGGGAGCCAAACGTGGGAGCCACCGGTGCGAACGGAGCCGGACGAGCCCGGACCGATTCAGTTGCCGAGAGCGCGGCGACCAGGGCGACGCGAACCTTGCCGAACGGCTGCGGAGTGGTCTTGGGAATCTACGGGTCAGAAGGTCGATCTCTTGATCCTGGGGCGTGTACCGCCTTCCACGCTGAGGGCCCCGGTAGTCCTGCCCCGTCCCGCCAAGGATCTGGCTCGCGTGGTCCCGTTGCGAGCCACCGAGTGATCTCCTGGACAGCGGCGGCGAAGGACCGGGCCAGCGCCGGGCCGCTGCCCACCACCCATTCCCGCCGCTCGACGGCGTGCATGTTGTGATCATCCACGCACCAACAGGCCACCTCGACCGCTGCGGCCACTTCGAGCAACGACGGCGTATCGAAGGCCACCAGAAGCGAGAGCTCCAGCCAGTCCTCGCCGGTGTTGACCAGGGATACCGTCGCCGACAACACCAGCAACTGGGCGCCGACCGCTGGCGGGGGCAGAGCACGCTCGTGTGTGTACGACTCCCACGCCGGCTGCACGCCGGGCATTCCGGCCGACTGCAACGCGTCAGCGGCGGCACACATGCGGTCGTACATGGAGCTGTCCAGGCCGAACGGCAGCCCCTGGATCTGAAGATCAGCAAATCGGTCGGTGCGGGATAGCAGCACGACAGCATTGTTGCCGACCACCCAGTCCTCATCCAGTCCGCAAGAGTTCGAACCTCGTCGGCTGACAGTGAGAGTTGCCGAGAGGCTCTTCCGCAGGTCAGGCGCCGTTTGACCAGTTAGACGACCTCATCATTTTGATCTCGTAATGCGTAGGTCGACGGTTCGATTCCGTCAGGCGGCTCGGTACAGAAGCCCAGGTCAACGGCCTGGGCTTCTCCATTTCGCCAGAAACGGTGCAGTGCTGGCCACCAGCGTGGCAGCCAGAGTCCAGCCATCCATGAGGGCAGAGTACTGACGGCGGTACAGCCATCCGTACAGCCAAGCCCGTCCGTCGGCACCGACGCTGCCCGACAACCAGAGACGGGCTAGTCCCGTGATGAGTGCGAAGATCGCCTATATGTAGCCAGCCAGGAACCTGTGGTGGCAGACAGCAAAGACGCCGAAGCAGGGTTTCCTCATGGGAGGCGTCTGGCTCTTCCTGGCCGTGGGGTGGGTGGACGGACAGTCGGAGCCGAACGAGCGGACAATGCATCACAGGCTGTAGCGGCTGGTCCGGAATGTCTGGTACGTCAATCGCGGACCCGGGTACGCGGCTGAGATCGGGCAAGGCGGGCCAGCCACTGGGCATGCCGACGAATGCGGGATGGGTCGTCGGAGAAGCAGCTTTCCCACTGGTGATCCAGGTTCATCCAGGCGACGGGCTGGCCGGGCTCGGCCACCAGCGGAACAGCCCGGTCGACAATCGCGGCATACGACAGTCCCAGTGTCGCCGGATGATCGGGATGGTATGAGCGGACGCAGACAGCGGCCGGCCGGGTGAGGAGTTCGGCCACGACACCCGTCTCTTCAAACAACTCACGGCGGGCTGCCTCACGAGGTGTCTCCCCGGGTTCGACTCTCCCTCCGGGCGGAACCCAGCCCCGCCACGGATGGCACACCAACAGCACCTGGGTCAGATTCGTGTCGAACACCCAGACCTCAGCCCCCAGCGGGTCGACCGGACTGCTACCGGCGGCGGCCAGCCAGCCGGCGACGCCCTCGAATTCGACGACTGCTGTCTCAACGTCGCCCAATGCGGCCTCGAGCGACTGCCGCTGCAACTCATCACGACCCATGGGCCGGAACCTAGTGCGCGAGTGCGACATTGCCCGGCCCGGGATCTCGGGCCCAACTCATCACGGTCGGTGACTGCCATCAAGGCCCGACCGTCGTGTCCGTCCACGAGGACATTCCCGTGTCCGCTGTCAGGCGGTAAGCCAGCTCGGTGCAGAAGCCCAGGTCAACGGCCTGGGCCTCACCGTTTCCCGAGTCCGACCACGTCGCCGCTGGCGGGTCGAGTCCTTGACTAGTCCTTGCCCCGTGCGGCGACCGCCTCGTCAGGACCGACTGGTCGGTGGCGTACTGCTCGGGTAGCGGCCTTTGGTGCCGCTCAGTGGGAGAAGGCCCGTGTCGAGCTGGCACCCGGGCATGCCTCGGGCACTGCTTCTAGCTGATCGAGACCGGCTGCCTCGCGGCGTCCAGGTCGGGTCGACAGCCGGCGTGGCACTGCGCCGCGGTGCCCGGGGCGTGCCCTGTGCACCTGTAGAGCAGCCACGGACGACAGGACGAGCAGGCCACCCGCTACCTGCACGGGGGTGAGGATCTCGTCGAGCGTGAACGCCGCCAGCGTCGTGGTGACGACCGGTTCGAACGTCGACAGGATGGCTGCAGTCGAAGGGCCCGTCCGCCGCAGGCCGGCGAAGAAGGTCAGCATCGCCAAGACGGTGGAGATGACCGCGATGCACGTGAGCCAGAACCAGCCCTGTAGCCCGAAGCTGAGGTCGACCCCGCCCCTCACGAGGACACGTGCGGCCAGGGTGAGCGCGGCCCCTGCCATCACCAGCGCGGACAGCATCACCGGTGGCAGCCGGTGCACGACGGTGTCAGCAACGAGGATGTAGACGGTGTAGGTGACAGCGGCGCCGAACGCCAGGGTTGCCCCGAGCGGGTGGAAGTCCATACCTCCGGTCCCGAGGAGAACGAGCAGCGTCCCGGAGGAGGCGGCCACCAGTGCGGCGCACCGGCCAGGTGTCAGGCGGTCCCGGCCCAGCAGGACGGCCGTGAGGGTGACCAGCAGCGGGTAGGTGTAGAAGACCAGGGACAGCAGCGAGGCGTCCATCAGCTCCAGGGCCGCGAAATACAGGGACGCCTGGGTGGCGTATCCGACGGCGCCCAGGCCGAGGGCCGTCACCAGCAGACCCAGGGTCACTCGAGCGGGACTCGTCCTTCGGTCTGGGCTGGCAGTGTCGCGCTGCAGACCCGGTCGCAGGAGCAGCAGCATCGCCAGCAGGACGGCGGCGAAGCCGAAGCGCACCAAGAGCAGCGCTCCAGGCGAGACGCCCGCGGCGTACGCGAGCTTCCCGAAGATCGCCATGGCGCCGAAGCACGCGGCTGACAGCAGGCACAGTGCGGGACCCATGTCCAAGAGCATCGGCGCCCACACACTCCAGGTCCAGTGACGATATGTGGACCTGAATCGTTAGTCTTCCTGCATGGTCACGCTGGATCTTCGTCGGCTCCGTCTGCTCCGCGAGCTCGAGGAACGAGGGACCCTGGGCGCGGTGGCCTTGGCTCTCGGCTACAGCCCATCCTCGGTGTCCCAGCAGTTGAGTGTTCTGGAGAAGGAGGTCGGCGCGCGCCTGCTCGAGAAGGCCGGCCGTGGTGTGCGGCTCACTGACGCCGGACGTCTGCTCGCACAGCACGCCCGAGTCCTGCTGACAGCAGCCGAGGCGGCGTCAGCCGATCTGGCTGCGCTGGCCGGTGAGGTGCGCGGCACCGTGCGCGCCGGCGGCCTGCAGTCAGCGGCCCGTCGCCTGCTGGTTCCCGCAGTGGCACGCATGATGGTCGAGCACCCGCAGGTGCGCACCGAGGTCTCCGAGCTCGAGCTCGAACAGGCGCTGCCGGGACTGCGGCTCGGGGCGGTCGACCTGGTGATCAGCGACGAGTACGACGGTCACCCACGCCCCCGGCCGGCAGGGCTGCGGTTCACGCTGCTGCACGAGGAGCCACTGAAACTGGTCCTGTCACCCGGGCATCCGCTGGCCAAGCATGGAGGACCCATCGCATTGTCCATGCTGCGGGAGGAGGTCTGGGTGGCCTCCGCCGTGGGGACCGGCCATCACGACATGGTCGTGGGAAGCTGCCGGTCCATCGGCGGCTACGAGCCCGACGTGCGGCACCGGTCCAGCGATGCGGACGTCCAGCTCGAGCTCGTACGCACCACCGGAGCCGTCGCGCTACTGCCGACGTTGACCCTGCCCGCAGCAGACCCAGCCCTTGCGATCCGTGACGTCGCCGAGGAGAAGCTCGGACGTCGACTGGTCGTTGTCCTCCGAGACGGCCCCCCAGCTCCCGCGCTCGCGACCTTCCTAGCCGTCGTTACCGACCAGGCCCGCAATCTGGAGCAGAACCCGAAGCCGAAGAGGCATGAAGAAGCTGGGTAGCTCGTAAAGCCGAGTTCGTCACGACGACGGCCGTCCCAACCGTCGACGAGGAGATCCGCCGCAACAAATGGGTCAGGCGCCCGGCCCGTCCCGGGAGGCCGTGCGGGATTGCTCGTAAGGCTCCGGACATGGGGAAAGGCGTCCTACGCTCTCGACAGATGGGGCCGCGTGCCCCTGCTGGCCTGGCGCAAGTTCGGGCGGCGCGCCTTCCACCGAAGCTGCCCCTCGGGAGGCAGGCGCCGGGGCATGCCATCTGTCTGCGGTAGGCGGGCGGAGACCATCCGCTCGACCTCAGAGGCGTTCAAAGCAGAAGGGAGGCCTGCGTGGCCGTCAAGACGGAAGCGCGAACGGGCGCCGCAGAAGTGCGGCCATTCGAGATCGAGGTCCCCGAGGCGGACCTTGAGGATCTGCGCGCGCGCATCAGGGCCACGCGGTGGCCGAACAAAGAGACCGTCAAGGACGACTCGCAGGGCGTGCCGCTCGCGCTCATGCAGGATCTCGCTCGCTACTGGGCGAACGACTACGACTGGCGCAAGTGCGAGGCGCGACTGAAGGCCCTCCCCAACTTCGTCACCGAGATCGACGGTCTGGAAATCCACTTCATTCACGTCCGCTCGAAGCACGAGGACGCGCTCCCGCTGGTCGTCTGCCACGGCTGGCCCGGGTCGATCATCGAGCAGCTGAAGATCATCGCCCCGCTCACGGATCCCACGGCGCACGGCGCGAACGCGTCGGATGCCTTCCACGTCGTGATCCCGTCGATGCCCGGATACGGGTTCTCCGGCCAGCCGGCCACGACCGGCTGGGATCCCGTACACATCGGGAAGGCCTACGTCGAGCTGATGAGGCGTCTCGGGTACACACGGTTCGTCGCGCAGGGCGGCGACTGGGGCGCGATCGTCGTCGACGCGATGGCCGGCGGCCGCGCCGATCCGAAGGCCGCCGAGCCGGCGCCGCCGGAGCTGATCGGCATCCACACCAACATGCCGGGGGCGGTTCCGCCGGAGCTCTTCCTCGCGGCCTTTGGCGGTAGCCCGGCGCCGGACGGTCTCTCCGACGAGGAGCGGGACACGTACGAGCAACTGCTCAAGTTCTTTGGGTCGCACGTGGCGTACGGGCTGATCATGGGGACGCGCCCGCAGACGCTCTACGGCCTGGCGGACTCACCCATCGAGCTCGCCGCGTTCATGCTCGACCACGGTGACGGGAGCGGTCAGCCCGGCCTGGTTCAGCAGGTCCTCGAGGGACGTCTGCAGAGGCCGAGCGACCTCACGCGCGACGACATCCTGGACAACATCACGCTCTTCTGGCTGACCAACAGCGGGGTGTCCTCGGCGCGGCTGTACTGGGAGAACAAGCTCCCCTTCTTCGCTACCAAGGGCGTGACGATCCCGGTCGGCGTGAGCATCTTCCCCGACGAGATCTACCGGGTTCCGCGCAGCTGGGCGGAGCGGGCATACCCCAACCTCGTCCACTACAACCGGCACGACAGGGGCGGGCACTTCGCGTCCTGGGAGCAGCCGCAGCTGCTCTCGGAAGACCTCCGCGCGACGTTCCGATCGCTGCGCTAGCCCTTTCGCAGTGTCCAGGCTCAGGCGGTGTGGCTCGGGAATCTACGGATCACAAGGTCGTGGGCGTGCCCCGTCCCAGTCCTCATCCAGTCCTCAAGAGGTCGAGCCCCGGCCGCTGGCGCTGAGCGACGCCGAGAGGGGTTTCCGCAGGCCAGGCAGGGTTGGGGCAGGTAGACCCTGCTGGACAACTTGATCTCGTAAGGCGTAGGTCGACGGTTCGGTTCCGTCAGGCGGCTCGGTAGCGAAGTCCAGGTCAAACGGCCTGGGCTTCGTCGTTTTCCAAGGTCCATCACGCCGCCGTCGGTGGTGCGGGTCCGCACGCGGTGCCGGGGAACCCACGCTGTCAAGCGACCTGCCGAAATGCGCAAGCGCCATAGGCCCGGATGCCTAAAGATCCGTAGCTTTCAATGCGTGGACCTCGGAGGAGGTTCCACCTTTCAGGCAGGATCTTGGAGGAACCGTGAACCGTCGCAGCAGTATCCCGGTCGCTGGTAAGAGATGGCACAGAAGCAGGATCGCGGCTTTCGTGATGATGCTCGTCGCGAGTGTCGTCTGGGCCTTCGGCGCGAGCCCCGCTCAGGCGCACACGCTCAACGAACTCGCGCCGTCCGGCGTCTCGCCATGGCTGTACTCGCAGTCGTGGGCCCTCACGGGCTACGGGTACAACACCCCGCCGACCCACGTCGACTACTGGACCGACCCGTCCAATGGCGTGACATATCACCTCGCCGACAACTACGCCCTGGACATGACGCCGACCGGCGGGCTGAGCGCCTGCGGGCAGCCCATCTACCCCATCTGGGACAACATGACGGTCTACGCCATCTCCTCCGGGACCGGCGGCATGTACCTGCGCAAGACGATCAACGGGTACGTCTACGAACTCAAGCTGCTGCACATGAAGAACCTGAAGTACAGCGTGGGAGCCACCGTCGGCACCCAGAACATCGTCGGGTACAGCAGCAACACCGGGGCGGACTCCTGCCACCTCCACGTCGCGGTCCACAAGATTCTCAGTGGCACCCGCTACGCGGTGCGGCCGGTCTTCTGCGGCAAGGAAGTGACGGTTCGCAACTACGGCTACAAGGGCTGCTGACACCCCTGGCCGGTCCGGGCGCACCGTGGGGCCACGCCTCGGGGTGCGCCCGCCTCAACTCGAAGGAGAGACGATGGGTAAGCGAGTACTGGCGAGGTTGGCCTCGGCGGCATTCGTCGTGACCGCCCTGCTCGGTGTCGCGGCCACCCCCGCCGCGGCCTCGACGACGGTCGCCGCGGACACCGGGGGGACCACGCTGACCACCTACCACCCGCCCGACAACTGCTCGACCAGTTGGAACTTCACCGACCGCTGGGGTCGTCGGGGCACCTTCAAGTGCAGCAGCCACGTCATGTTGATCAACTGGTGGGGCAGCGGCCGCCTCGAATACTTCGGCGTCGCGCCCAACCGGACCATCTGGCACTCCTGGGCGACCAGCGGATGGGTGGAGATGCCGAACAACGGCCGCGCCGACGACGTGGACGGCGCGCAGACCCCCGGCGGGGCGACGCGCATCGTGTGGGTCTACGTCGCCGGCAGCGGCATCTGGACCAGCACCGACTACGGTGACGGATACAGTTGGCGCCCCTGGAAGTTCCTCTACTAGGGCCTCACCGCCGCATGACCCAGATGTCCAGCGGTGCGCTCAGGCTGCGGACGACCTGCCAGCCCGCGCGGCGGTACACCTCGACGTTCGCCGGGTTGCTCGTCTCCAGGACCGCCGGCAGGCCGTCCGCCTCGGCCCGGCGCAGCCCGGCCCGCATGACGGCGTGTCCCCAGCGCCGGCCAGCGTGGTCGGGGTGGGTGCCCAGGACCCCGAGGTACCAGAACGGGTTGCTCGGCAGTGCGGCGTGCACGGCGTCCTCGTAGGCGCGCACCCGGGCCAGCGCGTCGGCCGGGAGTTGGGCCGCGAGGGCGTCGTCGGGCCAGCCCGCCCCCGTGGCGGGAGGTTCCCAGATGGCGACGGAGGCCCCGCCCCCGACCGTCCAGATCGTCCCTCGGTGCACCCGCTTGTCGAAGAGGTGGCCGAAGAAGGCGGCGGCGTACCGCGGGTAGGTGGCCTCGTCCGGGAAGAGGTGTCGCAGCACCGGGTCACGGCTGAACGCGGCGACCAGTGAGGCGACGACCCGGGGCCGGTCCGCCGCGGTGGCGACGGTGATCTCCGGTGTGCTCACGCGCCCGACGGTAGCGCGCCCGGCAGCCCGGACGGCCAGCCGCCCGGGTCCCGGCGTCGCGACGGGTCGTACGACGAAGTGGGCCCGGCGGGACGGCACTCGGCCGACCCACCGGGCCCACTCCGGCAGGGAGAGGAACGGTCAGAGGTTGCGGCGCGGGTCCGCCGGATCGGCCGGGTCGGCCGGGAACGCGCCCGTGGTCCGCTGCGCCGGCAGGTCGGTCACCACGTACCCGGTCTCGGTCTCCGGCGCGGGCTCCTCGTCACCGTCCACGCGGTGCTTGGCCATCGCGGCGGCGCCGGCCGCCGCCACGCCCGCGGCCGCCGCGCCCGCCGCCACCGCCTTGCCGGAGACGCCGGCCTTGCCGTCGTCGCCGCGCGAGCCGGCGGCGTGTTCCACCCCGGGGGTGCCGAGGGTGCGGCCGTCGTCGATCGTGCCGCGCCAGGCGCCCGTCTCGACGCCCTGGTTCTCGATGTACGACTTGAACTTCTCCAGGTCGGCCTCGGCCCGCTTCTCGACGATGTGCAGCTTGTCGCCGGTCTTCTCGACCAGGCCCTCCGGCTCGTACTCGAGGGAGAGCCGGACCTGCGTCCGGTCGGTGCCGATCGGCTGGAAGTAGACCGCGCCGGCGTTGGTGGCGCCGCTGGTGGCCGCCCAGGCCACCTTCCGGTCCGGCACCTGCTCCAGGACCTTGGCGTCCCACTCGCGCTTCACGCCCGCGATCTCGGCGACCCAGTGCATCCGCTTGTCGTCGAGCTGGCGTACCTCCTGCACGCCGCCCATGAACCGGGGGAACTCCTCGAACTGGGTCCACTGGTTGTACGCGGTGCTGACCGGCACGTCGACTTCGATGGACTTCTCGACCTTGGTGGTCATCGATCCTCCTCGTCGTTCTTTCGTCCGCAGCTGAATCCGTACCCGGGGAAATCCGGCTCAACCACGACGAAGGCCCGCAGCCGGGTGCTCCCCGGTCGCGGGCCCGCGAACAGTCGTTTCTCGCTCGGTGCCTCCCCCGCCAGCTCCGTGCCGAGCCGGCCGATCAGGCGCCGGTGCTGGTGCCGGAGTTGGCGGCCAGGATGAAGACGAACGCGATCCAGAGGATGCCGAGGATCGTGAAGATGTAGCTCAGGACGAGACCGGCGGTGGCCAGGCCGCTGCCCTGCTCACCGGTCTGCCGGATCTGCTTCTTGGCGATGTGGCCGAAGACGATTCCGACCGGGGAGAAGACGAAGGCGAAGACCAGGGACAGGATCGCCATCACGTTGGTGCCGCGAACCGCGGGCGCCGCGCCGGGGTGTTCCGCGTACGACGGTTGCTGAGTCATCGGACCCTCCACAGTGAAGTTGTTGGGACCTCCCTGATAACCGGGCGGCCACCTGCCGAAACGTCCCTTGGGCGGGCCGGATGGCACCGCCCGGCCGACGTCAAGTTTGTTGCGGAAATCAGCAACCGGCCTCGGCGCGGTCCGTCCGGTCGGCCACAGTGGGGACCCGCCGGTGCGGAGCAGCGGCGACGATGAAGCGGCGGTCGAAGGGAACACACGGATGCGACGACGGATGCGGGCGGTGCTCACGGTTCTGGCCCTGGCGGTGACCTCGGTGCTGGTGGCACCGCAGGCGGCCCAGGCGGCCAACGGTTGCGGCGGGGTCTACCAGGGTTCGAGGACCCTGACCGAGCGGGCGATCGTGGACGTCTACCTGGAAAACGGCACCACGAACTGCGTGGCCCTACGGACCGTGGGCAGCTGGTACGGCAAGGCGACCTGGATGGGGGTGGGGATCGGCGGGGAGAACTCCGTCTCGACGTGCAACTATCCGGACACGATCAACGTCAACCAGGTCGTTTGCGGCAACTACCACTACTGGGTCGGCGGCGCCCGCCAGTACGCGCCCCACTCGTGCATCAGCATCTGGGCCCGGGTGCAGTTCACCGACTACGGCTACTACGCCACCTGGTGGAACCAGTTCTGCGCGTGACGGGGGACGGTCAGGAGTAGAGGGTCTTCAGGTACTCCGGCCCGTAGTGGCGTTCGAGGTGGTCGAGGCTCTCCACGGGAGCCTCGACCTCCTTGATCAGGCGGGCGCGGGACGGCAGCAGTTCCGGCCGCCAGGTCTCCGGGCGCCACAGCTCGGAGCGGAGGAACGCCTTCGCGCAGTGGTAGAAGATCTGCTCGATCGCCACCTCGACCGCCAGCACCGGGCGGTGCCCCTTGACCGTCATGTCGTCGAACCACGGCGCGTCGCGGATCAGCCGGGCCCGGCCGTTGATGCGCAGCGTGTCGGTGCGCCCGGGGATCAGGTAGACCAGCCCGACGTGCGGGTTGGCCAGGATGTTGCGGTAGCCGTCGGCGCGCCGGTTGCCGGGCCGTTCCGGGATCGCGATGGTCGTCTCGTCCAGCACCAGGGTGAAGCCGGGCGGGTCGCCCTTCGGCGAGACGTCGCAGCTGCCGTCCGCGCCGGCCGTGGCGACCAGGCAGAACGGCGACGCGGCCAGCCAGTCCCGGTCCCGGACGTGCAGCGTCGTCCGCTCCTTGGTGAGCGCCCGGGGCATCGGCGCCCCCAGCAGTTCGCGCAGCTCCGCCTCGCTGGTGATTTCCGTCGTCACGTCTTCCTCCCCCGTCCGTTGACCATGACGGCGTTTCCGGCGCGCGAGCTGCCGGTTTCCGCCATCGTCAGCCTAGGAGAGCGTGCCGATCGCGAGGTTTGCCCCCGGGGCCCCCGGGTACCGCCTCACTCGCAGCGCGCCCGGACGATGGAGGCGGAGATGGAGAGCCGGCTGAAGGTGCTCGGTCACCCCGTGCATCCGATGCTGGTCATGTTCCCGGTGGCGCTCCTGGTCACGGCGGTGATCTTCGATGTGATCGACACCGTGGGCGGGCCGAAGTTCCTGGGCGAGGTCGCGTACTGGAACATCCCCGTCGGCCTGATCGGTGGCCTGCTGGCCGCGGCGGCCGGCACGGTCGACCTGCTCGCCCTGCCCACCGGCACCCGCGCCAAGCGGGTCGGGCTCACCCACGCCGCCGCCAACGTGGCGGTGATCCTGCTCTTCGCCGCCGTCTGGGTGGTCCGGCTCAACGCCGACTCCCGGGCCGCCGGGGGCGCCCTGATCGCCATCGAGGTGGTCGCCGTGGCGATCCTCGGGATCAGCGCCTGGCTCGGCGGCGAACTGGTGGACCGGCTCGGCGTCGGCGTGGACCCGGAGCACGACCTGAATGCCCCGAGCTCGCTGCGACCCCCCTCGACCCACCAGCGGATCGGAGACGTGCGATGACGGAACAGAGCGGCGGTCGGGGCTGGCGGGGACGCCAGCAGGGCTGGGACCCGATGGGCGAACTCCAGTCGCTGCGGGCCGAACTGAGCCGCCTGGTCGGTGGCCGTTCCGGCGGTACCCAGGACGTCGAGCTGACCGAGGTCGCCGACGGCTGGGAGGTGATCGTCCGGCTGCCCGGCGTGGCGCCGGAGGAGGTGGCGGTCGAGCTGGACGACCGGGAGCTGTGCGTACGGGCCCGCTCGGAGGCCGAGGTCAACGCCGACCACGGCATCCCGGGCGGCTTCGAGACGCGGGGCTTCGAGTACCGGGTGGACCTGCCGTCCCGGGTGGACCCGGACCGGATCGACGCGGTGATGGACCACGGCCTGCTCCGCGTCCGGCTGCCCCGGGCGGCCCGGCCCACGCCGCGCACCATCACCGTCGGCCGCACCGGCCCCCGCGGCACCCCCACCGGGGGTACGCCGATCCTGGCCGACCCGGCCGCCGACCGGGAGCTGCACCACCCGGACACCACGGTCGACGAGATCGACCGGCCCTAGGAGTCCCGTGACCACCCCGGGCGACAACACCAGCTCGGCGCGTCTGTCGCCGCGCCGCGACCTGGAGCCGTCGTCCGTGCTCGGCCCGGTGGGCGAGCGGGTGCCCGACGTGGCGCGGATCGCCGTGCTGCGGGCCAACGCGCTCGGCGACTTCATCTTCACCCTGCCGGCGCTGGAGGCGCTGCGGGCCGCGTACCCGGAGGCGGAGATCGTGTTGCTCGGCGCGCCCTGGCACGCGGAGTTCTGGCGCGACCGCCCCGGCCCGGTGGATTCGGTCCTGGTGGTGCCGCCCGCGCCCGGGATCCGCGACCCCGGGCCGGACGAGTCGCCGGCCGAGCTGGCCGACTTCCTAACGGGGGCCCGCAAGGAGCGCTTCGACCTGGCGTTGCAGCTGCACGGCGGCGGGGGCAACTCCAACCCCATCGTCGCGGGGCTGGGCGCCCGGGTCACCGCCGGCCTGCGGGCCGAGGACGCGCCGCCGCTGGACCGCTGGATCCGGTACGTCTACTACCAGCACGAGGTGATCCGCTACCTGGAGGCGGTGGCCCTGGTCGGGGCACCCGCCACCACGATCATCCCGGCGCTCGAGGTGACCGACGCGGACCGGGCCGAGGCGCGCGAGGTGCTGGGCGAGGCAGCCCGGCCCCGGGTGGCGCTGCACCCCGGCGCGACCGACACCCGGCGGCGCTGGCCACCCGAGCGCTTCGCCGAGGTCGCCCGCGCCCTGGCCGGCGACGGGTACGAGGTGCTGGTCACCGGCACCCCGGCCGAGCAGGAAACGGTCGACGCGGTGATGGCGGCGGCCGGCGTGCCGGTCCGCCCGCAGGTCGGCACGCTCAGCCTCGGCGGCCTGGCCGCCTGCTACGCGGGCTGCGCGCTGGTGGTCTCCAACGACAGCGGGCCGCTGCACCTCGCCGGCGCGGTCGGCACGGCGACGGTGGGTGTCTACTGGATCGGCAACCTGATCAACGGGGCGACGCCGCTGCGCGCCCGGCACCGGCCGATCGCCTCCTGGACCACCCGCTGCCCGGTCTGCGGCATCGACTGCACGCCCGGGATCTACCCGCACCGCCCCGGCGACGGCGACTGCCCGCACCGCGACTCGTTCGTCGCCGACGTGCCGGTGATCGAGGTCGTGGAGGCGGCCCGGGAACTGCTGGCCGGCTGACCGGTCAGGCCGGCTGCTCGGTGACCACGACCTCCCACGCCTCCATCTCCCGTTCGGTCACCGTGGTCGGCGACTCCAGGTGGTAGGCCCCGCTGGGCAGCACCCCCGCGCCGCCGTGCCGCTCCAGCACGGCGATCTGCGCGGCGACGTCCTCGCCCTGGTGCCGCTCGTGCACCCGGCGCCAGAACTCGAAGCCGCCCGAGTCGATCAACTTGGCCCGGTCGTACAGCACGCACCCGCCGATCCAGGAGACCTTGTACGCCCGCCACGCCCCGGCCGGCAGGCGCAGCTTCTCGGTCACGTGCAGCAGGTTCGCCGCCGGGTGGATGGCCGCCCGCTCCCACTCCGGCGTGCCCGGGCGGACCCGCTCGGGCACCGGCGGCCCGTGCCACTCCTCGTAGTGGGCGTGGGACGCCGGTCGGACGTCGTCGGCGTACGAGAGGCCGTGCACGGCGTTGCCGACGAAACCGCAGCCCAGCTCCCGGATCGCGGTGACCAGCCGGGCCAGGGCCCCCGGTTCCAGCCAGACGTCGTCGTCGAGGCAGAGCACGTACCGGGCCGCCGACTGGGCGAGCAGGTAGGCCCGGTGCTCGGCCAGGCCGCGCCGGGGCAGCCGCCGGGTCAGCAGCACCGGGTGACCCCGGTGGCGCAACGCCCGGGCCATGGTGGCCGCCGCCGGGTGCGCGTACGCCGGCCCGTCGTCGGACTGGTCGCTCACCACCACCCCGAAATCGGGGACGCCCTCCTGCGCGGCCAGCCCGGAGAGGGTGACGGCCAGCTCGGCCGGACGGTTGCGGGTGGGGATCAGCACGTCGAGCTGCCGGGGCCGCCGGAACCCGTCCGGCGTCCCCAGGTCGAGCGGTCGGTTCACACCGGCCTGCCCGTACCCTCGCCGACCGTCGGGTTGGCCGACTGCGCCCGGATCCGGTCGATGATCGCCGAGGTGGAGCGGTCCGGCACGTACCCGAGGGTGCGGACCTGCCCGCCCAGCCGGCGGACCAGCGGCGCCTCCGGGACCATCTCGGGCGGGTAGTCGCCGCCCTTGACGTAGACGTCCGGGCGGACCGCCTCGATCAGCCCGGCCGGGGAGTCCTCCTCGAAGACCACCACGTGGTCGACGCATTCCAGCGCGGCGAGCAGGGCGGCCCGGTCCTCGACCGGGTTGACCGGCCGGTCCGGGCCCTTCAGCCGACGTACGCTGCCGTCCGAGTTGACCGCCACGACCAGCAGGTCGCCGAGCGCGCGGGCCTGGGTCAGGTAGCGGACGTGCCCCGGGTGCAGCACATCGAAGCAGCCGTTGGTGAAGACGATCGAGCGGCCGACCCGCCGTTGCTCCGCGACGATCGCGGCGAGTTCCTCGGCGCCGACCAGGGTGGGGTGGTCGGCCTCCTCCGGCCCGGTGCCGAGCGCGCCGAGCAGGTCCTCCCGCCGGCACACGCAGGTGCCGGTGTCGGAGACCGTGATGGTGGCGGCGAGCTGCGCGAGCTGGGCGGCGGTCGGCAGGCTCGCCGCCGCAGCCAGCGCCAGGGTCATCGCCGCCAGGTACGCGTCCCCGGCGCCCACCGCGTGGCTGGCCGGGACCGGGGTGCTGTGGCTGCGCCGGGGCTCGCCGTCGGCCCCGCCGACCACCGCGCCCTCGGTGTCCAGGGTGACCGCCACCACGTCCGCGCCGGTGTGCGCGCGCAGCTCGGCCAGGCGCGACTCGGCCAGCACCGCCCGGTCCACGCCCTCGCCGGCGGTGGCGCTCACGGTCACGCCGGTGCCGGTCACGCTGAGCCCGTCGCCGGTGAGCGCGACCCGCTCCTCGCCGGGGGTCGGCTCGCCGGTCGGTCCGGGGGACCCGCCCGTCCCGCAGGTGGCCGGTGCGCCGGACGCCGGATGCGGGGTGCCGGGCCGCCGGCTGCCGGAGGCCGGGCCCGGCCCGCTGCCGTCACCGGGTGTCCGGACCGCCGGGTGTTCACCGGCCCCGCCGGGCGCCGCCCCGACGACCAGCTCGGACGGCCCGTCACCGTCGTCGGTCCCGTGGTCGAGGTGCAGGCCGCCGGCCGGCGCCGGAGCGCGGCTCGCGGTGTTGAAGCCGGCCGCGGCGCGAGCCAGCAGCCGGGTCGCCTCGGCGAAGCTCGGGGTCACCACCGTCGGGTTGAGGCCGCGCCAGTCGGCGAGGTCGTGCGCGTCGAGGGCCACCGTGGCGTAGCGGTCCCGGTTGGCGACCAGCCAGGCGCGGACCGGCCCGGGCAGCGCGCCGAGGCCGTAGTCGCAGACGACCAGGGTGAGCGGCGAACCTTGCGCGGCGGCCCGCAGCTCCTCGGTGGCACAGTGCAGCGCCGTGAGCAGCCGGGCCACCCCGTCGTCGTCAAGCCCGTCCTCCGGGTCGCCGGAGTCCTCGCGGAGCAGGATCTGGTTCCCGGCGAGCATCCGCCGCTTCACCGGCGTCGGCCGGCCCGGCTGGTTCACCGTACGGTCCCAGACGCCGGCGCGGTCGAGGCAGTCGTGCAGTTCGTCGCCGGCCACGTCGGCGCCGACCGGGGCCACCAGCGCGGCCCGGCCGCCGAGGGCGGCGATGTTCACCGCGGTGTTCGCCGCGCCACCGGCGGCGGAGATGCGGCGGCGCAGGGTGAGGACCGGCGCGGGGGCCTCCCGGCAGAGCCGCTCGGACTCCGCGAACCGCCACTCGTCCAGCATGGCGTCGCCGACGACCAGCACGGGACGCCCCTGCCAGCTCGCCACGACGGTGGCGAGCCGGCGCTCTTCCGCTGCTGCTGCCATGTCTCTCCGGGTCCCCCGAGCCGGTCCGGCCAAACCTGTCCCCTTTCGGGGCCGGCGGTGCGGCCCAGGCCACCCGGGACGTCCGGTTTTGGCCCGCCGGCCCCGGGAACGGGACCAGGTGACCCCGGAGAGGAGAAACACCATGGCAGCGACACTGCAGGGCAAGCGGATCGCTTTCCTGGCCGCCGACGGCGTCGAGGAGGTCGAGTACACCAAACCCCGCGAGGCGGTGGAGAACGCCGGCGCCCGCGTCGAGCTGGTCTCGCCGAAGCCCGGGTCGATCCAGTCCTTCAACCACCTGGACCAGAGCCGGCAGTACCCGGTCGACGTGACGACGCAGGAGGCGGACGTCGGGGCGTACGACGCGTTGGTGCTGCCCGGCGGCGTGGCCAACCCGGACTTCCTGCGGACGGACCCGGAGGCGGTCCGGTTCGTGAAGTCGTTCTTCGACGTCGGCAAGCCGGTCGGGGTGATCTGCCACGGCCCGTGGACGCTGGTCGAGGCGGACGTGGTGCGCGGTCGCCGGATGACGTCCTGGCCGAGCCTGCGCACCGACCTCACCAACGCCGGCGCCAACTGGGTCGACGAGCAGGTCGTGACGGACAACGGCCTGGTCAGCAGCCGTAAGCCGGACGACCTGCCGGCGTTCTGCGAAAAGATCGTCGAGGAGTTCGCCGAGGGGAAGCACGCCCCGCGCTGAGTTTCCGACGTTCCTTTCCCACCGGGGGCATGATCCGCTCCCGGTGGGAAAGGAAGCGGAATGACTGCCCAGGCCAACGGTCGTCCCGTGCTGCACGCCCGCCAGATCCGCCTGCTGATGTTCGGTCTGATGACCGGGATGCTGCTGGCGGCGCTCGACCAGACCATCGTCGGTACGGCGCTGCCCACCATCGTCGGCGAGCTGGGCGGGATCAACCACTACTCGTGGGTGGTCACCGCGTATCTGCTCGCCTCGACCGCTTCCACCCCGCTCTACGGCAAGATGGCCGACCTGTACGGCCGCCGCCCGGTCTTCATCTTCTCGATCGGTACGTTCCTGCTCGGCTCGCTGCTGGCCGGGTTGTCGCAGAACATGACCCAGTTGATCGTCACCCGGGGCGTGCAGGGTCTGGGCGCGGGTGGCCTGATGACGCTGGCGTTCACCATCATCTCGGACGTGGTCTCACCCCGGGAGCGCGGTCGCTACCAGGGGCTCTTCGGCGCGGTCTTCGGCCTGTCCTCGGTGGCCGGCCCGCTGGTCGGTGGCTACTTCGCGGAGACGAACTGGCGCTGGATCTTCTACATCAACGTGCCGCTGGCCATCCTCGCCATCGTGGTCTGCTATCACGTCATGCGGCTCATCCCGTTCCAGCGGCGCGAGCACGCCATCGACTGGCTGGGCGCGGGGCTGCTGGTGGCCGGGGTGAGCTGTCTGCTGCTGGCGCTGAGCTGGGGCGGCAACCAGTACGCCTGGGGCTCCGGCGTGATCATCGGGCTCTTCGTGGCCGGCGCGGTGCTCGGGGTGCTCTTCGTGCTCCAGGAGGCCCGGGTGCCGGAGCCGATCCTGCCGCTGCGGCTGTTCGGCAACGGCACCTTCTCGCTGGCCAACCTGGCCGGGTTCGTGCTCGGTCTGGTGATGTTCGGGTCGATCATCTTCATCCCGCTCTATCTCCAGATCGTCAAGGGCGCCTCGCCGACCCGCAGCGGTCTGCTGATGCTGCCGATGATGGCCGGCATCATCATCACCTCGATCCTCACCGGCCGGGCGATGAGCCGGCGGGGGCGGTACAAGTGGTTCCCGGTCGCCGGTTCGGTGGTGCTGGTGGCCGGCATGCTGCTCTTCCGGCAGCTCCAGGTGGCCACGTCGCTCTGGGCGGCCTTCGGCTACATGGTGGTGATCGGCATCGGGCTGGGCCTGTGCATGCAGTCGCTGATCCTGGCCGTGCAGAACGCCGTGGACCCGCGGGATCTGGGCGCGGGTACGTCGTCCGCGACGTTCTTCCGCTCGCTGGGCGGTTCGTTCGGCGTGGCGATCCTCGGCGCGGTGCTGTCGTCCCGGCTCACCAGCGAGCTCGCTGCCCGGCTGCCGGCCGCGATCGCGCAGCTCCCGCCGCAGCAGCGGGCGGCGGTGGCGGCCAGCGGCGGCGCCAGCATCTCGATCAACGACCCGAAGACGATTCTCGCCCTGCCCGGCCCGGTCCGCGCCGCGATCCAGGCGGCGTTCGTCGAGTCGCTGCACCTGGTCTTCCTGACCACCGGGTTGATCGCCATCCTCGCCGTGCTGGTCACCCTGGCCATGCCGAACCGCGAGCTGCGCGGCACCGGCCCGCAGGGCGCGACCGGTGGCGCGGACCCGCTCGGCGGCAAGGCCCCCGCCCCCGGCGGCAAGCCGCTGACCAAGGAGTCGAAGGAGGAGGCCGCCGCCGACATGGAGGCCAAGTCCCAGACGATGCTCTGACCGACCGTTCGTGGGGTGATCCCGCCCGGCGTGGTCTCCGGTCAGCTCGCCGTGCCGGGAGCGGGCGGGTTGCCCCGCGGCGGATTCGGGTGGCCGGTGAGCAGGTCGAGGATCAGCGCCAGCGGCGGCCAGGCCGCCCGACCGCGGCGGGTCACGGCGTACGCGCGCAGCACGGCCCGCGGTCCGGTGAGGGACAGCAGGCGGACGCCCGGCGCGGTCGGCTGGTTAGCGGGGAGCAGACCGACGCCGAGCCCCGCGACGATGAGGTCCTGGACCAGGTCGAGGCTGTCCGCGCGGTGCACGATCCGGGGCTCGAAGCCGGCCATCGAGGCGATGGTCCGGATCACCACCTCGTCGGCGGTGTTGCGCGAGTTGACGATCCAGTCCTCGTCGCGGAACCGGTCGAAGACCGCCGGCGCGTCCTCCGCCGGGCCGGGCGGCGTGTCCGCCGGCGTCCCGAGGTGCCAGGCCGCCGACCACAGTGGCGTGGCCTCCAGCGCGCGGTCCACGGAGGCCGGGGCCAGGTTGTAGTCGTAGGTCAGCGCGAGGTCGACGTCGTCGGCCGCGAGCAACGCGTACGCCTCGGCCGGCTCGTGCTCGTGGATGCGGAGGCGCACCTGCGGGTGGTCGGTCGCCAGCCGGGCGGTGAGCGGTAGCAGCGAGCGCCGGACGGCGGTGGCGAAGCCGGCGACGCGTACCGTGCCGGCCGGTTCGGCCCGTGGGTCCAGGTCGAGCCGGGCCGCGTCGATTGCGGCGAGGATCGTCACGGCGTGCTCGGCCAGCCGGCGTCCGGCCGGGGTGAGCCGGACGCGGCGACCGTGTGGCTCGACCAGCTCGGCGCCGACTTCCCTGGCCAGCGCTGCGAGCTGCTGCGACACCGTCGAGGTGGTGACGTGCAGCTCGTCGGCGACCTGGCGCATCGAGCCGAGCCGGGCCAGTTCGCGCAGCAGGCGCAGACGACGTAGGTCCACGAGGCAATTGTTCACGATTGCCGAATGGTTAGTCCAGAAAAGTCACGTGGACGCGAACGGTGTGGACCGGCTCTACTGTCCGCATGACCACCGTGACCTCCGCCCGTGCCGGCACCGCGATGGCGGTCGCCTCGATGACCTGCGTCCAGCTCGGGCTGGCCGCCTCGGTCGGACTCTTCGACCGGGTCGGCCCGGAGGGTGCCGCCTGGCTGCGCCTGGCCTGGGCCGGGGTGCTGCTGGCCGTCGTGGTCCGGCACCGCCCGTCGGCCTTCACCCGCTCCGCCCTGCGGGCCTGCCTGGCGCTCGGCGTGGTCACCGCCGGCGTCACCATCCTGTTCATGGCGGCGGTGGCCCGGCTGCCCCTGGGTACGGCCAGCGCGCTGGAGTTCCTCGGGCCGCTCGGCGTGGCCGTGGCTCTCGGTCGGGGCGGCGCGAAGCGCTGGCCGGCGCTCGCGGCGGTCGGGGTGCTGCTGCTCACCGAGCCCTGGCACGGCGGCGCGGACGTGGTGGGCGTGGCGTACGCGCTCGGCGCGGCGGCCTGCTGGGCCGCGTACATCCTGCTCACCCAGCGGGTGGGCGACGAGGTCTCCGGCATTCGCGGCCTGGCGGTCTCCATGCCCGTGGCCGCCGTGGTCGCGACGCTGGTCGTCGGTCCCTCGGTGTTCGGTGACCTGACCTGGCAGGTGCTCCTGGCCGGCCTCGGGCTGGCCGTGCTGTTGCCCGTCGTCCCGTTCGTGCTGGAACTGCTGGCGCTGCGCCGGCTCACCACCGCCGCGTTCGGCACGCTGATGAGCCTGGAGCCTGCCATCGCGCTGGTCGTCGGCCTGGTCGCGCTGGGTCAGGTGCCGGGGTTCGGCGCGGTGGCCGGCATCGCCTTCGTGGTGATCGCCGGGATCGGCGCGGAACGTTCCGGTGCCCGGCCGGGTGTCGGGCGGGGCGACGACGGAGTGTCCGGCGAGCGGCCCACCGAGGTCGGCGCCGCCGTCACTTGAGGATCAGCCGGTTGGTCTGTTCGAAGACGTCGAGGTCGGCGAGGGTCTCGATCACGCTGGAGGAGAGCGGGGCGGGCAGTTCCTCCGGGTGGAAGAAGCCGGCGTCGATGGTCTCGTCGGTGATCCGGGCCAGGTCCCCGTCCCACTCCTCGACCCGGAACGCCGTGGTGAAGACCTGGTACGTGTGGCCGTACATGTTGGTGTGGGTGCGGTCCGGGCCGGTGTAGAGCGCGAACGCGCTGACCCGCAGGGCGCGCAGCCCGGTCTCCTCGCGTACCTCCCGGACGGCGCAGTCGGCGATCGACTCGCCCAGCTCCATGGCGCCGGCCGGCAGCGCCCACTGGCCGTTGTCGGAGCGCTGGATCAGCAGCACCCGGGCGGCGTTGTCCCGGACCACGGCCCGGGCGCCGACGAACATCAGGGTGCGGTCACCGGCCAGGGCGCGCAGCTGCCCCACGTACGAGTCGGCCCACGAGATGCTCACCGGGATAATCTACGCAGGTTCGCCGGTCGGGTCGGCCGTTCCGGGGCTTCCGGTGTGTGACCGGCGCCACTAGCTTGTTACCCATGCGTAGCACGATGATGGACGCCCCCCTCCAGGTTGCCCGGATCCTCGAACACGGCTCCACCGTGCACGGCACGGCGGAGGTCGTCACCTGGACCGGCGCCGAGCCCCGCCGGATGTCGTACGCCGAGGTCGGCCGGGCCGCCGCCCGGCTCGCCCACGCGCTGCGCGACGAGTGCGGGGTGACCGGTGACGAGCGGGTCGCCACGTTCATGTGGAACAACAACGAGCACCTGGTGGCGTACTTCGCCGTGCCGAGCATGGGCGCGGTGCTGCACACCCTCAACATCCGGCTCTTCCCCGACCAGGTCGCCTACATCGCCAACCACGCCGATGACCGGGTGGTGCTGGTCGACACCACGCTGATCCCGCTGCTCGCCCGGGTGCTCGGCCAGATGACCACGGTCCGGCACGTGGTGGTGGTCGGTGGGGGCGACCCGGCCCCGCTGGTGGCGGCGGCCGGCGACCGGATCGCCGTACACCACTGGGACGCCCTGCTGGCCGACCGGCCGGACCGCTACGACTGGCCCGAGGTGGACGAGCGGGACGCCGCGGCGCTCTGCTACACCTCCGGGACCACCGGCAACCCCAAGGGGGTCGCCTACTCGCACCGCTCCATCTACCTGCACTCGTTGCAGGTCTGCATGCCGGAGGGCTTCGGGCTCGGCCCGAAGGACCGGGAGCTGGCCATCGTGCCGATGTTCCACGCGATGTCGTGGGGCCTGCCGTACGCGTCGTTCCTCTCCGGCGCGTCGCTGATCATGCCGGACCGGTTCCTCCAGGCCGAGCCGATCGCCGCGATGATCACCGCCGAGCGGCCCACCCTGGCCGGCGCGGTGCCGACCATCTGGACCGACCTGCTGGCCTGGCTGGACAGCCACGACGTGGACACCTCCTCGCTGAAGGAGGTGATCGTCGGTGGCTCGGCCTGCCCGCCGGCGCTGATGCACGCCTTCCAGGACCGGTACGGGATCGAGGTCATCCACGCCTGGGGGATGACCGAGATGTCCCCGCTGGGCTCGGTCTCCCGGCCGCCGGCCGGAGCGACCGGCGAGGCGGCCTGGCGGTACCGCTACACCCAGGGCCGGATCCCGGCCGGGGTCGCCGCGCGGATCGTCGGCCCGCTCGGCGAGCCGCTGCCCGCCGACGGGACCTCCGTCGGCGAGCTGGAGGTCCGGGGGCCGTGGGTGACCTCCCGGTACGTCGGCGACGACACCCCGGACGAGGAGAAGTTCCGGGACGGCTGGCTGCGTACCGGGGACGTGGGCACGCTTTCGGCGGACGGCTACATCACGCTGACCGACCGAGCGAAGGACGTCATCAAGTCGGGTGGGGAGTGGATCTCCTCGGTCGAGCTGGAGAACGCCCTGATGGCCCACCCGGCGGTGCTGGAGGCGTGCGTGGTGGGCGTGCCGGACGAGCGCTGGGACGAGCGGCCGCTGGCCACCGTGGTGGTCCGGGAGGGCGCCTCGGTCAGTGCCGAGGAGCTGCGGGAATTCCTGGCGAAGTCGGTGGCGCGCTGGCAGTTGCCGGAGCGCTGGGCGTTCATCGACGCGGTCCCGAAGACCAGCGTCGGCAAGTTCGACAAGAAGGTGGTGCGCTCCCGGTACGCGGAGGGCGACCTCGAGGTACGCGAACTGACCGCGCCGTAACACTTTCCGGCGTACCGTCGCCAACACGGGTAAGGGACCAGCTTCCAAAAGCATCCCTCCCCAGAGGGCGGCCCCGGCGTTCGCACCGCGCCGGGGCCGCCCGTCCATGCGGGGCGACCCGCACAGTCATTCTCGCGAAACTTGTTCGCCTCTGTCCTGATGTCGGAGAAATCCGTTTCGCGCTATCCGGCCTCACTCGTGGACACCAACACCTTGCCGACCGCGCCGTCCTGCACCGCCGTGTGCGCCGCCGCGGTCGTGGCCAGCGAATAGTGGTGCAGCGGCAGGCCCGCCTCCTCGCCGACCCGGATCGCGCCCTGCGCCACCGCCGCCGCGATGTCAGTCACGGCCTGCGCCTTGCGCGCCTTCGGCGCGGTGTAGATCAGCACGAACTGCCAGCGGGCGTTCGGCACCATCAGCGGCCGGATCGGCAGGGTCACCTCGTCGCCGCCGTCGTCCGCGTAGACGCAGACCGCCCCGCCGGTCCGCAGGATCTGCACGTCGGCGGCGGCGTTCCGGGCGGCGGAGACCTCGACGATCGTGTGCACCCCGTCGGGCGCGATCTTGCGGACCTCCTCGACCAGGTCCTGCTCCCGGTAGTTGATCACGAAGTTGGCGCCGGCCGCCGCCGCGAGCTGCGCCTTCTCCGGGGTGCTCACCGTGGCGATCACACAGGCGTCGGCCCAGCGGGCCAGCTGGATCGCCGCGTTGCCCACCGCGCCGGCCCCGCCCTGCACCAGCACCACGTGGTCGCTCAGCGCGCCCGCGTGCAGCTTGTCCGGCATGAACTCGCCGGCCGTGAGGCAGCGGTGCGCGGTCATGAACGGGATGCCCAGGCAGGCGCCCAGGTCGAACGAGGCGGAACCCAGCCGGACCGTGTGCCGCACCGGGACCACGGTGTACTCGCTGGCCGTGCCCCAGGGCCGCTGCCAGGCCGCCTCCCAGATCCACACCCGCGACCCGATCAGGATCTGGTCGACGCCCTCGCCGACCGCCTCGATCACGCCCGCGCCGTCCTGGCCCGGGATCTGCCAGCCCTCCGGCAGCGGCCAGTTGTGGCGGGCCTTCCAGTCCGTCGGGTTCACCCCGGCCACCGCCGTACGCACCAGCACCTCGCCCGGGCTCGGCTCCGGCACGGGCCGCTCGACCAGCTGGAGCACCGAGGCGTCCCCGTTGCGCTCGTACACGATCGCCTTCATCGCCGTCCCCTCGCCGTCACCACGTGCGCCACCGGGTGCGCTACCCGGCCGCTCCCTGATCATTCCGATCCGGGCGCCCCTGGGAAACGTACAACCCGGTAGTCGGCGGCAGGAGGGCGGCATGTGGGACGTACCGGTGGTGGAACGCCGGGCCGCGCGGACCCGGGCGGCCACGGCAGACCCCGGCACCGCACCGGGCCGGGGCGGACCCGACGATCCGGCCCGGCCGGACGAGGAACCGCCGGCCGGCGAGCCGCCACCCCGGCCGTTCCTGCCCAGGTCGAGCCGGAGCCGGGCGATCTGAGCCGCCGCCTCCACTCCCGCGCGCCGCTCCGCCCCGCGCGCCGGGCGTCTCGCCCCAAGATCCGCGCATTTTCAAGGAAAGAGTGGCCTCACGAGCCGCCAAGGCCACTCTTTCCCTGAAAATGGCCCTCGCCGCTGGGCGGGGCGGCGCGGGAGTGCAGCCGCGGCCCACCGAGCGGTCCGAGCGGCCGGCCGAAGAGCGTCGGCTCAGCCGGCCGCGACCGACCGCTTCACGTAGTCGATCAGCTCCGGGGACGGTCCGCCGAACTGGCGGGCGATGTCCGCGCTGTTCTCGGCCTGCATCCGGTAGAGCGAGTCCCGCAGTCCCGGGTCCCCGCCGTGGAACGCCTCCAGCAGCTCCATCCAGCGTTGCGCCAGCGCCCGTACCCGCGGCTCCGCCGGGTCCGTCCCGGCGTCCAGCTCCGCCTGGACCTGGGCGATCAGCCCGGGCCACTCCTCCTGTACGCCGCGGATCGCGTCCTCGCCGAGCCGCTCCCGCCGCTGCGCCAACGCGGCGAGCTGCTCCTCGGTGAAGTAGTTCCTGATGGTGTCGTCCACCGTGGTCACCTCCTGGATCAGGGCGAGCAGGTCGAGGGACGGGGCACCCCCGGCGGCGCGTACGGCCGGCACCAGCGCGGCCAGCCGGTCGCGCAGGCCGCCCAGCGCGGCGAGCTGCCGCTCCACGTGCGCCAGGTGCTCGCCGAGCAGCTCGGCCAGCGCCGGCCCACCCGTGCCGCCCCCGTCCAGCAGTGCGCCGATGGTCTCCAGTGGCAGGCCGAGCTCGCGCAGCGCGACGATCCGGTACAACCGGTCCACGTCCCGCTCGGCATAGAGCCGGTGCCCGGACGAGGTGCGCGCGGACGGCCGCAGCAGCCCCACATGGTCCCAGTGGTGCAGGGTCCGGACGGTCAGCCCGGTACGCCGGCACAGCTCGCCGATCCGCCAGGTGGACGCCACGTCCCACTCCCTCTCGCGTCACCGCACTCTGCGGCGCCGGGGACCGACGCTATGACCTGACGTCGCGTCAGGAGCAAGTCGTTCAGTCGAGCCGCTCCACCACCGTCGGGGTGAGCGCGTCGATCGAGGGCAGCAGCGCCGCCGCGAGCTGCTCGGCGTCCGGGTCCAGCGGGTACGACCCGTGCGGCACGGCCACCACCCGCATCCCGGCGGCCGCCGCTGAGCGGACCCCGTTGGAGGAGTCCTCGACGGCCACGCACCGGGCCGGGTCCACCCCGAGCCGTTCCGC
Organism: Micromonospora sp. NPDC051924; assembly: GCF_055586005.1. Taxonomy (NCBI): domain Bacteria; kingdom Bacillati; phylum Actinomycetota; class Actinomycetes; order Micromonosporales; family Micromonosporaceae; genus Micromonospora; species Micromonospora sp. NPDC051924. Next base: position 166,497 of record NZ_JBVJJA010000010.1, read on the forward strand.
CACCGCCAGCCAGACGTCCGGCGCGGGCTTGCCCCGGGCGGTCTCCTCGGTGGAGAGTGTCGCGCCGAACGCGTCGGCCAGGCCGGTGGCCGCCAGCGCCGCCGCGATCAGCCGGGTGGGGGAGGAACTGGCCAGCCCCAGCGGCCACCGCGCGGCCATCCGGCGCACCACCGCGTCCGCGTCGTCGATCAGGGGTACGCGTTCCGCGTACCGCCGGGTCATCTCCGCCACCACCTCGGTGGCGACCTGCTCGGCGGACCGGTCGACGCCCAGCTCGCCGCTGAGGTAGGCGGCCCACTCGCCGGTGCTCATCCCCATCAGCCGGCGTTGGGTGTCCGGCTGCCAGGTGCCGCCGTGCGCGGCCACGTACGCCCGCCGGACCTCCTCCCAGACCGGCTCCGAGTTCACGATCACGCCGTCCAGGTCGAAGAGCACCGCGTCCACCATGCCGCCCATCCTGCCCGAACCGCGGGCCGGCCTCAGGTCAGGAACGGTGCCCACTCCTGGACCCGGACGACCTCGACCCCGGGCGTGGTGAAGTACGCGTCGGCGGCGAGCAGGTCGTCCAGCGCGGCCCGGTCCGGCACGTCGAAGATCAGCACGGCGCCGGAGTCGTCGGCCAGCGGCCCGGACATCGGCACCTTGCCCTCGGCGTGCAGGGCGGTGAGCAGCTCGCGGTGGGCGGGCCGGGCGGCGAGCCGTTCCGGAGCGTCGGTGAAGGCCAGTTCCACGATCCACATGCCGCCCATCCTGCCCGACGGGCCCGCCGCCGGGTCAGCCGGCCGGGGTGGTCGAGCGCTGCGCGGGCAGGCCGATCGGGGCCTGCGGCGGGATGATCGTGCGGCACCGGGTGGCGATCGGCTCCAGCAGCTCCCGCACCCGCGCCGTACGCTCCGCGCCCAGCGCCCGCCACGGGCCGGCGGCGGCCCGGTCGGTGGCCTCCTCGACGGCCCGGAACGTCGCCGTGCCGTGCTCGGTCGGCCCGCCGTCGACGGTCAGCCAGTCCTTCTCGACCAGGCGCTGCTCGGCGGCGACCCACTCCTGATCGGTCCAACCCCGGGCCCGCTGGTGGAACTCGCGGGACTGGTCGACCCGGCACCGCCAGGCCACCACCTCGACCGGATCCAGCCCGGTGGTGACCAGCGCCGCCACGTGCCCGTCGCCCCGGTGCTCGCGCAGCGTCGTGGCGGCCTGCCAGAGCCGGGCCAGCGGGTACTCGCCCCGGGGCAGGGCGGCGTTGACCGCGCCGAGCACCCGGCCGGCGATCTCGACCCGCCCGGCCGCCTCCTCCAGCAGGTCGGCCGCCTCGGCCAGGTGCGCCTCGGGCAGCTCGTAGGTGAACTCGGCGAGCGCCTGCACCGCGCCGGTGAGCCGGGCGCGCAGCGCCTCCTCCGGGCTGGCCAGCCGCCACACCGAGGGCAGCGCCCGGGCCACCATCGGCGGCGCGAAGCTGAAGAACGCGGCGATCACGGCCGGCGCGTCGACCGGTCCGAGCGGGGCGGCCCGGCCGGCGAAGTAGCCCCGCCAGTAGCCGCGCAGCCCGACCGCCTCGTACGCGGCGCGGGCGCGCGGGTGGAAGTAGGTCACCGCGTGGACCGGTTCGAAGAGCGTCCACATCACCCGGGCGAACCGGGGATCGTCCAGCGCCGCCACGTGCACCTCCGCGTCGGTCGGTCAGGTCATCGCGGGCGGGGGCCACCCGCGATGACCATGAACCTACTGCCGGTGGGTGAACGGGCGGAAGCCCAGTGTGACCTACTGCGCGGCGAGCACGTCCACGACGAAGCGCAGCGGACCGGCCGGGCGGCCACCCGACGCGTCGTTGCCGTACGCCAGCTCGGCCGGGATGTCGAGCTGCACCCGGCTGCCCACCGGCACGCCGACCAGGCCCTGGTCCCAGCCCGGGATGACCTGCCCGACGCCGATCGGGAAGGTGGCCGGCTGGCCGTTGTTCCAGGAGGCGTCGAACTCCTTGCCGTCCTTGTAGAACACGCCCACGTAGTTGGTGGTGATCTGCTGGCCCTTCTGCACCGCGGGGCCCTTGCCCTTGATCAGGGTGGTCACGGTGAGCTTCTTCAGCTCGCCCTTGCCCGCCTCGACCTGCGGCCGGGTGGCCAGCGCCGGGTCGGCGCCCTCGGGCAGCGCCGGGGCGGCGACGCTGGGCTCGACGATCGAGCTGGCCGACGGGCTGGCGTCGGCCGCCGGCTTCTTGTGGTCGTCACCGTTGTTGAGCCAGACGATGCCACCGATCAGCGCGGCCACCGCGAGGACACCGACGAACGCGCCGAGCATCGACTGCCGGCGACGCCGCGCCTCGGCGGCCTTCTTCGCCGCCAGCTGGGCGGCCAGCCGCCGCTCCGCCTTGGTGCCCGGGCCCTGGCCCGCCGACCGGTTCTGCACGCGCTCGCTCACGTCGACTCCCTGCTGAGTGGGGTGGGTGCGCCCCCGGCGGGCCGCCGCCGAGGCCAGCGCACACGGTACCCGGCCGGACGCCCCCCGTGCTCCTACGGCCGGCCCGGATGGGACAGGAGACGGGTCGGTGGCGGTTTCCGGGAGTAGTTTCACGACCATGGCGATCCTCACCGAAGAAGACCTGGCCCTGCTCTCCGAGCCGCAGCTCGCCCACGTGGCCACCGTCGAGGCCGACGGCAGCCCGCACGTCACCCCGGTCTGGGTGGACACCGACGGCGAGCACATCGTGTTCAACACCGCCAAGGGCCGGCAGAAGTACGTCAACATCGCCCGTAACCCGGTGGTCGCCGTCTCGGTCGTGGACAAGGCGAACGACTTCCGCACCCTCTGGGTGAAGGGCAGCGCCGAGCTCGTCACCGAGGGCGCCGACGAGCACATTGACCGGATGGCGCAGAAGTACCTCGGGCAGGACACCTACCCGTTCCGCCAGCCCGGCGAGGAGCGGGTGATCGTCCGGATCACCCCGACGGAGAAGCTCGGCCGGGGCTGAGAGGAAGGGCCCCCTGTCAACGCTTCGCGTATGAAAGGGGGCCCTCCTAACAGCCTCAGGCGGTCTTGCGGGGGGCCGCCTTCTTCGCGGGGGCCTTCTTGGCCGGGGCCTTCTTGGCGGCGGCCTTCTTCGCCGGCTCGGCCTTCTTCGCGGCCGCCTTCTTCTCCGCCGCCTTCTTGGCCAGGGCCTTCTTCTCGGCACCCTTCTTGGCGGGCGCCTTCTTCGCCGCCTTCTGCGCCGAACGGGCCGCCGAGATCGGGGTCGGCTCGGCCCCGGCGCCGGCCGGCGCCTCGCCCCGGGCCGCCCGGGCCCGCTCCACCGACGCCTTCAGCGCGGCCATCAGGTCCACCGCGGCGGCCGGGGCGGCCTCTTCCTCCTCCGGCTGGACCACCTCGCGGCCCTCGATCTTGGCGTCGATGACCTCCTGCAACGCCGCCCGGTAGTCGTCGGTGAAGGCGTCCGGCTCGAACTCGCCGGCCATCGAGTCGATCAGCGAGCTGGCCATGGCCAGCTCCGGCGGCCGTACCTTCAGGTCCTCGTCGAGGAAGCCGAAGTCGGGCTGGCGCACCTCGTCCGGCCAGAGCATCGTGTTGAGCAGCAGCACGCCCTCGCGTACGCGCAGGGTGGCGAGCTGCTCCCGCTGGCGCAGCGCCACCTTGACGATCGCCACCCGCTCCGAGTCGGCCAGCGCGTCGCGCAGCAGCACGTACGGCTTGGTGGCCGAGCTCTCCGGCTCGAGGAAGTAGGCCTTGTTGTAGAGGATGGGGTCGACCTGCTCGGCCGGTACGAACTCCAGCACGTCGATCGCGTGCGAGGTGCTCAGCGGCAGCTCGGCGAAGTCCTCGTCGGTGAGGATGACCATCTCGCCGCCGCCGATGTCGTACCCCTTGGCGATGTCGTCGTAGGTGACCTCCTCGCCGCAGACCTGGCAGGTGCGCTTGTAGCGGATGCGGCCGCCGTCCTCACGGTGCACCTGGTGGAAACGGATGTCCTTCTCCTCGGTGGCCGAGTAGACCTTCACCCCGATCGACACCAGGCCGAACGACACCGCTCCTTTCCAGATGGCTCGCATACCGCGCTCCTCTCCCCGGCTCTGACCAGAATCGCAAATGATCGAACGACCTGCACGCTCTTCCGCGCGCAACTACAGTCAGAAGGTGCCCGGCGCGCCCCTGAAGCCGATGCTCGCGATGACCGGGCAGCTCCCGGCGGGTGCCGGCTGGGCGTACGAGTTCAAGTGGGACGGGGTCCGGGCGCTCGCCGACATCGTCAACCACCGCCAGCACCTTTTTGCCCGCTCGGGCGTCGACATCACCGTCGCGTACCCGGAACTGATCACCCTGGCCGAGCAGGTCGACGACGCCCTGCTGGACGGCGAGGTGGTGCTCTTCACCGACGGGCAGCCGTCGTTCACCGCCCTCGCGGAGCGGATGCACGTGCGGAACGCGGCGAAGGCGGCCCGGCTCGCGGCCAGCGTCCCGGTGACGTACATGATCTTCGACCTGCTCCGGTTGCACGGCGAGGACCTCACCGGCCGGCCCTGGCGGGAGCGGCGGGCGGCGCTGGAGTCGCTCGGGCTCGGCGCCGCCCGGTGGGCGGTGCCGCCCGCCTTCCCCGACGGCCCGGCCACCTACGAGGCGGCCGGCGAGCACGGCCTGGAGGGGGTGATGGCCAAGCGGGTCGACTCGGCCTACCGCGCCGGGGTGCGCTCGCCCGACTGGGTCAAGGTCAAGCTGGAGGTGACCGGCGACTTCGTGGTCGGCGGCTGGCGGCCGGGCGCGCGGAAGATCGGCGGCCTGCTGGTCGGGGTGCCCCGGCCGGACGGGCGGCTCACCTACCGGGGCCGGGTCGGCGGCGGGATCGGCGCGGCCCTGGAGCGGGAGCTGCTGCGCGAGCTGGAACCGCTGCGCAGCGCCGCGTCCCCGTTCGCCGGCGACGTGCCGCGCGAGGATGCCCGGGGCGCGATCTGGGTAACGCCCCAGATCGTGGTGGAGGTGAAGTACGGCCAGCGCACCCCGGACGGGCGGCTGCGTTTCCCGCGGATCCTGCGGCTGCGCCCCGACAAACCCGCCGAGGAGGTCGAGGATGCCGGCTGAGCGGTTGAAGGTGGACGTCGAGGGGCGCGCGCTGGAGCTGTCCAACCTGGACAAGGTGCTCTACCCCAAGGCTGGCTTCACCAAGGGCGAGGTGATCGACTACTACACCCGGATCGCCCCGGTGCTGCTGCCGCACCTGCGGGACCGGGCGCTCACCCGGATCCGCTTCCCCAACGGCGTCGAGGGCGGCTCGTTCTTCGAGAAGAACGCGCCGGCCGCCACCCCCGACTGGGTACGCACCGAGAACCTGCCCGCCCCCGGGTCGAGCAAGGGGCGGGAGACCATCGACTACGTCGTCTGCGACGACCTGCCCACCCTGGTCTGGCTGGCCAACCTCGCCGCCCTGGAGTTGCACACGCCGCAGTGGCAGATCGGCGCGCACCCGGACATGATGGTCGTCGACCTGGACCCGGGTGCCCCGGCGGCGCTGAAACAGTGCTGCCAGGTGGCGCTGCTGATGCGGGACCGGCTCGCCGACGACGGCATCGACGCGTACCCGAAGACCTCGGGGAAGAAAGGCATGCAGCTCTGCTGCCCGATCGCGGGGACCCAATCCTCGGATGACGTGTCCGCCTATGCGAGGCGGATCGCGCAGGAGTTGGAGAAGGCGCACCCGAAGCTGATCGTGTCGAAGATGGCCAAGAACCTGCGCCCCGGCAAGGTGTTCATCGACTGGAGCCAGAACAACGCGGCGAAGACCACGGTGGCGCCGTACTCGCTGCGGGCGCAGGCGGTGCCGTCGGTGTCCACCCCGCTGACCTGGGACGAGGTCTCCGCCGGGGCGGCCGGGAAGCGGCCGTCGACCAAGCCGTACACGGCCGATGAGGTGTTGAAGCGGGTGGCGAAGCGGGGCGACCTGCTGGCCCCGCTCCTGGACGGCGGACCGGAGTTGCCGGCCGGTTTGTAGGCCTTTTCGGAGACGCCACGGCCCGTGACAACCTTCTGGGACGCCGCCACGTGTTAGGGGCGTGACCGACCAAACGCAACCACTGTCCGCGGCGGACCGGTCGTACGTCGCATTCGTCGAGATCGCCTGGCAGCGACATATCCGGCTGGCCATGCTGCTGACCGGTGATCGATGGCGGGCCGAGGAGCTGCTCCAGGACAGCCTGGTCAAGGTGTACGAGCGGTGGCGGCGGCTGTCGCGGCTCGACGACCCGCACGCCTACCTGCGCCGAGCCCTGGTCAACAACCACACGTCCGGTTGGCGACGGCGCCGCCGCGAGAGCCTCGTCGCGGCCGTCCCCGACCGGGCCGCCCCGGCCGGCGACATCGGCTCCGATGCCGTCGTCCTGCGCCGGGCGCTGATGTCGCTACCGGCGAAGCAGCGTGCGGTGGTGGTGCTCCGCCACTACGAGGACCTGACCGAGCGTGAGGTCGCTCGGCTGCTGGGTTGCTCGGTGGGCACCGTCAAGAGCCAGAACGCCCGGGCGCTGGACAAGCTTCGCCACTTTCTCGATGAACCCTCCTATCCAGTGAGCAGGTGACCAGTCATGAACACGCTCGATGAGCGTCTCGCCAGCCGGCTGCACGACATCGTCGACGGCGGGTCGGACTCCGTACCCCCGGTGGGGGTGCTGCTCGATCGCGGCCGGCGGGCGCGCCGACGCCGGACGGCCACGCTGATCGGCGGCACGTTCGCGCTGCTGGCGTTGGGCGTCGCCAGCGTCGCGACCGCGGCGGTGACGCCGACGCCGACGCCGGACCGTCCCGGCGTCACCGCCGAGGCGGCGCAGCCGGCGTCGGCCCCGCCGGGGATGAAGCTGGTCTCGGCCGTCGCCGCCAGCGAGAACATCAGCTACCGGATGCGGCTGACCAATTCGGGGCCGGGCGGGCTGACGTACGAGGGCGCGTTCGATCCCAGGACCGCCACCGGGTACGTCCGCGCGCCGCAGGACGACTCGGTCATGACCGAGCTGCTGATCAACGGCACCCGGTACATCGGCGGGGAACGCCCGCTCGGCAAGCTGCCGGCCGACAAGGGCCCGGAACACGAGACGTACGGCCGGTACGGCCAGTACCCGGGGAAGCACGACCGGCTGTCCCTCTACGACGACGGAAGCGGCGTCCTGGGCGCCACGTCGCCCGACCCGGCGGCCCTGTTCGCGGCGCTGAAGAGCGCGAACGCCAGCATCTCGCAGAAGCCTGACGGGACGTTGCACTTCGAGTACACGACGTCGGAGGAGAAGGGGTCGACCACCACGTCCGGGGACGTCACGCTCGACGGCGACGGTCGGATCGCGAAGGTGGCACTCACCGGCACCTGGCAGTCAACGGCGAAGGGCCGGCTCGACAAGGGCACGTTCAGCTCGACCCTCGAGCTGTTCGACTACGGCGTCGCGGTGAAGGTGAAGCGTCCGACCGACGTCGTCATGTTCCACGGGTAGTCCCATGCGCGAACTGCCCGGGTCCTGAGCGGCCCGGGCAGTTCGCGCATGGGGGTCAGCGGCGGGCGGCGTGGGTCAGAGGGCGAACAGCAGGACGGCGTCGAGCAGGACGGCCACGGCGGTGGCGAAGTGGATGCCGAAGGCGACGGCCTTCGTCCCGCCGTGCCGCAGCACGATGACGGTGTCTCCCAGCGGGCAGAGCGCGACGATCAGCATGTACCAGGCGACGGCGTCGGCGCTGGTGAAGGCGATCAGCGCAAGGCCCAGCAGGCCGTAGCTGAGGTCGCGCACGCCCTTGATCGTCAGGTAGGCGGAGTCTCCGTCCGGTTTGGCCGGGACGCCGTAGCCGGCGGCGGAGGCCTGAGGCGCGAGGAGGAATCGGGCGCCGATGAAGACACAGAAGAGGCTGAGGACGACGGCGAGCCCGTAGGCGATGGTGCTGAGCATGTTCGACTCCGAACGCTAGCGCTGCTAGATGTGAGAGCGAAGCTAGCAGAGCGACGGCAGATTGGCTAGCGGTGCTAGAGTTCTGGTCATGTCGATTCAGGCGCGCCGGGAGCGGGAGCGGGCGGAACGGGAACGGGCGATCATCGCCGCGGCCCGGGAGCTGGCCGAGTCGGAGGGCTGGGACGCGGTCACCACCCGTCGGCTCGCCGCCGAGATCGAGTACAGCCAGCCCGTCCTCTACAGCCACTTCAAGGGCAAGGGCGCCATCATGGCGGCGGTCGCCGTGGAGGGCTGCGGCGATCTGGCCGCCGAACTCGCCGCCGCCCGGGCCGAGGCGACCGACGCGCGGCAGGCGGTGGCCGGCATCGCCAACGCGTACGCCGCGTTCGCCGAACGCCGGCCGGCCCTCTACGACGCGATCTTCAATCTCCCCACCGAACTGCCCTTCGCCAGCCAGGACGTGCCGGTCGAGCTGGCCCGGGCCTTCGCCGAGCTGGCCGAGACCCTGCGCCCCTTCGCCGGTGACGACGAACTGGAGACGTTCACCGAGACCTTCTGGAGTGGGCTGCACGGCCTGGTCACGCTGATGCGCAACGGCCGACTGCGGCGGGAGGAACACGAGCGGCGGTTGGCGCTCCTGGTGGACCGATTCTGCCGCTGACGCTGGATCGTTAGGGTGGGCGGACCGGCAGGGAGGAGCGCCCCGATGGCTGTCCACACGCCCGTAACCGTTCCGGCCGACGCGCCGCGCGCGGCCGACCTTCCGCTGTTCGCCTACTACGACGACGCGACCGGGGAGCGCACCGCACTGACCGCGCAGCAGCTCGGCGGGTGGGCGGCGCGGAGCGCGGCGCTGCTGCGCGACGGTTGCGGACTCGGCCCCGGCAGCCGGGTCGCGGTGCTGCTGCCGCCGCACTGGCGGACCGCCGCAGTGCTGGTCGGCGCCTGGTCGGTCGGGATGGCGGTGTCGTTCCGGCCGCGGGCCACCGCGGGGCTGCCGGTCCTCGAACCAGGCGCCGACCGGCCGTACGACGCGGTGTTCGTGACCCCGGAACGCCTCGACGACTGGCTGGAGGACGTACCCGACGGGACGCACCGCTACCTCGTCGGCACCGGACCGGGGCCTCTCGCTGAGGTGCCGGTGGGCTGGCTCGACTGGTCCGCCGAGGTGCTCCGGCACCCCACCACCCCGCCCGACTACGCCGCCGTCCACCCGGCCGACCCGGCCACCCCGGACGGCACCAGCTACGGCGCGTGGCGGCGGCTCGCGGCAGACATCGCCGAGCAACTCGACCTGCGGGCCGGCGACCGGTTGCTGGTCGACGCGGCCGAGCACGAGCAGCCGCTGAAGTGGCTGCTGGCCCCGTTGGCTGCCGGCGCGTCGGTGGTCATCTGCGCCAACCTCGACCGGTCCACGCTGGATGTCCGGATCGCCGCCGAGCAGGTGACCCGGGTGCTGTGAGGCGCCCGACAAGGGGTCCACTGTGCCCGTCATGCGTGCGAGGCTGGCGATCATGACCAACGCACTCGTACTCGCCGGTGGCGGGGTGGCCGGGATCGCCTGGGAACTCGGCGTCCTGCGCGGCATCGCCGACGCCGATCCGGCGCTCGCCGACCGGATCCTCGCCGCCGACCTGGTCGTGGGCACCTCCGCCGGCTCGTCGGTCGCCGCGCAGATCACCAGCGGCGTCGCGCTCGACGACCTGTACGCGGCCCAGCTGCGCCCGGAGACCGCCGAGATCGAGGTCGACGTCGACACGGAGAGGCTCTTCGCCGACTACGCCGCGGTGCTGGCCGGCGCAACCGGGCCGGAGGACGCCCGCCGCCGGCTGGGTGAGCTGGCCCTCGCCGCGCAAACGGTGGACCCGGCCGTCCGGCTCGCCGCGATCGACGCCCGGCTCCCGGTGAAGCAGTGGCCCACCCGGCGCGTACTGCTGCCCGCGGTCGACGCCGAGACCGGCGCCGAGGCGATCTTCACCCCCGAGTCCGGTGTGGCCCTGCGCGATGCCGTCGCCGCCAGCTGCGCGGTACCCGGCGTCTGGCCGCCCGTCGCGATCGGCGACCGCCGTTACGTCGACGGCGGGGTGCGGTCGATGACCAACGCCGACCTGGCCGCCGGGGCCGACCGCGTACTGATCATCCAGCCGGTCCTCGCCGACACGCCGCAGCCATGGGGCGATCTAGACGCCGAGATCGCCGCACTCGCCCCGGCCGCCGTCCACGTGATCAGCGCCGACCAGGCATCCGTCGAGGCGTTCGGCACCAACGCGCTGTCGCCGGCGACCCGGGCACCGTCCGCCCGCGCCGGCCGGGCTGTCGGCGCGGCACACGCTGCCGCCGTGGCCGCCCTGTGGGGGTGACGCCTCCCGATGAGGGCCGGCCGGTTGACGCCGCTACCGCTGGTAGCCGCCGAACCAGCCAGTGAAGGTAAGACGGATATGTCTCTGCGGCATATTCATGTCTGAGAGACATGTCGGTCCGAGATGTTGTCCCGACCAGCGCGCAAGACGCCGGGACACGCTGAGCGGCAGTATGGCTAGTCCCAACGCCGTTCAGTTAGGCGTGGGAGAGGCCGGTCAAGGGTGTGTTGATCAGAGAGTGAGAAGCGGAGTTCCGGTATCAAGGTTTGTCACTCCAA